>NZ_JABWRY020000001.1:635357-953035 GCF_014269205.2 Pseudomonas kermanshahensis
AGCTTCGACCTTTGGCGCTGGTCGCGCCAGGCATTGGGGGCCCCCGGGGTGCTGCTGGGCTGGTCGCCGCTGATTCAGAACAAGGTGCGCCAGCAGGCGTTCAAAGGCCTGCGGGCGTTCCAGCACAGCCAAGGCAACTAACGGAAAGAGCAGGCGTCGTGAGTGAAGCAGTGCCGGATCAGGCAGTAAAACCTTGGTATGTGTACCTGGTGCGGGCGGCCAATGGGTCACTGTATTGCGGGATCAGCGATGACCCGCAGCGGCGCTTTCTGGCGCATCAGAAAGGGCAAGGGGCGCGGTACTTCAAGACCAGCCCGGCGCAGGCGCTGGTGTATGTCGAGCAGTGGCCCGACAAAGGCGAAGCGCTGCGCCAGGAGCGGCTGGTGAAGCGGCTGCGTAAATCGGCCAAGGAGGCGCTGGTGGCCTCGTTCAGCAACGCCTAGGGCGCGCTACGCGCCCCAGGCGGTATCAGTCCTTGCGCCGCTTCAGCTGATCGATCAACTGCGTCGGCAGCCCCTTGATGATCAAGGTCCCCGCCACCTCGTCATACTCCACCTTGTCGCCCAGCAGGTGCGCCTCGAAGCTGATCGACAGCCCCTCGGCACGGCCAGTGAAGCGGCGGAACTGGTTGAGGGTGCGTTTGTCTGCAGGGATCTCCGGCGACAGGCCGTAGTCTTTGTTGCGGATGTGGTCGTAAAACGCCTTCGGGCGGTCTTCGTCGATCAGGCTGGACAGTTCTTCAAGGGTCACCGGCTCGCCCAGCTTGGTTTGGGTGGTGGCGTAGTCGACCAGGGTCTGGGTCTTCTCGCGGGCCGATGCCTCCGGCAAGTCTTCGCTTTCGACGAAGTCGCTGAAGGCCTTGAGCAGGGTACGGGTTTCACCTGGGCCGTCGACGCCCTCCTGGCAGCCGATGAAGTCACGGAAGTAGTCGGAGACTTTCTTGCCGTTCTTGCCTTTGATGAACGAGATGTACTGCTTGGAATTCTGGTTGTTCTTCCACTCGGACAGGTTGATGCGCGCCGCCAGGTGCAGTTGGCCGAGGTCCAGGTGGCGCGATGGCGTCACGTCGAGGTCCGCGTTCACCGCCACGCCTTCGCTGTGGTGCAGCAGGGCGATCGCCAGGTAATCGGTCATGCCTTGCTGGTAGTGGGCGAACAGGATGTGCCCGCCGGTGGACAGGTTGGACTCTTCCATCAGCTTTTGCAGGTGTTCGACGGCGATGCGGCTGAACGCCGCGAAGTCCTTTTCTGCTTCCAGGTACTGCTTCAACCAGCCACTGAGCGGGTAGGCACCCGATTCGCCGTGGAAGTAGCCCCACGCCTTGCCTTGCTTGGCGTTGTAGCTGTCGTTGAGGTCGGCCAGCAGGTTTTCGATGGCATCGGAGGCGCCCAGTTCGGTATCGCGTGCGTGCAGCACGGCGGGGCTGCCATCGGGCTTCTTGTCGATCAGGTGAACGATACAATGACGGATTGGCATGAAGTCCTCGGCGAGTCTGGGGGGCGGTGCACGGCCGTGCTGCAAAAGTCGTCCAGTTTACCCCAGAGACAAGGTGATGCAGTGGCCGGATGTTGGCAGAAATGCCGGTTGTTCGTTTTTTGTTCAGTTTTGTGCGTTTTAAGCTAAAACCCCCGAAAAACCTGCATTAAATCGAAGTGCGCAGCGGATATTTATCCATTCCTGTGGTAGCTTTGCGCGGTCTTGCGCCCCTCGCGTGGCGCATTGCTGGCAGCACGCTAGCGTCGTGTCGAACCAAACGCCGATTTACGTATCTACATACGCGATTGGCGCGGCCCTCCAGAATTCAGGGGCTGGCCCGATAACGTCGTAGCTCGCTGCTTAACTACTGAATTTGATAGGGAAGGAACATCACCATGGCATTGACCAAAGACCAACTGATTGCCGACATCGCCGAATCGATCGCCGCGCCAAAAGCCACCGCCAAAAACGCACTGGAGCAACTGGGCCAGATCGTTGCTGACCAACTGGAAAACGGCGCTGAAATCACCCTGCCAGGCATCGGCAAGCTGAAAGTCTCCGAGCGTCCTGCCCGTACCGGCCGCAACCCTTCGACTGGCGCTGCCATCGAAATCGCTGCCAAGAAAGTCGTCAAGTTCGTGCCAGCCAAAGTGCTGACCGACGCCATCAACAAGTAATTGTTGACGCTGTGATGAAACCGCGCCCGGCTTGCCCGGGCGCGGTTTTTTTCAGCCTTGTGTTTTACGCCGTGCGTGCCAGGCCTGGCGCGCGTTGTCGTCCTGGAAGCTCCAGGCGACCATGCGGCTCTGCTTCTGCCCTTGGCCCATCTCGATGATGCGCACGGCCTTGGCGCCCGCTTTTTTCAGCGCAGCCTCGATGCCTGGCAGGTTGCTGGCCTTGGACACCAGGCTGGTGAACCACAGCACGCTTTCGGCGTACTGCGCGCTTTCCCCGACCAGTTGCGTCACGAAGCGGATCTCGCCGCCCTCACACCACAGTTCGTTGTTCTGGCCGCCGAAATTGAGCACGGGCAGTTTGCGCTTGGGGTCCTGCTTGCCCAGGTTTTTCCACTTGCGCTGGCTGCCGCGGGTGGCTTCCTCGCGTGAGGCATGGAAGGGCGGGTTGCACAGGGTCAGGTCGAAGCGCTCGTCCGCCTGCAACAGGCCGCTGAGAATGTGCGTGCGGTTGGCCTGCTGGCGCAGGGTGATGGCCTTGCTCAGGCCATTGGCCTGGACGATGGCCTTGGCCGACGCCAGTGCCACAGGGTCGATATCCGACCCCAGGAAGCGCCAGCGGTAGTCGCTGTGGCCGATCAGCGGGTAGATACAGTTGGCACCCACGCCGATGTCCAATGCGCGCACCTGGGCGCCCTTGGGGATCTCACCCGCATTGTCTTCGCCCAGCAGGTCGGCGAGCACATGGATGTAGTCGGCGCGACCGGGGATGGGCGGGCACAGGTAGTCGGCGGGGATGTCCCAGTGCTGGATACCGTACTGGGCCTTGAGCAAGGCGCGGTTGAACACCCGTACCGCCTCGGGGTTGGCGAAGTCGATGCTGGGTTTGCCGTGCGGGTTGGTGATGGTGAAGCGGGCCAGGTCAGGGTGGGCCTTGATCAGGCTGGGGAAGTCGTAGCGACCCTGGTGGCGGTTGCGCGGGTGCAGGGTGGGTTTCTGGGTCATGGTCAGGTCCGGTGCTGCAGGTGCTGGCCAGGGGGCCGCTGTGCGGCCCCTTCGCGGCACAAGGCCGCTCCCACAGGATAGTGGGGCTCCTTGAAGGCAGCGCGATTCCTGTGGGAGCGGCCTTGTGCCGCGAACGAGGGCGAAGCCCTCGCTGGTCAGGTCAGCATTGTCAGGTTACAGCGCTGCAATCCGCGCATGCTGCTCGGTGAAGTTGGCCAGGGCCTGTTCGGACTCTGCCAGCTTGGCGCGTTCCTTCTCGATCACCGCAGGCGGTGCCTTGTCGACGAAGGCAGCGTTGGACAGCTTGCCGCCCACGCGCTGGACTTCACCCTGCAGACGCTGGATCTCCTTGTTCAGGCGAGCCAGTTCGGCGTCCTTGTCGATCAGGCCGGCCATCGGCACCAGTACCTGCAGATCACCCACCAGTGCGGTGGCCGACAGTGGCGCTTCGTCGGCATCGCCAAGCACGGTGAACGACTCGACCTTGGCCAGTTTCTTCAGCAGGGCTTCGTTTTCCTGCAGGCGGCGCTGGTCGTCGGCATTGGCGTTTTTCAGGAACAGAGGCAACGGCTTGCCCGGGCCGATGTTCATTTCGGCGCGGATGTTGCGCAGGCCGACCATCAGCTCCTTGAGCCACTCGATGTCACCTTCGGCAGCGGCATCAATGCGGCTTTCATTGGCCACCGGCCACGGCTGCAGCATGATGGTCTTGCCCTGAATGCCAGCCAGCGGCGCGATGCGCTGCCAGATTTCTTCAGTGATGAACGGCATGAACGGGTGCGCCAGGCGCAGGGCCACTTCCAGCACGCGCACCAGGGTGCGACGGGTGCCACGGGCGCGCTCGACCGGGGCGTTCTCGTCCCACAGCACAGGCTTGGAGAGTTCCAGGTACCAGTCGCAATACTGGTTCCAGATGAACTCATACAGGGCCTGGCTGGCCAGGTCGAAGCGGAACTGCTCCAGCTGGCGGGTCACTTCGGCTTCGGTACGCTGCAGTTGCGAGATGATCCAGCGGTCGGCCAGCGACAGCTCGTAGGCTTCGCCGTTCTGGCCGCAGTCCTCGCCCTTGTCCAGCACGTAGCGGGCGGCGTTCCAGATCTTGTTGCAGAAGTTGCGGTAGCCTTCGACGCGGCCCATGTCGAACTTGATGTCGCGGCCGGTCGAGGCCAGCGAGCAGAACGTGAAGCGCAGGGCGTCGGTGCCGTAGCTGGCGATGCCGTCCGGGAACTCGGCCTTGGTCTGCTTGGCGATCTTCTCGGCAAGCTTGGGCTGCATCATGCCGCTGGTGCGTTTTTCCAACAGGGCGTCGAGGGTGATGCCGTCGACGATGTCCAGCGGGTCCAGGACGTTACCCTTGGACTTGGACATCTTCTGGCCCTGGCCATCGCGCACCAGGCCGTGCACGTACACGGTCTTGAACGGAACCTGCGGGGTGCCGTCCTCGTTCTTGATCAGGTGCATGGTCAGCATGATCATGCGCGCAACCCAGAAGAAGATGATGTCGAAGCCGGTGACCAGCACATCGGTGGAGTGGAACTTCTTGAGGAACTCGGTCTGTTCTGGCCAGCCCAGCGTCGAGAAGGTCCACAGGCCCGAGCTGAACCAGGTGTCGAGTACGTCGTCGTCCTGGCGCAGGGCAACATCGGCGCCCAGGTTGTGCTTGGCGCGGACTTCAGCCTCGTCACGGCCGACATAGACCTGGCCGGCCTCGTCGTACCATGCCGGGATGCGGTGGCCCCACCACAGCTGGCGGCTGATGCACCAGTCCTGAATGTCGCGCATCCAGGAGAAATACATGTTCTCGTACTGCTTGGGCACGAACTGGATGCGGCCATCTTCCACGGCGGCGATGGCAGGCTCTGCCAGCGGCTTGGTGGAGACATACCACTGGTCGGTCAGCCAGGGTTCGATGACAGTGCCCGAACGGTCGCCTTTCGGCACTTTCAAGGCGTGGTCGTCGATGCTGACCAGCAGGCCCTGGGCATCAAGGTCGGCGACGATCTGCTTACGCGCGACAAAGCGGTCGAGGGTGGCGTACTGGGCGGGCAGGGTGGTGTCGACCTGCTCGTTGACGCTGCCGTCGAGGTTGAAGGCCTGGGCATTGGCCAGGACCATCGCGTTCTTGTCAAAGATGTTCAGCAGCGGCAGGTTGTGGCGCTTGCCGACTTCGTAGTCGTTGAAGTCGTGTGCCGGGGTGATCTTCACGCAGCCGGTGCCGAATTCCGGGTCGCAGTAGTCGTCGGCGATGATCGGGATGCGGCGGCCGACCAACGGCAGCTCGACGAACTTGCCGATCAGGGCCTGGTAGCGCTCGTCGTTCGGGTTGACCGCGACGGCAGCGTCACCCAGCAGGGTTTCCGGACGCGTGGTGGCAACCACCAGGTAGTCCTTGCCTTCGGCGGTCTTGGCGCCGTCGGCCAGCGGGTAGCGCAGGTTCCACAGGTGGCCCTTCTCGTCGTGGTTTTCCACTTCGAGGTCGGAGATGGCCGTGTGCAGCTTGGTGTCCCAGTTGACCAGGCGTTTGCCGCGGTAGATCAGGCCGTCTTCGTGCAGGCGCACGAAGGCTTCCTTGACGGCTTCGGACAGGCCGTCGTCCATGGTGAAGCGCTCACGGCTCCAGTCGACCGACGAGCCCAGGCGACGGATCTGACGGCTGATGTTGCCGCCGGACTGGTCCTTCCACTCCCAGACTTTTTCCAGGAACTGTTCGCGACCCAGGTCATGACGGTTCTGGCCTTTGGCTTCGAGCTGGCGCTCGACCAGCATCTGCGTGGCGATACCGGCGTGGTCGGTGCCCGGCTGCCACAGGGTGTCGCGACCCTGCATGCGGCGGAAACGGATCAGGGCGTCCATGATCGCGTTGTTGAACCCATGGCCCATGTGCAGGCTGCCAGTGACGTTCGGCGGCGGGATCATGATGGTGTAGGACTCACCTGCACCTTGTGGAGCGAAATAGTTCTCGGACTCCCAGGTGTTGTACCAGGAAGTTTCGATGGCGTGCGGCTGGTAGGTCTTATCCATGCGCGGCGGGACCCTGTGCATTTATTCGGGAAAGCCGAAAAGTATAACGAAGGCACAGGGTTTAGGCGACAGGCCGGGGGCTGCTTTGCAGCCCTTTCGCGACACAAGGCCGCGCCCACAGGCACCGCGATCCCTGTAGGCGCGGCCTTGTGCCGCGAATGGGCCGCAAAGCGGCCCCGAAATATCACTCAGAACGCTTGATCAAGCGCTCGATACGCGCATCCAGCCGGCGCTTGATTTCGTTCTCGATATGCGGGGTAAAGTCATTGATCACGTCTTGCATGATCGCCTGCGCTGCGGCGCGCAGCTCGCTTTCCAGGTGCAGCAAGGTGTCCTGGCGGCGGGTTTGCGGGTCTTCCTCAGGGGCTGCGGCGATCGGCTCGACGGCCGGCACGGCGTTAACGCCGGGCTCGTCCAGCAACAGTGGAATCTGCTCCACCGTCTCGGTCAGCAGCGGCGGTTGCAGGTCGGCGTCGCCAAGCAACTGGCGGATCGACTCGAGGTCATCGAGCAGATGGGCGGAGTCGGGTAAAGGGGAAGGCTTGTCCATCGTCGTCAAAGTCGCTGTAAGCGGTGGTCTTGCAGAGCATAGCCCTGTTCGCGGTAGAAACGGAACCGCTCACGGGCCGATTGGCGGATGCCTGGCTCCTCGACGACGATCTCGGCCACCCGTTCGAACTGGCCGACGAACGCGGGCACGCCAGCGCCCAGGTTGATCAGCAGGTCACTGTGTTGCCCGGCATCTTCAGCAATCCCTAAGGCCACCGTGGCATCCGCGTGCAACTCCGCGAGGTCGTGGGGCACGAAGGCTTCGCCCTTGAAGTGCCAGAGGCGTTGGTCCAGTTCGCTGCGCTGTTCGGCATCCTGGCAATGCAGGTAGACCCGGTGGCCGAGGCGCCAGGCTTTTTCGCACAGCTTGCAGGCGAAATCGAGCCGCGCCGACAAGGCGTCGGTGGGCAGGATGTAAAAATCGACTTTGCTCATGGTGGTCTCTGCCGGCCGGTGGCGCGCAAGGCGCCACCGGCCTCACGGCATCAGGCGCCAGCGCGGTCCAGCAGGTACTGGGTCAGCAGCGGGACCGGGCGGCCAGTGGCGCCCTTGTCCTTGCCACCGCTGACCCAGGCCGTGCCGGCGATGTCCATGTGCGCCCAGTTGTAGGCCTTGGCGAAGCGCGACAGGAAGCAGCCTGCGGTGATGGTGCCGGCCTTCGGCCCACCGATGTTGCCCATGTCGGCGAACGGGCTGTCCAGTTGTTCCTGGTACTCGTCGAACAGCGGCAGCTGCCAGGCACGGTCGTCGGCGCGCTTGCCGGCATCCAGCAGTTGGCCGACCAGGTCGTCGTCGTTGCCCATCAGGCCCGAGGTATGGCTACCCAGGGCGACGATGCAAGCGCCGGTCAGGGTGGCGATGTCGATCACCGCCTGGGGCTTGAAGCGTTCGGCGTAGGTCAGGGCGTCGCACAGCACCAGGCGGCCTTCGGCGTCGGTGTTGAGGATTTCGACGGTCTGGCCGCTCATGGTGGTGACGATGTCGCCCGGGCGGGTAGCGCCGCCGCTCGGCATGTTTTCAGCGCAGGCCAGCAGGCACACCAGGTTGATCGGCAGCTGCAGTTCGAGCACCGCACGCAGGGTGCCGAACACGCTGGCGGCGCCACACATGTCGTATTTCATCTCGTCCATGCCGGCGCCTGGCTTGAGGCTGATGCCACCGGTGTCGAAGGTGATGCCCTTGCCCACCAGCACGAACGGCTTGTCTGCCTTCTTGCCGCCCTGGTAATTGAGGACGATCAGGCGTGGCGGCTGGTCGCTGCCCTGGCCCACGGCGTAGAACGCGCCCATGCCCAGGTCTTTGATCTTTTTCTCGTCGAGCACTTCGACCTTGAGGCCTTTGTGCGCCTTGCCCAGCTCCTTGGCCTGTTCGGCGAGGAAGCTTGGGTGGCACAGGTTGGGCGGCAGGTTGCCCAGGTCGCGGGTGAAGGCCATGCCGGTGGCAATCGCCGTGGCGTGCTTGACGGCACGCTCGACCTCGGCCAGGCCGGCCTTGTCGGCCAGCAGGGTGACCTTTTTCAGGGCGCGTGGCTCGGCCTTTTGGCTTTTGAAACGGTCGAACACGTATTCGCCGTCTTGCAGGGTCTCGGCCAGCAGGCGGTACTTGCCGTAGTGGGCGTCGCGGTTGCTGACGGCGATATCATCCAGGGCGAGCACGGCGTCGCCACCGTTGAGGCCTTTCAGGACGCCGGCGACGCTGGCCACCAGTTTGCGCCAGGCGCGGTCGCCCAGGGCTTCGTCCTTGCCGCTGCCAACCAGCAGCACGCGTTCGGCCTTCAGGCCTGGCAGGCTGTGCAGCAGCAGGGTCTGCCCCGGTTTACCGGCCAGGTCGCCACGTTTGAGCACGGCGCTGATGGCACCTTCGCAGGCTTGGTCGACGGCCTTGGCAACAGCGCCGAGCTTGCGGCCTTCACCTACCGGTACAACCAGCGTGGCGGTTTTTACGGATGCAGCAGCTACGCTTTTTACAACCAGTTCCATGTCAGGGTCCCCGAATGATCGATACAGTTGGCGCTTTGCATTCAAGCGCTCTGGGCGGGCCAGGCCGCGTGGTCGCGTACCCGTGGAAAAGCTGCCAGTTTGAGCCTGCGGCCAGCGTGCTGACAACCCTGTTTTGCGGCTTCATGCGCGGCCAAGTGACAGGGGCGGTCAATCACAGGATAATGCGCGCACTTTACATGGAGGTTCGCCTGTGGCGAACCGACATTGGTCTTGGCTGTACTAAGTCATTGTTTGGCGCCAATGTTTGGCAGTCCGCCCTGACAACCCAGGAGTGTCTGGTTTGATCGTCTTTCGTTATCTGTCCCGCGAGGTCCTGGTGACCTTGAGCGCCGTCAGCGCCGTGCTGCTGGTGATCATCATGAGTGGGCGTTTCATCAAGTACCTGGCCCAGGCGGCGCAGGGCGTGCTCGACCCGAGCGTGCTGTTCCTGATCATGGGCTTCCGCCTGCCGGGTTTCTTGCAACTGATCCTGCCTTTGGGGCTATTCCTCGGCATTTTGCTGGCCTACGGCCGTTTGTACCTGGAAAGCGAAATGACCGTGCTGTCGGCCACGGGCATGAGCCAGCAGCGCCTGCTGGGCCTGACCATGGCGCCCGCCGCCCTGGTGGCCTTGCTGGTTGCCTGGCTGAGCCTGAGCCTGGCGCCCCTGGGCGTGGCCCAGGTGCAGCAGATCATCAGCCAGCAGGACGCCCTGACCGAGTTCGACACCCTGGTGCCTGGGCGTTTCCAGACCCTGCGTGATGGCTCACGGGTGACCTACACCGAGCAGCTGTCGGACGACCGCATCAACCTTGGTGGCGTGTTCATCTCCGAAAAACGCTTCAACCAGGACAAAACCAAGGACCGCGCCCCGTCGGTACTGGTCGCCGAAAAAGGCCACCAGGAAGTGCAGGCCGATGGTAACCGCTACCTGGTGCTGGAAAACGGCTACCGCTACGACGGCAACCCTGGTCAGGCCGATTACCGTGCCATCAAGTACGACACCTATGGCGTACTGCTGCCCAAGCCTGAAGTCAGCGAGGAAGTGACCGAGCGCGAAGCTATTCCGACTTCGCAATTGTTCGGCCAGGAGGGCTTGCGCGAACGCGCCGAGCTGCAATGGCGGTTGTCGTTGCCGATCCTGGTCTTCGTCGTGACCCTGTTGGCAGTGCCGCTGTCGCGGGTCAACCCACGCCAGGGGCGCTTCCTCAAGTTGCTGCCGGCGATTCTTCTGTACATGGCCTACCTGACAATGCTGATTTCCGTACGCGGCGCCCTCGAGAAGGGCAAATTGCCGATCGCCCTGGGCATGTGGTGGGTGCACGGCCTGTTCTTGCTGATCGGGCTTGGGCTGATGTACTGGGAACCGCTGAGCCTCAAACGCGCTGCCCGTCGTGCGGAGGTGGCCCGTGGTTAAACTGGATCGCTACATCGGCATGAGCGTGCTCATGGCCATTTTGGCCGTGCTGGGGATCATCCTCGGCCTGGCTTCGCTGTTCGCCTTCATCGATGAGATGAGTGACCTGAGCGACACCTACACGGTGATGGATGCCGGCTGGTTCACGCTGCTGACCGCACCGCGCCGTTTGTATGACATGTTGCCGATGGCGGCATTGATTGGCTGCCTGATCGGCCTGGGCAGCCTGGCCAGCAGCAGCGAACTGACCATCATGCGCGCTGCCGGTGTATCCATCGGCCGTATCGTCTGGGCGGTCATGAAGCCGATGCTGGTGCTGATGCTGGTGGGCGTGTTGATTGGCGAGTACGTGGCGCCGGTCACCGAAAACAAGGCCCAGGCCGACCGTTCCCTGGCCCAGGGTGGCGGTGAGGCGCAGAGCTCCAAGCGGGGTATGTGGCACCGTCAGGGCGAAGAGTTCGTGCACATCAACGCCGTGCAGCCCAATGGTTTGTTGCTGGGCGTGACCCGCTACCGTTTCGACAGTGAGCGCAAGATCGTCACCTCCAGCTTCGCCCGCCGGGCGCAGTACAACGACGACCACTGGCAGCTCAGCGACGTAAGCACCACGTATTTCCGTGGTGACCACACCGAAGTGGTGAAGACGCCGGAAGAGCGCTGGGACGTTTCGGTCACGCCGCAACTGCTCAATACCGTGATCCTGGCGCCGGAATCGCTGTCCATTACCGGCTTGTGGGAGTACATCCACTACCTGTCCGACCAAGGCTTGAACAATGCCCGCTACTGGCTGGCGTTCTGGACCAAGGTGTTGCAGCCGGCCGTGACCGCGGCACTGGTGCTGATGGCGATTTCCTTCATCTTCGGCCCCCTGCGCTCGGTGACCCTCGGCCAGCGGGTATTCACCGGTGTGCTGGTGGGCTTCGTGTTCCGCATCGCGCAGGACCTGCTAGGCCCTTCGAGCCAGGTGTTCGGGTTCCCGCCGTTGCTGGCGGTCGTGATACCGGCCGGGATCTGCGCACTGGCAGGGTTGTGGTTACTCCGCCGAGCGGGTTGAGGGTTTGATCGATGTACAAAAGCCGACCTCAGGGTCGGCTTTTTTGAGGGTTCAATTCTGGCTTTAGGCGTGTGCTTGACCTTGGCCTGTAGGAACAGCCTTGTGCTGCGAAGAGGCCGGGGACAGCACAATCAATCTTGGCTGCTGTCACGGGCCTCTTCGCAGCACAAGGCTGCTCCTACAGAGGCGGTGGCCGCATTGAAGAGTGTGCGTAACTGCGCGTCATTTCTTCTGCTTCGGCACCCGCACCAACTGTGTCTCCGAATAGATGTCATGCCACCCGCGTTTGCGCTTGTCGATCAACGCCCAGAAAAACCCCAGCCCCAGGCACAGCCACGACGCGATCGAGACCACGAAGCGCAACAGCGCCTGCCACAGGCTGATGGCACTGCCATCGGTATTCTGCACCCGCACGCCCCACACCTGCATGCCCAGGGTCTGCCCGCCGTGGGTCCAGAATTTGGCAAAGAAACCAAACAGTGCGAACACCAGAATCGTCGACAACAACGGGTCGCCATCCAGCGCCCCGGCATCGGTCAGCTCACGCATGCGGGCCTCGCCGATAATCGCCATCTGGATCATCTTGTAAGCGCCCGCCGTTACGATCAGCAGGGCAGTGCACAGCAAAAAGTCATAGAACATCGCCGCCAGCCGGCGGCCTAGCCCAGCGGGCGGAAAGTCACCCTGAGGCAAGAGGGGAGGCTTGGACATTACGCTGCAGCTCCAGATGGCAAAGGCCCATTTTAGGGAACTGCGGGCAAAAAAAAGCCCCTGCGCGTCAACGCAGGGGCTCTTTTTTAGGGATTATCAGGCTTCGGCCTGGACTTCGTCAGCCTGCATGCCTTTTTGGCCTTGAACGGCTACGAAGGTAACCTTCTGGCCTTCTTTCAGGCTTTTGAAGCCGTTGCCTTGAATGGCACGGAAGTGTACGAACAGATCCGGACCGCTGTCTGGAGTGATGAAACCGTAACCTTTCTCGTCATTGAACCACTTGACGGTACCGTTCTGACGCTGTGTCATTTTCTTATTTCCTATGAATCTATTAATTTGATAACAGTTACTTTCACATCGTTATTGAATGAAAGCTGACTGGGCTGGGTTGCTGGAAAGTAAGAGACGTCGAACGGGTTGTAGCAGATTGCGGCTACTGGCCCAGGTCACGAACTGTTGCGACCCATGCAAACACAGTGCAGTGACTCTACGCCAACTCCTGCGCGAAAAACAAGCCCTTGCTCGTCAGGAAAACTGGGCTTTTGCCGATAGCCGAACAATTTGTCGCAAACGGCATGGCGCCTGGGCTGGCGCCATGTTCGTTCGTTATTGAACAGGTTCGAAATCGAATAGGGCGAGCCTGTTCACCGACCTCATGTTCTGCATTCAGCCACGGTAGTAACGTTGCGGTACGAAAGGCATTTTGCTGACTTTCAAGGCAACCTTCTTGCCCCGTACCAATGCAAACAGTGATGTGTCTAGCGCGCCATGTTCGATATCGACATAACCCATTGCAACCGGTGCGCCAAGTGTTGGGCCAAAGCCACCACTGCAGACTTTGCCCACCGGGTTACCGTATGCATCGACAATCTCTGCGCTTTCTCGTACCGGTGTACGTTCTTGCGGCAGCAAGCCGACACGCTTTTGTTTTACACCGTGCTGCTGCTGGCCAAAGATGATGTCAGCACCGGGGAAGCCGCCAGCACGTTCGCCGTCGGCGCGGCGCACTTTCGAGATGGCCCACAGCAGGCTGGCCTGAATCGGCGTGGTCTGGGTGTTCATGTCGTGGCCATAGAGGCACAGGCCGGCTTCCAGGCGCAGCGAGTCGCGCGCACCCAGGCCGATGGGTTGCACTTCGGGCTCGGCCAGCAGGCGGCGGGCCAGGGCGTCAGCGGCGTTGGCCGGCACCGAAATTTCGTAACCGTCTTCACCGGTGTAACCTGAACGGCTGACGTAGCAGTCTTCGCCGAGCAGGGTGACCGGGCGGAACTGCATGAAGGTCATGCCAGCCACTTCCGGGGCCAGGCGTTCCAGCACCTTGACCGCCGCCGGGCCTTGCAGGGCCAGCAGCGCGCGGGCCTCGAACAGCGGCTGAATCTCGCAGCGGCTGCCGATGTGTTGTTGCAGGTGGGCCAGGTCCTGGTCCTTGCAGGCGGCGTTCACCACCAGGAACAGCACGTCATCGCCCAGGTTGGCGACCATCAGGTCGTCGAGGATGCCGCCTTGTTCGTTGGTGAACATGGCATAGCGCTGCATGCCCACTGGCAGGTCGATGATGTCCACGGGCACCAGGCTTTCCAGCGCCTTGGCAGCGTCGCTGCCGCGCAGGATGATCTGGCCCATGTGCGAGACGTCGAACAGGCCTGCCTGCTCGCGGGTGTGCAGGTGCTCCTTGAGCACGCCCAGCGGGTATTGCACCGGCATGTCATAGCCGGCGAATGGCACCATGCGCGCGCCCAGCTCGAGGTGCAGGGCGTGCAGCGGGGTCTTGAGCAGTGTTTCGGACATCAGTGACTCCTTGGTGTTGTTATCGGGTCAACACTCGATGATGTTGACGGCCAGACCGCCGCGGGCGGTCTCCTTGTATTTGCTTTTCATGTCGGCGCCGGTCTGGCGCATGGTGCGGATGACTTTGTCGAGCGAGACGAAGTGCTGCCCGTCACCGCGCAAGGCCATGCGCACGGCGTTGATCGCCTTCACCGAGCCCATGGCGTTGCGCTCGATGCAGGGCACTTGAACCAACCCACCAATCGGGTCGCAGGTCAGGCCCAGGTTGTGTTCCATGCCGATCTCGGCGGCGTTCTCGACCTGTTGCACGCTACCGCCCATGACTTCGCACAGGGCTCCGGCGGCCATCGAGCAGGCCACGCCAACTTCGCCCTGGCAGCCAACCTCGGCGCCGGAGATGGAGGCATTTTCTTTGTAGAGAATGCCGATGGCCGCCGCCGTGAGCAGAAAGCGCACCACGCCGTCTTCGCTGGCACCCGGTACAAAGCGCATGTAGTAGTGCAAGACCGCCGGGACGATGCCCGCGGCGCCATTGGTGGGTGCGGTGACCACGCGGCCGCCGTAGGCGTTCTCTTCGTTTACCGCCAGCGCGTAGAGGTTGACCCAGTCGAGCACCGACAGCGCATCGCGCAGGCTGGCTTCCGGGTGTTGGCTGAGTTGCCGGTACAACGCCGGTGCCCGGCGCTTGACCTTGAGCCCACCCGGCAAAATGCCTTCATGGCGGTAACCGGCCTCGACGCAATCCTGCATCACCTGCCAGATACGCAGCAGGCCGGCACGGGTCTCGGCCTCCGGGCGCCAGGCCGCCTCGTTGGCCAGCATCACCTGGCTGATCGACAGGTGTTGCGCGGTGCAGTGCCCGAGCAGCGCCTTGGCGGACTTGAATGGGTAGGGCAGCGGCGTGCTGTCCTCGACGATACGGTCGTGGCCGGCAGCGTCCTCGTCGACCACGAAACCGCCGCCTACCGAGTAGTACTCGCGGCTGCGGATCTGCAGGCCGGCGTGGTCGAAGGCGCGGAAGATCATGCCGTTGGGGTGGTAGGCCAGTGGCTTGCGGATCATCGCCAGGTGCTGCTTTTCGACGAACGCGATGCCGTGTTCGCCGAGCAGGCGCAGGTGGCCGCTGTCGCGGATGGCCTGCAGGCGGGCGGGGATGGCTTCGGTATCGACGGTATCGGGGTGCTCGCCTTCCAGGCCGAGTAACACCGCCTTGTCGCTGCCGTGGCCTTTACCCGTGGCGCCGAGCGAGCCATACAGCTCGGCCTTGACGCTGACCGTGCTGGCCAGCAGGCCGTCGCGGCGCAGGCCTTCGGCAAAACGTGCGGCGGCGCGCATTGGGCCGACCGTGTGGGAGCTGGAGGGGCCGATGCCGATCTTGAACAGGTCGAAGACGCTCAGTGACATGCTGCTTCCTCCGTTTAAACCGTTGGGGCTGCTGCGCAGCCCATCGCCGGCAAGCCAGCTCCCACAGGGATGGCGCATGCCTAGAGGTCTGCGCTGACCTGTGGGAGCTGGCTTGCCGGCGATGGGCCGCGAAGCGGCCCCACGCTATCAGGCGTCCTGGTAGCTCTCGATCGACGGGCAGGCGCAGACCAGGTTGCGGTCGCCGAACACGTTGTCGACCCGGCCGACAGGTGGCCAGTACTTGCTTGCCACCAGGCTCGGCAGCGGGTACACCGCCTGTTCACGGCTGTAGCCGTGGGCCCATTCGCCAACCAGCTCCGCTGCGGTGTGCGGGGCGTTTTTCAGTGGGTTGTCGTCCTTGTCCAGGCTGCCGTTCTCGACGGCGCGAATTTCTTCGCGGATCTGGATCATCGCGTCGCAGAAGCGGTCCAGCTCTTCCTTGGACTCGCTTTCAGTCGGCTCGATCATCAGCGTGCCGGCCACCGGGAAAGACATGGTCGGGGCGTGGAAACCGAAGTCGATCAGGCGCTTGGCCACGTCGTCGACGCTGATACCGCTGGTGTCCTTCAGCGGGCGCAGGTCGAGGATGCACTCGTGGGCAACCAGGCCATTACCACCGGTGTACAGAACAGGATAGTGCTCTTCCAGGCGGCGGGCGATGTAATTGGCGTTGAGGATGGCCATTTGCGACGCGCGCTTGAGGCCGGCACCGCCCATCATGCGGATGTACATCCAGGTGATCGGCAGGATGCTGGCGCTGCCGAACGGTGCGGCGCACACCGCGCCCTGCGGGTTCTCCAGCTGCGCGTGGCCGGGCAGGAACGGCGCCAGGTGCGACTTGACGCCGATCGGGCCGACGCCCGGGCCGCCACCACCGTGCGGAATGCAGAAGGTCTTGTGCAGGTTCAGGTGCGAAACGTCGCCGCCGAACTTGCCAGGGGCACACAGGCCGACCATGGCGTTCATGTTGGCGCCGTCGATGTAAACCTGGCCGCCGTTGTCGTGGATGATCGCGCAGATTTCGCCGATCGCTTCTTCGAACACGCCGTGGGTCGACGGGTAGGTGATCATGATGGCGGCCAGGCGCTCGCGGTGTTCGATAGCCTTGGCGCGCAGGTCCTCGACATCGACGTTGCCACGGGCGTCACAGGCGGTGACCACCACACGCATGCCCGCCATGTTCGCGGTCGCAGGGTTGGTGCCATGGGCCGAAGACGGGATCAGGCAAATGTCACGGTGGCCTTCGCCGCGGCTGCGGTGGTAGGCGCGGATGGCCAGCAGGCCGGCGTACTCGCCCTGGGAACCGGCGTTGGGTTGCAGCGACACCGCGTCGTAACCGGTGGCGGCGCACAGCATGGCTTCCAGCTCGGTGGTCATCTGCAGGTAACCCTGGCTTTGTTCAGCCGGAGCGAACGGGTGCAGGTTGCCGAATTCGGCCCAGGTGACCGGGATCATTTCACTGGCAGCGTTGAGCTTCATGGTGCACGAACCCAGCGGGATCATGCTGCGGTCCAGCGCCAGGTCCTTGTCGGCCAGGCGACGCAGGTAACGCATCAGCTCGGTTTCGCTGTGGTAGCGGTTGAACACCGGGTGTTCGAGGATCGCCGACTGGCGCAGCAGGTTGGCCGGCAGCAGCGAGCCCGTGCTGGCCGCGAGGGCGGCGAAGTCCGGTTGCGGTTGGTCGCCGGCCAGCAGTTGCCAGAGCGTTTCGACATCCGCCTGGGCGGTGGTCTCGTCGAGCGACAGGCCGACGTGGCCAGCGTCGACCTGGCGCAGGTTGATGCGCTGGTCACGGGCTTTGGCATGCAGGCTGGCGGTGGCTTCGCCGGTGGCCAGGGTCAGGGTATCGAAGGCGCTGTCGCCGACGACCTGAACGCCCATGGCCTTGAGGCCGGCGGCGAGGATGGCGGTCAGTGCATGGGTGCGTTGGGCGATGCGCTTGAGGCCGGCCGGGCCGTGGTACACGGCGAACATGCTGGCGATGTTGGCCAGCAGCACCTGGGCGGTGCAGATGTTGCTGGTGGCCTTCTCGCGGCGGATGTGCTGTTCGCGGGTTTGCATGGCCAGGCGCAGGGCGGTTTTGCCGAAGCGGTCGATCGACACGCCGACCAGGCGGCCTGGCATATCGCGCTTGAACGCATCGCGGGTGGCGAAGTAAGCCGCGTGTGGGCCGCCAAAGCCCAGTGGCACGCCAAAGCGCTGGGCGCTGCCGATGGCCACGTCGGCGTCGAACTCGCCTGGCGGGGTCAGCAGGGTCAGGGCCAGCAGGTCGGCAGCCACGGCCACCAGGGCGTTGGCCGCGTGGAAGCGCTGAACCAGGTCGCGGTAGTCGAACACGTCACCGTTGCTGGCCGGGTACTGCAGCAGTGCGCCGAAGAAGGCGCTGACATCGGTCAGTTCGCGTTCGTCGCCCACCACCACGTCGATGCCCAGCGGCTCGGCACGGGTGCGCAGCACGTCGAGGGTTTGCGGGTGGCAGTGGCTGGAGGCGAAGAAGGCGTGGCTGGTCTTGTTCTTCGACAGGCGCTTGCAGAAGGTCATGGCTTCGGCGGCAGCGGTGGCTTCGTCGAGCAACGAGGCGTTGGCGATCGGCAGGCCGGTCAGGTCGCTGATCAGGGTCTGGAAGTTCAACAGCGCTTCCAGGCGCCCCTGGGAAATTTCCGGCTGGTAAGGGGTGTAGGCGGTGTACCAGGCCGGGTTTTCCAGCAGGTTGCGCAGGATCGGTGCCGGGGTGTGGGTGTTGTAGTAACCCTGGCCGATGTAGCTCTTGAACAGCTGGTTGTTGCCGGCGATGGCTTTCAGCGAGGCGAGTGCGTCGGCTTCACTCTGGCCGTCTTCAGCACCGAGCACGCTGGTGCCCTTGATGCTGTCGGGGATGACCGCGGCGGTCATGGCGTCCAGGGAGTCGAAGCCCAGGGTGGCGAGCATGGCCTGTTCGTCAGCGGTGCGTGGGCCGATGTGGCGGGCGATGAATTCGTTGGCGGTGCTGAGGTTGATGGTCATGGTGCGGTTCCTCAGGCGTCGTCGTTGGCTTTGATCAGGCGGTCGTAGGCGTCCTGGTCGAGCAGGGCGGTCACTTCGCTCATGTCGGCCGGGTTGAAGCGGAAGAACCAGCCTTCACCCATCGGGTCTTCGTTGACCAGTTCCGGGCTGCTTTCGAGCTGGCCGTTGACCTCGACCACTTCGCCGGTCAGCGGCATGTACACGCCGCTGGCGGCCTTTACCGATTCGACGGTGGACGCTTCGCTGCCTTTCTCATACTGCTGCAACTCTGGCAGTTGCACGAAGACCACATCGCCGAGGGCGTTCTGGGCGTAGGCGGTGATGCCCACGGTGACGCTGCCGTCAGCTTCGACGCGCAGCCATTCGTGATCTTCAGTAAAACGCAACTCGCTCATGGGAAATCCTCGAAAAGCAGGGCGGTAGGCGTGGTCAGCCACGCACTTGTTGGATTTCCTGTAGCAAAAATGTGGCCAATAAAATAAAACGCTTATAAATCAATGGTTTGATAGATTATCGAAATGCTCGTGAAAACGAGGCCGGAATGAAATCGATACAGAAGGTCCACGGCCCAAATCGCCAGTCGTGGCAAACCCTTATAGATACAGATCGGTGTGGGTGTGTATTGATTCCATTACGATGTATTGAAATCAATACACACACGTCATCTAAGCCTAGCGGTCGGCACCTGGCTCAGGCTGGCGACGCTTGGCGCTGTTGCAGGCGCACCGTCAGCATCCCCGACAGCGAGATCAGCCAGAGCACCAGGAACACGCCCGCGATCGCCAGGTTGGACGCCAACGGCAGCGCACTGACGATGCCCGACGCCAGCGACCCGAACACCAGCATCAGGCAGCCTTGCAGGCTTGCCGCTACGCCTGCGCGGTCGGGGAACAGGGACATGGAGCGGGCCATGGCGTTGGAAAAGATAAAGCCCTGGCCGAACGCGACAAGCATGATGCCACCCAGGATGCTGACCAGGTTCAACCCGGCGGGCATGGCGGCGATGCTCAACACACCGAGCAGGAACAACAGCATGCCCGTCCACATCAATGTGGCCGCCTGGACCCTGCGGATCAACGCGCGATTGACCAGCGTCCCGACCAGATAGCAACTGCCCACCGCCAGTGCCGTGGTGCCGAAGTATTGTGCGTCATGGCCCAGCCGCTCCTGGACGATATGCGGGCCAATCACGTTCCACAGCAGAAACGCCGAGAAACTTGCCCCCAGTACGATGACCGAAGAGCGGAAGCGCCCGTCAGCCAGGATGCACCGGTAGCCCACCAACGTTTGCATGGCACTGCGGCGGGCAGTGGCGGGCAGCGATTCCTTGAGCCCAGCCAGGACGAACGCCATCACGATCACGGCGTAGACCGCATACAGGACGAAATTGTAGCGCCACCCCAGGTAGACCTCGATCATGCCGCCCACATAGGGTGCGATGACGGGCCCGAGGCCGAACGCCAGGCTCAGGTAGATGATCGCCACATAGAAGCGCGGGCCCTTGACGATATCGACCAACAAGGCACGGGCAACCACTTGGCAGGCACCGATTGCAAAACCTTGCAGTGCGCGGGCCACCAACAGCATTTCGATGGAGGTCGAGAAGGTGGCCAGCAGGCTACCGCTGAGGAACAGCGCCAGGCCCAGGATTACTGCCGGCCTGCGCCCGCGCGCATCGGTCATGATGCCGAAAAATAGCTGGCCGATGGCATAGAACAGCAAGGTGATGGTGATGGTGTTTTGCATGAGCGACGGGCTGGCGCCCAGCTCATGCCCGATTGACGGCATGCTCGGCGCATACAGGTCGATGGCGATCCCCCCGACGCTGTTGATCAGGGGCGCAAGGAACACGATGAAATTCTCGTAACGCTTGTTTGCGTTCATGGTTACCTCCAGTGCTCCGGGCACGGCCATGCCCGGAGCCAGATGTGGTCAGGCGGATGCCTGGCAGGTGAAATGCGGCTGGCTCAGCGCCAGGGCGGGGGCATTGCCCCAGGTACTCGGTGCAGACAGGCGCGAAGCCACCACCCGCGGTCCGTGTTCGTAGTAGTTGCCCCAGTTGACGCCAGGGTCCTTGAGCCTGCTGCGGTCGGCACCGCCCAGGTCCTCAAGGGTGTCTACCAGGGGGATCAGCAGCTGCCGCACCTGCTCGGTCGCGGTCAGCACCACCAAGCCGAAATTTCGCAGGGCCAGTGTCTTGATCACGTTGTTGAGCAAGTACTTCCCGGCCCCACTGCCGCTATGGAACGAGGCGAATGCGCCCACTTCGGCAATGCGTGCCCGATCGATGTGGTAGCGCTCATCCAGGCTTTGATCCAGGTAGTACTCGCTGAACAGCTTGCCGGAATCGCCGTAGCTGATCCCCGCACAGGCGTAACCTGGAGCCCCACCGTTGGCGCCGGTCAGGCAGACGAACAGATCAGGCTGTGGCTCTGGCGTCGCGCCATAGTGCTTGAGGTAGTGGGCACGTACCGCTTCCTGCAGGCATCGGTAGCCAGGTCGGCCTTTGTAGAAATTACGCACGATGTACATGGTGGCTTCCTCAGGCGTACATCTGGTCGATGAACCGCGCTTCGATCTCGGCCCTGCGTGGCCGCCCCGTGACGGTGTAGAACTGATCACGGAAGGTGGCGATGTCAGCGATGACGCGAATCTGCCTGACCCTGGCAAAGTCGGCGAGCCGGTGCTCCAGGCGCGCCATTTCCTGGCGGACCGAGTCAGCGCAGGCGCTGCTCAAGACGATGGCGCAAGGCTCGTCCTTGCCTTCGCCCATGACGATCATGTCGTCTACCAGGGCGCTCTCTTTGTAGACGTTCTCGACCCATTCAGGCGAAATGTTGCGTGCGGTAGACAGGATGATCACGTGCTTCTTGCGGCCGGTGATGTACAGATAACCGTCGCGAAATTCGGCGATATCGCCGGTATGCAGATACCCGTCGGACAGGTCGCAGGCAGTATCGTCGGCGTTGTAGTAACCGGCGCAGAGGGTCGGCGTGCGGACCAGCAATTCACCGTCGACCAGCTTGGGTTCGATGCCATCGAGCAGTGTGCCTGCCGAGCCGATACGCCGTTGCGCCGGTGAGTTGAGCGAAATGATCGAAGAGTTCTCGCTCAGGCCATAGGCTTCGAACACCTGCACGCCGTGCGCTTCCAAGGCTTGCAAAACCGTTACCGGAATCTTCGCGCCGCCGGTGATGATGTGCGGGCGTTGTGGCCCGAACAGTTCCTCGACCGAGCAGTGCTCGAGCAGCAGGTTGGCCTCTTCCAGCAGCTTGGGCGGCAGGTACAGGAAGTTCGGCTGGTTGGGGGCTATCAACTGCAGGTACTGCCGTGCGTTGCCGCTGGCTGCGCCGTATTCGGTCATGCCTTCGGGCATGAGGGTCAAGGTGCCGCCGGACAGAATCGGGATGAACACCCCCAGCACCTGCTCGATCAGCAAACTCATGGGGACGATCGAGAAGTAGTGCAGCGGCTGTTGTGGCAGGCGCTTCATCACGTTATCGACCAGCAACCCGACGGCCTCGTCGCGGATCATCACCCCTTTGGGTTTGGAGGTGGTGCCGGACGTGTGGATGATCGAAACAATGCCGTCCGGGATGAGCTCGTCCTCCTGGCGCCATTCATCACCAATGGTCTCGTGCATGAGTTGCGCGGGGATGAAGCACGCCTTGTCCGGCAAAATAGCGTGCAGGCGACCGGCGGTTTGCTCATCGCTGACGAACACTGCCGCTGCCTTGCCGAGCAGGCTGCCGATCTGGTCGTCGGAAAACTCGATGGGCACCGGTAGCAACACACCGCCCACTTTCTGGATCGCCAACAAGGTGTACACCCACTCGTAGCAAGAGCGCATGGCGATGCCAAACACTTTGCGTTCGCAGCGGCCAACCCGCCCCTCGAGGGCACTGGCCAGTCGCATCACGTCACGGCGCAATTCGTGCAAGGTGTAGGCGCGACCGTTCATTTCCTTGATCACTACGCGGTCGGGGGTGGCGGCCAGGTAGTTCTGCATTTTTTGGCTGATCATTGGCCGATACCTCCAAGGCGGTAGCTTTGCGCGCCGAATATGCGCCGTGAGGGGTCATCCAGGCGTCGGCGACCGTGCATCACCCGGGTGTTGTCGATCACCACCAGGTCGCCCTTCTGCCAGAAGTGGCTATAGGTATTGCGGGCGGTGACTTCTTTGATTTCGTCCCAGATATCCAGGGCGATATCTTCACCATCGGCCCACGTGATAAGCGGCGGTTCATAATTGACGCTGGGGCCGAGCATTGAATTGCAAAACGCTTTCTTGCCGCTGAAGCAACTGGTTTCAACCGCGGAGATAACCAGTTCGGACGCAATCAGGTTCTGATCGATGCGACGGTAAGTTTGGCCACTGACAAGTTGATTGACGTGGTGCAAATGCTCGTCGGTAATGTCATCGATGGGCAGTTGCAGTTCAATGCTCAGAAAACGTTTTACATTGTTCCAAGGGATGCGCCGGCTGTAACGAATCTCACGGTTCTCAAAACACTTTCGGGTTTTCGAAGACAAGTCGAACAGTACGCGTTGGCCATCGCACAAGGTCGTCTCAGAGCCCACGGCTGCTGGCTCCAGGCAGTAGAACCACTGCAGGTCGGGGTTGAATGGCAAGTTACCGTTCTCACGGTGCAGCCCCATTTCATTCACCCCGGCCTCGATTTCTGCCGTGTTGGACGTGGCGGCTTTGCGGGCCGGGTCGAATGTCACGCGGGCGGAATGCGCACTGACGAAGTCGTTGAAGTCCGGCAGCGTATCGGCAAAGTCGCGGTAGATAATTGCGCCACTGTGGGCGAGGTCTTCATACAGTGTTGCACTGTTGATTGAATCGCCTACCCGCAGGTCGCGGTCGACGGCATAGATACATTCAAAACCGTAGCACGGCGTCGGTTGTCGATAGAACGGAAACACCGTGGGTTGTACGTGCGCCAGCATGACTTATTCCTCCGTGAACTGTGGGTCAGGTAGAACACCGCTACCCGATGACCTCACAGTAAGTGAAAAGAACAAGCTGCTGGTTTTAAGAAATTTAAACGCGATGGGAAAATTTAATAAAGCCGGGTCATCGTTCCGTCAACAGCGTTTGCGCCACCGCTTCGACCAGTGCGCGCAGGCTGGAAATATCCTTGCTGTCGCTGCGGTCGCGCGACCAGATCATGTCGAGGGTGAAACTGGGGAACCCCAGTGGCGGTTTGCACACCTTAAGCCCAGGCGCGATGCGCAGGTGCGGCAACAGGCGTGCGGGCAGTGCCACCGTGGCGGGCACGGCGGCCACGATATTCACGCAGGCCTGATAGCCGTTGGCGCGCACCAGCACGTTGCGTGATCGGCCAACCTTGTCCAGCCAGCTGTCGACCATGTTCTTTTCCGATATCCACGGTGTGGGGAACACATGGGGCGACGCACAGAACTCGTCCAGGCTCATGGCCTCTTCACTGGCGAGCATGCCTTGGCTGGTTACGCACACGAAATCATCGCTGAGCACGGGTTGCCACTGCAGCTCGGGGTGCATCTGGTGGTAGCCCGGGCCAAAGCCGATGGCAATGTCGATGTCGCCTGAAATCAGCCGGTCCACCGGCAGGTCACGGCTCAAGCGTTCGAGGTGCAGCGAGGTATTGCCGTGGGTACGTGACAGTACCGCCAGCGCCTGCGGCAAGAAGGACAGTTCGAAATACTCGGGCGCGCAGATGCGCCAGATCTTGCGCTGTGCTTGTGGCGAGGCGCTGCTGTCGTCCTCGGCACAGCGGTTGACGGACTCGACCACCACGCGCAGGTACGGGGCAATCTTTTCCGCTTTGGTGGTGGGTTTCAGCACCCCTTGCGACGACGAGAACAAGGTGTCGTCGAAGCACCCGCGCAGGCGCTTCAGGCAATAACTGACGGTGGGCTGGCTGACATTCATCAATTCGGCAGTCCGCTTGGCGCTGCGCAGTTCGAGCAGGTTGATGAACACCACGATGTCCTGCAGATCCAATTGCTTCAGGTAATTGCTGTGAAGCATGAAAATTCCTCCTGAATTTTCCAGTTCATTGCCTGGGCGCACCCTCACCTGGCAGATGAGCGAGCATTTGCTTCAACAGCTGAGCGAAGTGTGCTCGCTGCTCGGCGCTCAGGGGGGCCAGTACCAGCTCTTGGATCTCAGTATGGGTAAGGACGGCCTTATCAATCAATGCCTTGCCCTGTGCTGTGAGGGCCACCTGGGAGCTGCGCTTGTCATGATTGTCGGCAATGCGCTCGACCATGCCGGCGCTTTCCAGTCTCGCCAAGCGGTTGGTCATCGCGCCGGACGTTATCAGCAACGAGCGATACAGCTCGGTGGGCGTCAGGCGGTAGGGCGCCCCCGCACGGCGCAAGGTTGCCAGGACGTCGAATTCGCCCTCCTTGAAACCATACTGCGCCAGGGCTTCTGCACGCATGCGCTCCAGGTGCTTGCTGATACGCGCCATTCGGCCAAAGATTTCCATGGAGGAAACATCCACGGAAGGCATCGCCTGCGCCCACTGCGCGACGACGAAATCGACATGATCGTTCATTGCTGCACTCATCGTTCAACCTGGAAATGTGTAACCAGCGCACCTTCTGAACCCCCGCACCTTTTAACAATCTTAACGTTAAGCTATCTTGGCGCGGTGAAGCTCAAGGATCAGGAGGCAGCATGGCTTTTTTCATACATGGACAGCATCGTCACTATTATCATGACACCGGCTCCGGTAGCCCTGTACTCCTGCTGCATGGGTTGGGCAACAGCGGCAGAGCGTGGATGCCGCAGCTCAGCGCGCTGCTTGGCCTCGGGCACCGTGTCATCGTACCCGACCTGCTAGGGCACGGTGCATCCAGTGATGCACCCGAAGGCATCACCGCCCATGCCCAAGCCTTGGAGATGCTGGCGCTGCTGGACCACCTCGGGCTCGACAGCATCCAGCTGATCGGCTTGTCCCTGGGGGGCATGGTGGCCCTTGAGATGGCCTGCCATGCACCGCACGCCGTAGAGAAACTGATCGTTGCCGGCACCTTCGCCAGCATGAGCACGGCGCATCGCCGAGGGCTGCTCAGCGAGTGGGCGGCCGCCTTGGACAAGCAGGATGGTTGCCTCAAACGCTTCAAATCGAGCTGGCCTGCATTGGTGGGTGCGGACTTCGCCGCCTCGCCCGATGGTCAGCGGCTTTACCAGGCGTGGCACGCCCAGGCCGCGCAGCTGCGGGCGCACAACCAGGTCCGCTGGTGCGAGGGCATGAAGCAGTACGACCTGACTGGCGATTTGCAACGCATTCAGGCTGCCACACTGGTGCTTGCCGCAGAATTTGACCCGATCAGCCCCAGCGCCGAGGCCGAAACCATCTGCAGCAACATCGGTCACGCTCGCCTGGCCACCCTCGCTGGCGAGGGGCACGTATTCAACGTACCGCTGGCACAGGCATTCAACCAGGTAACCGGTGCGTTTCTGCAGGAGCCCCTCCATCATGTCTGATACCCCCAACAAAGCCTGTGTCGGGTTGCTGGCGATACTGATCGGCTTGAACCTGCGCCCGGTCATGGCTGCCATCGGCCCGTTGCTGCAATTGCTGCAGCACGACCTGGGGCTGAGCAATACCCAAGCCGGCCTGCTGACAACCTTGCCGGTGATGATGATGGGCGTGTTCGCGTTGTCCGGCCCCTGGCTGCTGCGTCTGGTCGGCGAGACCACGGGCGTGGCGACAGGCATCGTGCTGATTGCGCTGAGCTGCGCTGCACGCGCCTACGTCAGCACTGCCGAAGCGCTCATCGCCACGGCGGCACTGGGCGGTATCGGCATTGCGATCATTCAGGCGCTGATGCCAGCGTTCCTCAAAGGCAGCCATCCGCAAAGTGCCGGCATGCTGATGGGGTTGTTCACCACCGGCATCATGGCGGGCGCCGCGTTGGCCGCCGCCACGGCAGCACCCGGCGCGAGCCTGTTCGGCTGGCAACTGTCGTTGGGCTACGCTGCCGTCCCGGCATTGGTCGCCCTGATCGTCTGGCTGTTGCTAGCGCGTGGTACGCCTGGCGGACAGGTGGCGGCCACATTGCCCTACCGCAGCGCGCGGGCCTGGCTGCTGTTGCTGTTCTTCGGCATTGGCACTGGTGCCTACACCTTGGTGCTGGCCTGGTTGCCGCCGTTCTACATCGAGTTGGGGTGGACAGCGGCCCAGGCGGGTTACCTGCTGGGGGCACTGACCGTCACCGAAGTGCTCGCCGGGTTGCTCGTGTCATCCTTGATCCAGCGCTTTCCTGACCGCAGGCACCCCTTGGTGTTGGTCATTTTGTTGTTGATAGCAGGGTTGGCGTGCCTGATGGTCGCGCCGGTAGCGTTGGCGGCCGTGGCGACGGTATGCCTGGGCCTGGGCATTGGGGCGCTTTTCCCTCTCTCGTTGATCGTTGCCATGGACCACGCGGATTCACCGTCCAAGGCCGGCGCGCTGTTGGCGTTCGTGCAAGGTGGTGGGTACCTGATTGCCGCCAGCATGCCACTGCTCGCCGGTATCGTGCGTGACCAGCTCAGCTCATTGCACTGGGCTTGGGCGGTGATGATGATTGGTGCCTTCGTGCTGTTGGGGTTGAGCACCCTGTTGCGTCCGGTCAATAACCTTCGGGCTGTTCAACAGGCCTCATGACTTTCCGGGTATACCGTACTTGCGCAGCCGCTGCGCAATGGCGGTATGCGAGGTCTGCAGCCTGCCGGCCAATTGCCGTGTTGAGGGGTAACTTGCATATAAGCGCTGCAAGAGTTCTCGCTCGAAGTCGCCCACAGCTTGCTCCAGGCTCGCCACTTCGCCGTCCTGGCCGCGGGCCACCGAAGTGCCGGCGATGTCCAGGTCGCCAATGTCCACCAGGTTGCCTTCGCAGATGGCCGCAGCGCGGAAAATCACGTTCTGCAACTGCCGCACGTTGCCTGGCCATGGGTTGGCAAGCAGCGCCGAGTGGGTAGCTGGCGTAAGCCGGCAGGGTGGGCGCTGGATCTGCGTGCAGGCCTGCTGCATGAAGAAGTGCGCCAGCATCAGGATGTCCTGGCCACGGTCGCGCAGCGGTGGCACCTGCAGGTTGAGCACGTTGAGGCGGTAGAACAGGTCTTCACGGAAGGTGCCTTCGGCCACCATGCGCTCCAGGTCGCGGTGGGTGGCGCTGATGATGCGTACATCCACCTTCACCTCACGGTCGCCACCCACGCGACGGAAGCTGCCGTCGCTGAGAAAACGCAGCAGCTTGGCCTGCAGGTAGGGCGACATTTCGCCGATCTCGTCGAGAAACACCGTGCCTTGGTTGGCCAGTTCCATCAGCCCCGGTTTGCCACCGCGTTGCGCACCGGTAAAGGCGCCTGGGGCATAGCCGAACAGCTCGCTCTCGGCCAGGCTCTCGGGCAGCGCGGCGCAGTTCAGGGCAAGAAACGGCGCGGCATGGCGGCTGCTGATGGCATGGCAGGCGCGGGCCACGAGCTCTTTGCCAGTGCCGGTCTCGCCATGTACCAGCAAGGGTGCGTCGAGGGCCGCCACGCGCAGGGCACGGGCTTTGAGGGTACGGATGGCCGGTGACTCACCGAGCAAGGCATCGAAGCCTTCGGCGTGGTCGTGGTGCAAGGCCGACAGGCGCTCGCCCATGCGCGTCGGCGGGTACAGGGTCAGCAGGCCGCCGGCGTTGGTGATGGGGGTGGCGTCGAGCAGCAGGCTCTGGCCATTGAGCTGCATCTCGCGCATTGGCAGGTGGAAGTTGTTGTCTTGCAGGGCCTGAAGCAGGCCGTTGTCGCCGAACAGTTCACCCACCGAGCGCCCGGCCGACTCGCGCCCGCACAGGGCAATCAACGCCGGGTTGGCCAGCAGCACCAGGCCTGCGCTGTCCACCGCCAGCACCGGGTCGCTCATGGCCGCGAGCAGGGCGTCGAGCTGCAGGTGGCGGCGTTGGCCCGGGAGGATGTCGACCACATCCACCGACTGCACGCCCTGCACTTCGAACAAGGCGTCGTGCAACTCTTCGAGCACGGCGGGGCTGAGGGTCGGGGCGTCGATGTAGACGTTCGGCGGGACCATCTCCACGGCGTCCAGGTTGAGGTTGCGGGCACCGAGCAGGGCGAGGACTTCCTGGGTGATGCCGACGCGGTCGATGAAGCTGACGTGGATGCGCATGGGGGAGGCGGATGGTCATGGCCGGGGAGGCCAGTAGTATGCCTTGGGAGCAGTGTTAAACCCAATCGCCGGCAAGCCGGCTCCCACAAGTACCCCGCTGGACCCAAGATAGTGGAGTACCTGTGGGAGCCGGCTTGCCGGCGATTGGGTCACTCCAGATGTTCAGGCTTGATCGCGTCGCCCGATTTCACGTCCAGCTTTTCGCGAATGTCCGCGAACATGTAGTCGTAGAGTTTGTGCGGTGAGCTCAGGTTCTCGAACTTCTTCGGCGGGGCCAGGTAAGACTGAGCCTTGCGGGTCAACAGCATGAGGAAGCTGGGCAACACTTGGTCCTTGGCGAGGAAGAACTTTTCTTCCACCGGCTTGCCTTCGATGCTGCCATGCATGTGGAACTGAATGCCTCTGCCTTCCTTGGGGTCCGTCGCGGCCTCGTATTCGATGTTCAGGTCATAGCTGTGGTCATTGGTGTTCAGCGCGCTGCGCTCGATGTGTACATGACCAGGGTGGTACTGGGCCATGGCAAGCTCCTTTGGAAGGTCGAAAATGGCGGGCGCTAGGCGCCCACCCACTGCATTCAACGGTAGCTGATCCCAGGCTTGGCGGTGGAAACCCGGGTGCCGGCGGTGCCTTTGACGATGTCTTCGATGTTCTCCAGCGAGCTGATCACCGCCACTTTGCCGGTGTTGCGGGCAAAGTCACTGGCCGCCTGCACCTTCGGCCCCATGGAGCCAGCGGCGAAGCCCAGGCGTTCGAGTTCGTCGGGGTGGGCCTGGGCAATGGCTTTTTGCGTAGGCTTGCCCCAGTCAATGTAGGCCGCATCGACGTCGGTGGCGATTATCAGAAGGTCGGCTTCCAATTGCTCGGCCAGCAGTGCGGAGCACAGGTCCTTGTCGATGACCGCTTCGATACCTTTGAGCTTGCGGTTTTCGTCGTACATGGTGGGGATGCCACCGCCACCGGCGCAGATCACGATGCTGCTTTTTTCCAGCAGCCACTTGATCGGGCGGATCTCGAAGATGCGCTTGGGTTTGGGGCTGGCCACCACACGGCGGTACTTGTCGCCGTCGGCCTTGACCACCCAGCCTTTTTCCTTGGCCAGGCGCTCGGCTTCTTCCTTGCTGTAGACCGGGCCGATGAATTTGGTCGGGTCTTTGAAGGCCGGGTCGTTGGCGTCCACTTCGACTTGGGTGAGCAGGGTGGCGAACGGCACTTCGAACTCCAGCAGGTTGCCCAGCTCTTGTTCGATCATGTAGCCGATCATGCCTTCGGTTTCGGCACCGAGCACGTCCAGCGGATAGGCTTCGTCCGGCTTGTAGGACAGCGCCTGCAGCGACAGCAAGCCCACCTGTGGGCCGTTGCCGTGGGCGATGACCAGTTCGTTGCCGGGGTGAATCTTGGCGATCTGCTCGGTGGCGGTGCGGATATTGGCGCGCTGGTTGTCAGCGGTCATGGGCTCGCCGCGACGCAGCAGGGCGTTGCCGCCCAATGCAACAACGATACGCATGGGGAATGTCCTTTATCGGAAATGTTGACGGTCGACGCCGATCCTGTGGGAGCGGGCTTGCCCGCGAAGGCGTCAGCTCAGGCAACGCGTTGTTGCGGCTGGCCTATTCGCGGGCAAGCCCGCTCCCACAGAGATCAGGTGTGGCTTTTAAAGGTCAGCCAGGGTCGACACCAGGATCGCCTTGATGGTGTGCATGCGGTTTTCCGCCTGCTCGAAGGCGATGCAGGCCGGCGACTCGAACACGTCATCGGTCACTTCGATACCGTTGGCCAGGTCTGGGTACTGTTCGGCGATCTGCTTGCCCACCTTGGTGTCCGAGTTGTGGAAGGCCGGTAGGCAGTGCATGAACTTGGTCCGTGGGTTGCCGGTGGCCTTCATCAGCTCGGCATTCACCTGGTAAGGCTTGAGCTGCTTGATGCGCTCGCCCCAGGCTTCGATCGGCTCGCCCATCGATACCCAGACGTCGGTGTGCACGAAGTCCACGCCCTTGACCGCCGCTTTCGGGTCTTCGGTGAGGGTGATGCGTGCGCCGCTTTCTTCCGCGTATTTCTTGCAGCGTTCGACCAGGTCGTCGTGTGGCCACAGCGCCTTGGGCGCGGCGATGCGTACGTCCATGCCGAGCTTGGCGCCGATCAGCAGCAGCGAGTTGCCCATGTTGTTGCGGGCATCGCCTAGGTAGGCGTAGCTGATGTCGTGCAGCGGCTTGTCGCTGTGCTCACGCATGGTCAGCACGTCAGCGATCATTTGGGTGGGGTGGTATTCATCGGTGAGGCCGTTGAACACGGGCACGCCAGCGAACTTGGCCAGCTCCTCGACGATCTCTTGCTTGAAGCCGCGGTACTCGATGGCATCGTACATGCGCCCGAGCACGCGGGCGGTGTCCTTCATGCTTTCTTTGTGGCCGATTTGCGAGGAGTTGGGGTCGATGTAGGTGACGTTGGCGCCCTGGTCATAGGCGGCGACTTCGAAGGCGCAGCGGGTGCGGGTCGAGGTCTTCTCGAAGATCAGGGCGATGTTGTTGCCCTTCAGGTGCTGCTGCTCGGTACCGGTGTATTTGGCGCGCTTGAGGTCGCGGGACAGGTCCAGCAGGTAGCGCAGCTCGCGCGTGGTGTGATGTTCGAGGCTGAGCAGGTTGCGGTTGTGAATATTGAACGCCATGACAGTTTCTCCTTGAGTTTGGCAAACATCCCGGCCGCCGCTTCGTGGGCGCGGCCGGGCGTATGGTCGTTAGTAGTCGATTGGGTCGCGCACGATTGGGCAGGTCATGCAGTGGCCGCCGCCCCGGCCCCGGCCCAGTTCGCCGGCGCTGATGGTGATGACCTCGATACCGGCCTTGCGCAGCAGGGTGTTGGTGTAGGTGTTGCGGTCGTAGCCGATGACCACGCCCGGCTCGATGGCCACCACGTTGTTGCCGTCATCCCACTGTTCGCGCTCGGCGGCAAAGCTGTTGCCGCCGGTTTCGACCACGCGCAGCTTGTCTTTCTTACCCAGCAATTGCTCGGATACCACCTCGAGGAACGAGGCATCCTGCGGCGCGATGTTCATGCCATAGGGCTTGCTGGAGTCTGGGGTGATGATGAAGGGTTTGATTTCCTTCACCACCTCGGGGAATACCGTTACCAGGTCGCGGTCGCAGAAGCTGAACACGGTGTCCAGGTGCATCGCTGCGCGGGATTTGGGCAGGCCAGCGACGATGACTTTTTCGGCAGCGCCTTTCTCGAACAGATTCTGAGCCAGTTGGCCGATGGCATGGCGCGAGGTGCGCTCACCCATGCCGATCAGCACGATACCCTTGCCGACTGGCATCACGTCGCCGCCCTCAAGGGTGGCATTGCCGTGATCCTTGTCCGGGTCGCCATACCAGACCTGGAAGTCGGCACCGGTGAACTCCTTGTGGAACTTGTAAATGGCGGTGGTCAGCAGCGTTTCCTGGCGCCGCGCAGGCCAGTACATCGGGTTGAGCGTTACACCACCGTAGATCCAGCAGGTGGTGTCACGGGTGAATTGGGTGTTGGGCAGCGGCGGCAGAATGAAGCTGGAGTGACCCAGGTACTTGTTGTACATCTTGATCACTTCGGCGCCTTCGCTTACTGGAAGGTCCTGGCCGGCCACGCCGCCAATCAGGAACTCCGCCAGGTGGCGTGGTTCCAGCCCTTCGAGCCAGCTACGCACCTCGTTGGTCAGGCCGACACCCACGGTGTCAGAGGTAATCTTGCGGTCCAGGATCCACTTGAGGGCTTCCGGTTGCTGCACGATGTCGGTCAGCAGGTTGTGCATTTCCAGCACATCGACGCCGCGCTCGCGCATCTTGGTGACGAAGTCGAAATGGTCGCGCTTGGCCTGGTCGACCCAGATCACATCGTCGAACAGCAGTTCATCGCAGTTGGTCGGGGTCAGGCGCTTGTGGGCCAGCCCAGGGGAGCAGACCATCACTTTGCGCAGTTTGCCGGCTTCGGAGTGGACACCGTACTTCTGTTTTTCAGCGGACATTGTTCATTCCTCCATGTGTGCGAAGACGTGGGTCAAAGGGTCAGGAAGCCGTCGTACAGGCCATAGGCAGCCACCAGGGCGCCGACGACCACGGCCGCGAAGATCAGTTTTTCCACGTTGGTAAAGATGGGTTGGCCAACCTCGCGCTTGGCCTTGGCGAACAGGATGGCCCCAGGGGCGTACAGCAGGGCCGAGAGCAGCAGGAACTTCACGCCGCCGGCGTACAGCAGCCAGATGGCGTACAGCAAGGCGACGGCGCCGATGAACAGGTCCTTCTTGCGTTCGGCCAGGGCTTGCTCGTAGGTTTCGCTGCGCAGTGCCAGCAGGAAGGCATACGCCGCCGACCACAGGTAAGGCACCAGGATCATCGAGGTGGCGAGGTAGATCAGCGACAGGTAGGTACTGCTGGAGAACAGCGTGATGACCAGGAAGATCTGCACCATGGCGTTGGTCAGCCACAGGGCGTTGGCCGGTACCTGGTTGGCGTTTTCGCGGCGCAGGAACTCCGGCATGGTGTGGTCTTTGGCGGCCGCGAACATGATCTCGGCGCACAGCAGCACCCACGACAGCAGTGCCCCCAGCAGCGAGATGATCAGGCCGACGCTGATCAGCACCGCCCCCCAATGGCCGACCACATGTTCAAGCACGGCGGCCATCGATGGGTTCTGCAGCTTGGCCAGTTCCGGTTGAGTCATGATGCCCAGCGAAAGTACGTTGACCAGCACCAAGAACAACAGCACGGTGACAAAGCCGATGACGGTGGCCTTGCCCACGTCACTGCGTTTTTCCGCCCGTGACGAGAAGATGCTCGCGCCCTCGATGCCGATGAACACCCAGACGGTGACCAGCATCATGTTGCGCACCTGGTTCATCACGCTGCCCAGCTCTGGTGTGCCCAGGCCCCAGATATCGGCGGTGAACACATCCAGTTTGAAGGCGAACAGGCAGATGAGGGCGAACAGCACCAGCGGCACGATCTTGGCGACCGTGGTGACCAGGTTGATGAACGCTGCTTCCTTGATCCCGCGCAGCACCAGGAAGTGCACGGCCCACAGCAGGATCGAGGCGCCAATGATCGCGGCGGGGGTATTGCCCTCACCGAAGATCGGGAAGAAGTAACCGAGGGTGCTGAACAGCAGCACGAAGTAACCGACGTTGCCGAGCCAGGCGCTTATCCAGTAACCCCAGGCCGACGAGAAGCCCATGTAGTCACCGAAACCGGCTTTGGCGTAGGCGTACACACCGCCGTCCAGGTCAGGTTTACGGTTGGCCAGGGTCTGGAACACGAACGCCAGGGTCAGCATGCCGACCGCGGTGATGGCCCAGCCGATCAGCACTGCACCAACCCCCGCGCTGGCCGCCATGTTTTGCGGCAATGAGAAGATCCCGCCGCCAATCATTGAGCCCACTACCAGTGCAACTAACGCACCGAGTTTTAGTTTTCCGGATGAATCAGACATTTAACAACTCCTGCCAGGAGAAAGTTGACGACAGAGTAAATCCGACGCCTGCACCATGGGCTGACTTGGGTCAGTTCACGGGCACGTAAAGTAGGAAAAATCCTTCACGTGGCTCCTGGAGAGTGCCGACAGCTTTGCTGCAGGCCTTGCACGCTGGCACCTCCATGTCCTTCTAGAGCAAACGCTCTGTTCGGCCTGCGATGCTTGAAGCTAGCTGTTTTTGAGGCTTTCGCAAATTTTTCACAAGAATTTCGAGTGTTAACAGTTTCTTCCCTAGTTGCTGGGCAGCTGCTAGTTTTTACTGAGGCATCGCATAGACAAAGCAGTTATGACTGCTATAGCTTTTATGGCCTTATTCAATATAAATCATGCCTTTTATATGGCCGCCACGGCTGTTTCAAACGCATGACAGCGGGTGAAAAAAGGGAGGCACATGAGCGAACCGGGACAGAAGCTGCGCTTGGGCGCGTTGATCGCACTGGTGGTTGGCTCGATGATCGGCGGCGGGATCTTCTCGCTGCCACAGAACATGGCGGCGCGTGCCGATGTGGGGGCGGTGCTGATCGGTTGGGCCATCACCGCGGTTGGCATGCTGGCCCTGGCGTTCGTGTTCCAGACGCTGGCCAACCGCAAGCCCGAACTGGACTCGGGTGTGTATGCGTACGCCAAGGCCGGCTTTGGCGACTACATGGGCTTTTCGTCGGCCTGGGGTTACTGGATCAGTGCTTGGCTCGGCAACGTCGGCTATTTCGTGCTGCTGTTCAGTACGCTGGGGTTTTATTTTCCGGTCTTTGGCGAGGGCAACACGCCCATCGCCATCGGCTGCGCTTCGCTGCTGCTGTGGGCGGTGCACTTTCTGGTGTTGCGCGGGATCAAGGAGGCGGCGTTCATCAACCAGGTGACCACCGTGGCCAAGGTGGTGCCGTTGCTGATCTTCATCGTCATCGCGGCCTTCGCATTCCGGGCCGATATCTTTACCCGTGATATCTGGGGCTTGAGCAACCCGCAGTTCGGCAATGTGCTGGACCAGGTGCGCAACATGATGCTGGTGACCGTGTTCGTGTTCATCGGTATCGAAGGCGCCAGCGTGTATTCCGGGCGTGCGCAGCGCCGCTCGGATGTGGGCAAGGCCACGGTGATCGGTTTTCTGGGGGTGCTGGCGCTGTTGGTGCTGGTCAACGTGCTGTCGCTGGGCGTGATGACCCAACCAGAGCTGGCGGGTTTGCAGAACCCGTCGTTGGCCTCGGTGCTGGAGCACATCGTCGGCCCGTGGGGTGCGTTGCTGATCAGTATCGGCTTGGCCATTTCGCTGCTCGGCGCACTGCTTTCCTGGGCGTTGCTGTGTGCGGAGATCCTGTTTGCCACCGCGCGTGACAAGACCATGCCGCGCTTTCTGGCCAAGGAAAACGCCAACCATGTACCGGCCAACGCCCTGTGGCTGACCAACTGCATGATCCAGGGGTTTCTACTGATTACGCTGTTTTCGGCCGGGACCTACACCAGCCTGATCTACCTGGCGTCTTCGATGATCCTGGTGCCTTACCTGTGGTCAGCGGCGTATGCGGTGTTGTTGGCGGTACGTGCAGACACCTACGCCGGGCAAGCGGCGTTGCGGCGCAAAGACCTGCTGGTGGCGTTGGTTGCTCTGCTGTATGCGGTGTGGCTGCTGTATGCCGGTGGGCTCAAGTACCTGCTGCTGTCGGCACTGTTGTATGCCCCCGGGGTGATTCTGTTCGCCAGGGCCAAGCACGAGCAGGGGCAGACCCTGTTCACGACGTGGGAGAAGCTCATTTTTGCCGCGGTGCTGGCGGGCGCTGCGCTGGCGGCGTATGCCCTGTATTCAGGGTTGCTGAGCTTGTGAGCCGGCAGGGCAGGCCTGTTCTGGGCGTGACCAGATCCACAGGTTGCCCAGGGTCATGCCGCCAATTGCCAGAAACACGGGCCAGTGATGGTCGAGGAAGGTCAGCATCAGCCCCGCGCACAGCAGCATGCTGAGGGTTGCACTGACCTTGGCCCGACGCTGAATCACCTTGCCATTGCGCCAGTTGAACAGAATCGGCCCGAACAACCGGTGGTTCTCCAGCCAGGCAGAAAGACGCGGTGAACTGCGGGTGGCGGCCCAGGCGGCCAGCAAGATGAACTCAGTGGTCGGCAGGCCAGGAATGACGATCGCGACCAGGCCTATCCCCAAACTGACGTAAGCCAGGATTCCATACAGCAGGCGGGCGATTTTCGAGCGGGCAGGTTGGGTCATGGTCTCACTGCAAAAAACGGTTCGGCCACCGGTGGGGTGGCCGGGCATAGCGTGTCAGACCAACGCGGCATCCGCGGCATAGGCGTGTTTGAGCAGCTCGGTGAAGCGCTCGAAGGCTGCGACTGCGCCGCGTTCGGCGGCGGCCTCTTCGTCGGCCGACAGCGCCAGGCCATCGAGAATACGGGTGAACTGTTTCCAGCCTTCGGCACGGCCGCCGGCCGGTTCGCCCAGGTGGCGAGCGCCAAAGCTGTCGGACAGCTCCAGGGCCACGGCCCGCTTGATCAGAAACGCAGCGCCCAGTTTGGAGCCTTCGGAGACGAAGATCCAGCCCATGGCTTCGCCCAGGCTCGGATTTTGTACCGCGCCGGGCACTGGGCCAGGCACTTCGGTGTCGAGGTCGGCGAGGTCCAGGCGAGCCTGCTCGGCGCGGCAGCGCTCGGCCAGATCGGGGACGATGGCGATCAGTTGCGGGTCGGTGTACAAGGCCTTGAGTTCGGACTGGAACAGGTACTGGGCGACCACGAAGCGGGCGAAGCTTTCACGGCTGTCGAAGGGCGCGTGGGACTTGACCAGGGCATCCAGCTCGGCGTGCGGGGCGTGGGTGATCTGGTTGAGGCGCTGGGAGCGCAGGGCTGGGCGTTCGGTCATGGGGGCAGTCCTTGGAAAAAGGGGGCGTCTAGAGACAAGACGAAATAGCGGGGGCGGGACAGTAAAAAAACTGGGGTTTTCTGGTGTGGGCATTGAGTGGTGTAGCGCCTGGGAAATCGAGCGCCGCGCGGGCGGCGCTCGGTCTCATAGGCGCTATAGCACCCAAGGCCTACCTCAGATATCCCACACCACATTGATTCCAAAGTTACGCCCCGGCATGGTCAGGCGGTCCATGTTGGCCGGTTGGGTCACAGCCGCTTCACCCTGGCCGTCGTAGCTGCGCACCGAATCCCACTGCCAGTACTTCTTGTCGGCAAGGTTGTACAGGCCGGCGTTGATGGTGACGTCGTCGGTCACCTTGTAGAAGCCGGTCAGGTCCAGCACACCATAGCCCGGGGTGCGGAACTTGCTGCTCGAACCGTCGGGCGCGTAGAAGTGGGTGTCGTCCACGCGGGTCTTGCGCTTGACCAGCGTCCAGCTCAACAGGCCGCCGTAGTTCTGCTGTTCGTAACCCAGGCCGAACACGCCCTTGAGCGGGTTGACGGTGTTCAATGGCTGGCCGGTGTCATCGTTGCGGCCGTAGGTGTAGGCAATCGAGCCCTGGGTGTACAGGCCTTGCGGCGCACCGAAGTGATCCAGGTTCAGGCGGCCCTTGACCTCGGCGCCCTTGATGGTGGCGTGCTTGATGTTGTTGGCCTGGAAGGTTTGCTCCAGGTTGGCGCTTTGCACGGCGTCTTCGTCGATGAAGTCGCGGTACTTGTTGTAGTACACCGCCACATCGAAGTTACCGGCATCGAAGTTGCCGCGCAGGCCGGTTTCGTAGCTTTTGCTCTTCTCAGGCTCAAGCCCCGGGTTGCCCTCTACGCGGTAGCCTTGTTCTAGGTTCTGGAAGCGGCCGTACATGGACTTGGCGGTCGGGGTGCGGAAGCCTTCGGCGTACTGGCCGTACCAGGTGTAGTTGTCGTTGAAGGCGTAGGTCAGGCCGAATTTGGGCGAGACGCGGTGCCACTTCTTGTCCGAGTTGTCCTGGGAGGTAGGCGCCGTGCCGGTAGACTCCAGGCCACGCAGGAAGGCGTCGGTGAACGTGGGCTCCATGTGCGTGTAGTCGTAGCGGGCGCCGGGCAGGAAGGTCCAGTTGTTCCAGCGGATTTCGTCCTGGACGAACAGGCTGTAGGTGTTCACGGTCGGGTCCGGGAAGTCGCTGACCAGGACCTGGCCGTCTGCCGGGCGGTCTGCACCGGCGGCGGAGCAACCTGAGCCAACCGCCAGGCAGGTGCCCGTGCCACTGCGCGATCCGGTGACCTTCTCGTGCTTGAGGGTGGTGCCATAGGTCAGCAAATGGTCGGTCGCACCGATGCTGAAGGCCTTGTCCAGCTGGGCATCGAACACCCACTGGCGGTCTTTGTAGGTGGTGTCGCGGGTGCGCAGAACCTGACGGCCAGGTGGTGCGTAGACTTCCTCGGTGTGCTGGTCGGTCTTGGCGATCTGGTAGTTCAGGCTCCACTTCATGTGGTCGGCTACCAGCGAGTCCAGGCCAAATTCATGATTGATGCCGAAGCGCTCGCGAGTGATGGTGTCGTTACCACTGCGTGCCTTGTAGTAACCCATGCCGCCGAAACCTGGAATGAACGGCCCACCCACCGCACTGAGAATATTCTGGTCGCGGTCATCCTTGTAACGCTCGTAGGTGAACCCCAGACGTGCGTCGTCGGCGTAGTTCCAGCCCAGTTTGGCCAGCACGTTGGTGGTGCGCGCGTCCTGCGGGTTGGCTTCGGTGCGGGCCAGGCCGTCACCGCTGTGGCCACCGTACGATTCGGTCTCGTGGCCGTTGCGCTGGCTCAGGTGCAGCAAGCCATCGACGTCGCCCTGGCGGCCGGCAACGGTGGCGGAGGTCAGCCAGCTTTCGTCGGCCGAGCTGTAACCGGTCTTCAAGCGGGCGCCGACGTCCTTGCCGGGTTTGATGATGTCGTCTGGGTCGAGGGTGAAGTAGCTCACCGCACCGCCGATGGCGTTGCTACCGTACAGCACCGACGCCGGGCCGCGCAGGATCTCCACGCGCTTGACGATTTCGGGGTCGACATAGTTGCGCTGGGTCTGGGCGTAAGGGCCGTAGAAGAAGCTGTCGGGGATCGACACGCCGTCGACCTGGGTGAGGATCCGCTCACCGTCGATGCCGCGGATGTTGTAACCGTTCAGGCCGCTGCGTTGGCCGGTACCCGCCACCGAAACCCCCGGCTCGTAACGCACCAGGTCCTGAATGTTGTTGACGTTTTGCCGATCCAGTTGCTCGCGGGTCTGCACGCTGACGGTGCTCGGCACCTGGCTGACGTCCTGGGCGCTGCGCGTGGCGCTGACAGTCACCTGCTGCAGGGCGATGACATTGCCCGTGGTCTGGCGTTCGAGCACCACATTGCCGTTACTGATCTTGCGATAGCCTAGGCCCGTGCCCTTGAGCAGGCGCTTGAGCGCAGCTTCTGGTGGCAGCGCGCCTTGCACCCCTGGCGAGGCCACGTTATCGGCCAACTCGGCACTGAAACCGACTTGCCAGCCGGTCACCTGGCTGAAGGCATTGATGGCCGAGACCAGCGGCTGCTGGCCGATGCTGAAGCGATAGTCGCCCATGCGCGGGCTGCTGGCCTGGGCAGGTTCGGCGGCCAGGGCTGGCAGGCTGCAGGCGCCGCAGGCGAGCAGGGCCAGGCTCAGCAGGGACAATTGCCCTGTACGGCGGGAAAGTGTGGACGGGCGAGTTGGACCTGTGGACATCGAAAGCGCTCCCTGACGCGCGAACCGTTATAGGTGATGACCGTTCTTGTTTTCAAACAAGAATCAGTTGCATTGGCTATAACGAGACGGGCGGGGCAGCGCGATCGCGTAAAAATAATTTATCGCGCAGGCAAGGGATGCAGCGGTCACTCAGTTGAGGATGACCACCGCGGGGTATTCATGCAGCCGGGCAGAGGTGATGTGGGCTAAGGCACGCAGGGTTTCCAACGGTTGGTCGAGGCGATAGTTGCCGGTCACCGCAACGTCTTCGAGGCCGGCGTTACGGTTGATGATCCAGCCGGGGTAGTAGCGCCTGACCTCGGCCAGCACCTGGCTCAACGGGCAGTTCTCGAATACCAGGCGGCCATCGACCCAGGCCAGGTCCTTTTGCATGTCTGCGCGCTGTCGCTGGCCAAAGCCCTGAGGGCCGACGCTGATGCTGTCGCCGGCACTGAGGCGGATGCGCTGGTCACTTGAGGCCTGCAGGTCAACGTCACCGCGCTGTACCCGCACCTGGGCTTCGCCGTCCAGGTAACGCACGGCAAAGTCGGTATCACGCACCTGGGCGCGCAAAGGGCCGGCCTGGACTTCGAGCGGCACTTGCCCGCCCTCAGGGACCTGGAAGTAGGCCTCGCCCTGGAGCAGACGGGCCACCTGACGCCCTTCGCGCAGGTCGCTGGCAAACGCCGAATTGGTGTTGAGCAGCACTTTTGCGCCGTCGTCCAGCTGCAGGCGCTGGCGCTCACCGACGACGGTCAGGTGGTCGGCCTGCAGGCGCATGGGCAGGTTGCCGAGGGTGAACAGGCCGACCAGTAGCACCGCAGCGGTGGCCAAGGGCTTCCAGTGGCTGCGCAGGCGCCCGCGCAACGACCGACGCTGGCCCTGATGCAGTTGCACGGCAGCCTGGTGCAGCGGCATGCCATTCCACAGCGCTTCTGCTTCAACGTAGGCTTCGGCGTTTTCCGGTGCGGCGCTGAGCCAGGCTTCGAAGGCCTGGGTGTCCTGTGCATCGGCGCATTGCAGGCGTACCAGCCAGTCCAGCGCCTCGTCCCTGGCACGGGCACGGGCATTGAGCCCGGCGGGTGTCGGGCGAGGGGCGGGGTGGTCGGTCACGGTGAATCCTTGAAAGGGTTATTCACGAATGATCAAGGCTAAGGCGGGGTGTGGCAAGCGCTTTGCGTTGCCTGGCGGGCCGGTGGTCGTTTCACTTGAGGCGGTCGGCGACGCCCATGCAGATCGCCATGATCAGTTTCAGTTCCTTCTGAACCGTGCTGGCCGAGACGTTCAATTGCTCGGCGATTTCCAGGTAGGTGGCGCCATGCAGGCGGCTGAGGATGAAGATGCGCTGCTGGCGATCGCTGAGTTGGTTGAGGCTGACGCTGAGGTGCTCGAGCAACTGCTCGGCGTGGGCGGCGTCTTCGCTGCTGCTGGCAGGGGCGGCAATGCTGTGCAGCACCTCGTCGGGCACGTCATCGACCAACATGCGTGCTTGCACCCGGCGTGCGCGCAGGTGGTCGAGGGCCAGGTTGCGCGCAGTCTGGAACACGAAGGGTTCGATATGCTCGATGGGCCGCTCACTCAAGGCACGGGACACCCGCAGATAGGTTTCCTGCAGCAGGTCCTCGGCCGTGCTGGGGTTGCCCACCATGCGTTGCAGGGTGCGCAGCAGGGTCAGGCGTTGGACGAGGAAGACGGAGTTGAACCGGGACTGACTCACGGGGGGACCTGGCCGACGAAAGGTTAATGATAATGCTTATCATCTGTACCAAAGGTCAAGTCTGGAAGTGTTTAGAAATGGTAAAGATTGTGATTAACCCAACCTAGCGCCTCCCGCTGTAGGAGCAGCCTTGTGCTGCGAAGAGGCCGGTAGACGCCCCGAAAATGCTGGGCTGTACCGGCCTCTTCGCAGCACAAGGCTGCTCCTACAGGGAAACGTATGCCGCTGGCTTACTGGGCGCTGCACAACGCCAGGCAGTTATCCAGCATCCGGTTAGAGAAGCCCCATTCATTGTCATACCAGGCCAGCACCTTGAGCATCCGCCCATTGGCCCGGGTATGGTTGGCATCGAAGATCGACGATAACGGGTTGTGGTTGAAATCGCAGGAAACCAAAGGCAACGCGTTGTAGCCCAATACTCTGGAATGCCGGCTGGCCTCCAGGAACAGTTGGTTGACTTCGTCGGCGCTGGCTTCGCGCTTGAGGTTGACGGTGAGGTCCACCAGCGACACGTTGATCACCGGTACTCGTACCGCCATGCCGGTCAGCTTGCCGGCCAGCTCCGGCAGCACCAGGCCTACGGCTTCGGCGGCGCCGGTCTTGCTGGGGATCATCGACTGGGTGGCCGAGCGCGCCCGGTAGGGGTCGCTGTGGTAGACGTCGGTCAGTACCTGGTCGTTGGTGTAGGCATGGATGGTGGTCATCAGGCCCTGCTCGATGCCGAACTCGCGATGCAGCACCTGGGCGATGGGCGCCAGGCAGTTGGTGGTGCAGGAGGCATTGGAAATGATCTGGTGCGAAGCGCGCAGCACGTCGTGGTTGACCCCGTACACCACGGTGGCATCGGCACCTTTGGCTGGCGCCGAGACGATCACTTTGCCAGCCCCGGCGGCGAGGTGCGCGGCGGCCTTGGCGCGTTCGGTAAACAGCCCGGTGCATTCGAACACCACGTCGATCGCTTCGGCCTTCCAGGGCAGTTCGGCCGGGTTGCGGATGGCACTGACTGCGATGCGGTCACCATTGACCGTCAGGCTTTCATGATCGGCTTCGACGCTGGCGTCGAAGGTGCCGTGCACGCTGTCGTACTTGAGCAGATGGGCGTTCATGGCGCTGTCGCCCAGGTCGTTGATGGCGACGACCTGCAGGTCCTGGCGGTAGCCTTGGGTATACAGTGCGCGGAGGACATTACGCCCAATGCGGCCGAATCCATTGATGGCGATGCGAAGGGTCATGGCATTACCTCTGGCGGTTCGAGTGAGGCCTGTGGCACAAAGGGGCTTCACTGAAACGGTTTTGTTGTTGGAATTACAAGATTATTCACTATCAGATAGAAAACAAGCCTTTTTAGTGGCAGTATTTTGTTTAAATATACAACGAGTGGTCGGGCAGGCCACCCCAGCGAGACCTCCAGGCCCTTTCCTAGAGCCTAGGTCGCAATCGTTTGGAGGGGAAATGCCCGGTAAGCCGCCCCTACAGTTAGCCTGGAGTCCAGTACATGCACCCGCGCATCCTTGAGGTCACCCAACGGCTGGTCGAACGCAGCCGTGCCACCCGTGAACGCTACCTGCAGCTGATTCGCGGCGCGGCCAGTGACGGACCCATGCGTGCCAGCTTGCAGTGCGCCAACTTCGCCCACGGCGTCGCCGGTTGTGGCGCGCAGGACAAGCAGAGCCTGCGCCTGATGAACGCGGCCAACGTCGCCATCGTCTCCGCCTACAACGACATGCTCTCGGCCCACCAGCCGTACCAGCACTTCCCCGAACAAATCAAACAGGCCCTGCGCGACGTCGGCTCGGTTGGCCAGTTCGCCGGCGGAGTGCCGGCCATGTGCGATGGCGTGACCCAGGGCGAGCCGGGCATGGAGCTGGCCATCGCCAGCCGTGAAGTGATCGCCATGTCCACCGCTGTTGCCCTGTCGCACAACATGTTCGACGCCGCGCTGATGCTCGGCATCTGCGACAAGATCGTCCCCGGCCTGATGATGGGTGCGCTGCGCTTTGGGCACTTGCCGACCATTTTCGTGCCAGGTGGCCCGATGCTGTCGGGCATCTCCAACAAGCAGAAGGCCGACGTGCGCCAGCGATACGCCGAAGGCAAGGCCAGCCGCGAAGAACTGCTGGAATCGGAGATGAACTCCTACCACAGCCCAGGCACCTGCACCTTCTACGGCACCGCCAACACCAACCAGCTGGTGATGGAAGTGATGGGGCTGCACCTGCCGGGCGCCTCGTTCGTCAACCCTTACACGCCATTGCGTGACGCGCTCACCGCCGAGGCGGCGCAGCAGGTCACGCGCATGACCAAGGCCAGTGGCAGCTTCATGCCGCTGGGCGAGATCGTCGACGAGAAGGCGCTGGTCAACTCGATCGTTGCCTTGCACGCCACCGGCGGCTCCACCAACCACACCTTGCACATGCCGGCGATCGCCCAGGCGGCAGGCATCCAGTTGACCTGGCAAGACATGGCCGACCTGTCCGAAGTGGTGCCGACGCTGTCTCACGTCTACCCCAACGGCAAGGCCGACATCAACCACTTCCAGGCCGCCGGCGGTATGGCTTTCCTGATTCGCGAGCTGCTCGATGCCGGCTTGCTGCACGAAGACGTCAACACCGTGGCAGGCCATGGCTTGCGCCGTTATACCCAAGAGCCGTTCCTCGACAACGGCAAGCTGGTCTGGCGCGAAGGGCCGACGCAGAGCCTGGACGAAAGCATTCTGCGCCCAGCGGCGCGGCCGTTCTCGGCCGAAGGGGGCCTGCGGGTGATGGAAGGCAACCTGGGGCGTGGTGTGATGAAAGTCTCCGCCGTTGCCCCCGAACACCAGGTGGTGGAGGCCCCGGCGCGGATCTTCCACGACCAGCAGTCGCTGGCCGATGCCTTCAAGGCTGGTGAGCTGGAGCGCGACTTCGTCGCCGTGGTGCGCTTCCAGGGGCCGCGTTGCAACGGCATGCCCGAGCTGCACAAGCTGACGCCGTTCCTGGGCGTGCTGCAGGACCGCGGCTACAAAGTGGCGTTGGTGACCGATGGGCGCATGTCGGGCGCGTCGGGCAAGATCCCGGCCGCCATCCACGTGTGCCCCGAAGCCTACGATGGCGGCCCGCTGGCGCGCGTGCGCGAGGGTGATATCGTGCGGGTCGATGGCGTCGCCGGCACGCTGCAGGTGAAGGTATCGGCCGAAGAACTGGCCAGCCGTGACCTGCCACCCGCCCCCCAAGGCAATGACCTGGGTTGCGGGCGCGAGCTGTTCGGCTTCATGCGCATGGCGTTCAGCCCGGCCGAGCAGGGCGCCAGCGCCTTTACCTCGGCTTTGGAGAACCTCAAATGAAGGACTTGCTGGTTGGCGACATCGGTGGCACCAATGCCCGTTTTGCGTTGTGGCGTGACAACCAGCTGTACCAGGTGAAGGTATTCGCCACCGCGGACTACACAAGCCCTGAGCAGGCCATCGAGGCCTACCTGAAGGATCAGGGCATTGCCCGGGGTGGCCTGTCGGCGGTGTGCCTGGCGGTGGCCGGGCCGGTCGATGGCGATGAGTTTCGCTTCACCAACAACCATTGGCGCCTGAGCCGCCGTGCGTTCTGCAACACGCTGCAGGTTGAGCGGCTGATGCTGATCAACGACTTCTCGGCCATGGCGCTGGGCATGACCCGCCTGCAAGCGGGCGAGTTTCACGAGGTGTGCCCTGGCCATGCCGACCCGCTGCGGCCTGCGCTGGTAATCGGGCCCGGTACCGGGCTGGGTGTCGGCAGCCTGCTGCGCCTTGGCGAGCAGCACTGGCAGGCGCTACCCGGTGAAGGTGGGCATGTCGACCTGCCGGTGGGCAATGCCCGCGAGGCCGCGATCCACCAACAGATTCACAGCCAGATTGGCCATGTCAGTGCTGAGACCGTGCTCAGTGGCGCAGGCCTGGTGCGCTTGTATCAAGCCCTGTGCGCACTGGATGGCGACACGCCGCGCCACAAGACCCCGGCGCAGATTACCGATGCCGCCCTGGGCGGTGAGCCGCGGGCGTTGGCGGTGGTCGAGCAGTTCTGCCGCTTTCTGGGCCGCGTGGCGGGTAACAATGTGCTGACCTTGGGCGCGCGCGGTGGGGTTTATATTGTCGGGGGGGTGATCCCTCGGTTTGCCGAGCTGTTCCTGCGCAGTGGGTTTGCCACGAGCTTTGCCGACAAGGGCTGCATGAGTGGGTATTTTGCCGGGGTGCCGGTGTGGTTGGTGACGGCGGAGTTTTCGGGGCTGCTGGGGGCCGGGGTGGCTTTACAGCAGGCGCTGGATCACTGATGGGGCCGCTTTGCGGCCCTTCGCAGCACAAGGCTGCTCCTACAGGATGGCGCTGGATCACTGATGGCGTGGTTCCTGTAGGAGCAGCCTTGTGCTGCGAAGGGCTGCAAAGCAGCCCCAATGGCAATACCCGACAGCAGGCAAAAAGACCTGCACACAACAAGAGGACGGACCATCTTGAGCACTGCCGGAAAATCGATCCTGATGGTCGACGACGACCAGGAAATCCGCGAACTGCTGCAAACCTACCTGAGCCGTTCCGGCTTCCAGGTACACGCCGAGGCCGACGGGCGGGGCTTTCGTCAGGCCCTGGAAAACACGCCCTGCGACCTGGTCATTCTCGATGTGATGCTGCCCGATGAAGATGGCTTCAGCCTGTGCCGCTGGGTGCGTCAACACCCGCGTCAAGCGCGGGTGCCGATCATCATGCTCACCGCCAGCTCTGACGAAGCCGACCGGGTCATCGGCCTGGAGCTGGGCGCCGACGACTACCTCGGCAAACCGTTCAGCCCGCGTGAACTGCAGGCGCGGATCAAGGCCTTGCTGCGCCGTGCCGAGTTCGGCCAGGCGGCGCCGAGCAGTGCCGTGCTGGCCTTTGATGACTGGCGCCTGGACACGGTCAGCCACCGCCTGTTTCACCGCGATGGCGAAGAGGTGATCCTGTCGGGTGCCGATTTCGCCCTGCTGAAACTGTTTCTCGATCACCCCCAGCAAATCCTCGACCGCGACACCATTGGCAATGCCACCCGAGGGCGTGAACCGATGCCGCTTGACCGTATCGTCGACATGGCGGTCAGCCGCCTGCGCCAGCGTCTGCGCGACACCGAAAAACCACCACGGCTGATCCGCACCGTGCGTGGCAGTGGCTACCTGCTGGCTGCCCATGTCTGCTGCGCTTCCTGAGCGGCGCTGGCGCCTGCTGCCTCGCTCGCTGCTGGGGCGCATGCTGTTGCTGACCTTGCTGGTGGTGCTGCTGGCCCAAGGCTTGTCCAGTGTCATCTGGGTCGCTCAACTGCGTGCCAGCCAGTTACAAGGCCTGCGCGCCAGTGCCAGCAGCCTGGCCCATTCGATGAGTGCCAGCGTCAGCTACTTCCGGTCGCTGCCCGTGGCCTACCGGCCGATGGTGCTCGACCAGCTGCGCAGCATGGGTGGCACGCGCTTTTTCGTGTCGCTCAACGACAAGCCGCTGGACATGCCGGTGCTGCCCGTCACCCCACGCAAGCAGGCGGTGATCGAGGTGTTCCAGCAGGTGCTGCACGAACGCTTGGGGCCGCAGATGGAAGTCAGCGTGGCGTTCGTCGCCCCTGATGACCTGCGCATTTTCAACAGTGGCCTGAAACTCGATGAACTGCCACGTTCCTGGGCGCATTATTCGCTGACCCTAGAGCCGCTCAACCCACCCGTACTGGTGACACAGATCCGCCTGGGCGAGGGTGAGTGGCTGTACATCGCCTCGCTGCTGCCCGAGCCCTACACCGGCCTTGAGGCCGAGCGCCTGCCCCGCCAGCAGATCGGTTTCATTGTGCTCACCACCGCCTTGCTGTTGCTGTTCATCGGCCTGTTGGTGCACTGGCAAAGCTGGCCACTCAAGCGCCTGGCGCGCGCTGCGCGGGAGTTGTCGCTGGGCGCCGATGTGGCCCCCGTGGCCGAAGGCGGGGGCAGCGAGGTGGTTGAAGTCGGCCGGGCCTTCAACAGCATGCGCGAGCGTATCAGCCGCTACCTGACCGAACGCAGCCAGCTGTTCAGCGCTATTTCCCATGACCTGCGTACGCCCATCACGCGCTTGCGCCTGCGCGTCGAACTGCTGGAAGACGAGCGCCTGCAGGCCAAGTTCAGCCAAGACCTGGATGAGCTGGAGCTGTTGGTCAAAGGCGCGTTGCAGTGTGTGAAAGACACCGATATCCACGAGAACATCGAGCCGGTCGACCTTAACCAGGTGCTGGACATCCTGGCCGAGCCTTACCTTGGCGATGGCCGCATCACGGTGGAGGGCCAAGCGCTGGCGCCCTACCCGGGCAAGCCGCTGGCGTTGCGCCGCTGCATCGGCAACCTGATCGACAACGCCATCAAGTACGGCGAGCGCGCGCGGTTGCGGGTTATCGACAGCGCCGAGGGCTTTGTCCTGCAGGTCGATGACCACGGGCCGGGGGTGCCGCAGCAGCAGATGGAGCAGGTGTTCGAGCCGCACTTCAGGCTGGCCGGGCAGCAGCAGGGGTACGGGTTGGGCTTAGGGATTGCGCGCAACATCGCCCATAGCCATGGCGGTGAAGTGAGCTTGCTCAACCTGCGCGAGGGTGGTTTGCGGGTCACGTTGTATCTGCCGCGAGGGCTGGAGTGAGCGTGTGTGCGGGTATCCCCGCGAATGTCACCAAACGATGACATTCGCGCATCGCTTCGTTACCTGGCGCGTCGGCTACGCCGCTTAGACTGCATGCAACGCAAGCGACCGACTTGCACGGCATAACAACAAGAAAGGTGCTTCGATGAATTCCACGCTCCGTCTCGCTGCCGCGATTTCCCTCGCTTCTCTGTTCCCGCTCAGCGCCCTCGCTGCCGATGCCAAAGGCAATGTCGAGGTCGTGCACTGGTGGACCTCCGGTGGTGAAAAGGCCGCTGTCGATGTGCTCAAGGCGCAAGTCGAGAAAGATGGTTTTACCTGGAAGGACGGTGCAGTTGCCGGCGGTGGCGGTGCCACGGCCATGACCGTGCTGAAAAGCCGCGCGGTGGCCGGCAACCCGCCAGGTGTCGCGCAGATCAAAGGCCCCGATATCCAGGATTGGGCCGCGACCGGCCTGCTCGACAGCGACGTGCTGAAGGACGTAGCGAAGGACGAAAAATGGGACAGCCTGCTCGACCAGAAAGTCGCTAACGTCGTCAAGTACGACGGTGACTACGTCGCCGTGCCGGTCAACATCCACCGCACCAACTGGCTGTGGATCAACCCTGAGGTCTTCAAAAAGGCCGGCATCGAAAAAGCGCCCGCGACCCTCGACGAATTCTACGCCGCCGCCGACAAGCTCAAGGCGGCCGGCTTCATCCCGCTCGCCCACGGTGGCCAGCCGTGGCAGGACAGCACTGTCTTCGAAAGCGTGGCGCTCTCGGTGATGGGCGTGGAAGGCTACAAGAAGGCCATGGTCGACTTGGACAGCGCCACACTGACCGGCCCGGACATGATCAAGGCGTTGACCGAGCTGAAGAAGATCGCCACCTACATGGACCCTGACGGCAAAGGCCAGGACTGGAACCTAGAGGCGAACAAGGTCATCAACGGCAAGGCCGGCATGCAGATCATGGGTGACTGGGCCAAGAGCGAGTGGACCTTGGCCAACAAGGTCGCGGGCAAAGACTACCAGTGCGTGCCGTTCCCCGGCACGAGCAATGGCTTCCTGTACAACATCGACTCGCTGGTGGTGTTCAAGCAGAAGGACCCCGGCACGGCGGCCGGCCAGCAGGACATCGCCAGGAAGGTGCTGGGCACGGACTTCCAGAAGGTGTTCAGCACCAACAAAGGCTCGATCCCGGTGCGTAACGACATGCTCGCCGACATGGGCGCGTACGGCTTCGACGCCTGCGCCCAGACCTCGGCCAAGGACTTCCTGGCTGACGCCAAGACCGGCGGCCTGCAGCCGAGCATGGCGCACAACATGGCCACCACGCTGGCCGTGCAGGGCGCCTTCTTCGATGTGGTGACCAACTACATCAACGACCCCAAGGCCGATCCGGCCGACGCGGCGAAGAAGTTGGCAGCGGCGATCAAGGCCGCCCAATAGCCAATTCCAAATCAGGCGCATTGCTCTTGTAGGAGCGGCCTTGCGTCGCGAAGGGCTGCGTAGCAGCCCCAGGCCCTCAAGAAAAAGACAACCCGACAGAGCGTGCAGGCTACCCGTGGGGCTGCTGCGCAGCCCTTTCGCGACGCAAGGCCGCTCCTACACAAGTGAGCAACGCCTTTAAGGTGATCTATGACCACAACCACCGCCCAATTGCGGGCCTCACCCCTGGACGCTCTCCAGCGCTGGCTACCCAAACTGGTACTGGCACCGAGCATGTTCATCGTCCTGGTCGGCTTCTACGGCTACATCCTGTGGACCTTCGTGCTGTCGTTCACCACCTCGACGTTCTTGCCCACCTACAAGTGGGCGGGTTTGGCGCAGTACGCGCGGCTGTTCGACAACGACCGCTGGTGGGTGGCGAGCAAGAACCTGCTGCTGTTCGGCGGCCTGTTCATCGCCATCAGTCTCGCCATTGGCGTGTTGCTGGCGGTGCTGCTGGACCAGCGCATCCGCCGCGAAGGCTTCATCCGCACTATCTACCTGTACCCCATGGCCCTGTCGATGATCGTCACCGGCACCGCCTGGAAGTGGCTGCTCAACCCCGGCATGGGCTTGGACAAATTGCTGCGCGACTGGGGCTGGGAAGGTTTTCGCCTGGACTGGCTGATCGACCCTGACCGAGTGGTGTACTGCCTGGTGATCGCCGCGGTGTGGCAGGCCTCTGGCTTCATCATGGCGATGTTCCTGGCGGGCCTGCGTGGCGTCGATCAGTCGATCATCCGCGCCGCCCAGATGGACGGCGCCAGCCTGCCGCGCATCTACTGGACCGTGGTGCTGCCAAGCCTGCGTCCGGTGTTTTTCAGTGCGCTGATGATCCTCTCGCACATCGCCATCAAGAGCTTCGACCTGGTGGCGGCAATGACCGCCGGTGGCCCGGGGTACTCCTCTGACCTGCCAGCGATGTTCATGTATTCGTTCACCTTCAGCCGCGGCCAGATGGGCATGGGCTCGGCCAGCGCCATCCTCATGCTCGGGGCGATCCTGGCGATCCTCGTGCCTTACCTGTACTCGGAGCTGCGGAGCAAACGCCATGCATAGCCCTGCTGACAAACCGGCGCTGAGCCTCGGCCGCCTGGCCATCCACGCGGTACTGCTGCTTGCGGTGGTGCTGTACCTGGTACCGCTGGTGGTGATGCTGCTGACCAGCTTCAAAACCCCGGAAGACATCAGCACCGGCAACCTGCTGAGCTGGCCGACGGTGGTCAGCGGCATTGGCTGGGTCAAGGCCTGGGGTACCGTCAGTGGTTACTTCTGGAACTCGATCTTGATCACCGTACCGGCGGTGCTGATCTCCACGGCCATTGGCGCGCTGAATGGCTATGTGTTGTCGATGTGGCGCTTCCGCGGTTCGCAGCTGTTCTTCGGTTTGCTGTTGTTCGGCTGCTTCCTGCCGTTCCAGACCGTGCTGCTGCCAGCCTCGTTCACCCTCGGCAAGCTCGGCCTGGCCAGCACCACCGGTGGCCTGGTGCTGGTGCACGTGGTCTACGGCCTGGCCTTCACCACGCTGTTCTTTCGCAACTTCTACGTGAGCATCCCCGATGCGCTGGTCAAGGCCGCGCGCCTGGACGGTGCCGGGTTTTTCACCATTTTCCGCCGCATCATCCTGCCGATGTCGACACCGATCATCATGGTCTGCCTGATCTGGCAGTTCACCCAGATCTGGAACGACTTCCTGTTCGGCGTGGTGTTCTCCAGCGGCGACTCGCAACCGATCACCGTGGCCCTCAACAACCTGGTCAACACCAGCACCGGGGCCAAGGAATACAACGTCGACATGGCGGCGGCGATGATCGCCGGCCTGCCAACCCTGCTGGTCTATGTGGTGGCAGGCAAGTATTTCGTCCGCGGCCTCACGGCCGGCGCCGTCAAGGGGTAAGTCATGGCAACGCTTGAACTTCGCAATGTGAACAAGACCTACGGCAGCGGCCTGCCGGACACCCTCAAGGACATCCAGCTGTCGATCAAGGACGGCGAGTTCCTGATCTTGGTCGGCCCTTCGGGCTGTGGCAAGTCGACCTTGATGAACTGCATCGCCGGCCTCGAGCACATCAGCGGCGGCGCGATCCTGATCGATGACCAGGACGTCAGCGGCATGAGCCCCAAGGACCGGGACATCGCCATGGTGTTCCAGTCCTACGCGCTGTACCCGACCATGAGCGTGCGCGAGAACATCGAGTTTGGCCTGAAGATTCGCAAGATGCCCCAGGCTGCCATCGACGAAGAGGTGGCGCGGGTGGCCAAGCTGCTGCAGATCGAGCACCTGCTGGCGCGCAAGCCGGCGCAGTTGTCCGGTGGCCAGCAGCAGCGTGTGGCCATGGGCCGGGCGCTGGCGCGGCGGCCGAAGATCTACCTGTTTGACGAACCGCTTTCCAACCTCGACGCCAAGCTGCGGGTCGAGATGCGCACCGAAATGAAACTGATGCACCAGCGCCTGAAGACCACCACGGTGTATGTCACCCACGACCAGATCGAAGCCATGACCCTGGGCGACAAAGTGGCGGTAATGAAGGACGGCATCATCCAGCAGTTCGGCACCCCGCAGCAGATCTACAACGACCCGGCCAACCAGTTCGTCGCCAGCTTCATCGGCTCGCCGCCGATGAACTTCATCCCAGCTCGCCTGGCCCGGCAAGAGGGGCGCCTGCTGGCGCTGCTCGACAGCGGCCAAGCGCGCTGCGAGCTGCCCTTGGGCCTGGCCAGTGATGAATTGGACGGGCGCGAGATCATCCTCGGCATCCGCCCCGAGCAGATCGCCCTTGGCACGGGGGAGGGCAACGGCCTGCCCGGCATTCGCGCCGACGTGCAGGTGACCGAGCCCACCGGGCCTGACCTGCTGGTGTTCGTCACCCTCAACCAGACCAAGGTCTGCTGCCGCCTGGCCCCGGATGTGGCGTGCCGGGTTGGCGACAGCCTCAACCTGCAATTCGACCCGGCGCGGGTGCTGCTGTTCGACGCCGCCAGCGGTGAGCGCCTGGACGTGAGCACCGCCAACGCTTCAGTGAAGGACAACGTGACTCACTTCAAGAGCCGTTGAATCGTCTACACCATCAATAAGAAAAAAGAGGACGCAAAGGGATGGAACAGCGCAATCGCATCAAGACCTTGGGCTCATTGGCCTTGCTTGCCGTGGTGGGCAGCAGTGGGGCGCAGGCCGCCGAGGCTTTCTCCAGCGAGTCAAAATGGATGACCGGCGACTGGGGCGGCACCCGCACCGAGCTGCTGGAAAAAGGCTACGACTTCACCCTCGACTACGTCGGCGAAGTGGCCGGTAACCTCAACGGCGGCTACAACGACGACAAGACGGCGCGCTACAGCGACCAGTTTGCCCTTGGCGCGCACTTGGACTTGCAGAAGATCCTGGGTTGGCACGATGCCGAATTCAAATTGGCGATCACCGAGCGCAGCGGCCGCAACCTGTCCAACGACCGCATCAGCGACCCGCGTGCCGGGCAATTCAGCTCGGTGCAGGAAGTGTGGGGGCGCGGCCAGACCTGGCGGCTGACGCAGATGTGGGTCAAGCAGAAGTACTTCGACGGGGCGCTAGACGTCAAGTTCGGCCGCTTCGGCGAAGGCGAGGACTTCAACAGCTTCCCCTGCGACTTCCAGAACCTGGCGTTCTGCGGCTCGCAGGTAGGTAACTGGGTGGGTGGCATCTGGTACAACTGGCCGGTCAGCCAGTGGGCGCTGCGGGTCAAGTACAACATCACGCCGGAATTCTTCGTCCAGGTCGGCGCCTTCGAGCAAAACCCCTCGAACCTTGAAACCGGTAACGGCTTCAAACTCAGCGGCAGCGGCACCAAGGGTGCGATCCTGCCGGTGGAGGCGGTGTGGTCGCCCAAGGTCAATGGCCTGCCGGGTGAATACCGCCTGGGTTACTACTACAGCACGGCCAAGGCCGACGACGTGTACGACGACGTCAATGGCAACCCGCAGGCCCTGACGGGCGCGGCTTTCAAGTCGCATTCGAGCAAGCACGGTTGGTGGGTGGTGGCGCAGCAGCAGGTCACGGCCCACGGCGGTGACGTCAACCGTGGCCTCAGCCTGTTCGCCAACTTTACCGTGCACGACAAGGCCACCAACGTGGTCGACAACTACCAGCAGGTCGGCCTGGTGTACAAGGGCGCCTTCGATGCTCGGCCCAAGGATGACATCGGCTTTGGCGTCGCGCGGATCCACGTCAACGACGACGTGAAGAAGCGCGCCGAGCTGCTCAATGGCCAGAGCGGCATCAACGACTACGACAACCCAGGCTTCGTGCCGCTGCAGCGCACCGAGTACAACGCCGAGCTCTATTACGGCTTCCACGTCACCAACTGGCTGACGGTGCGCCCGAACCTTCAGTACATCAAGAGCCCCGGTGGTGTGGATGAGGTGGATAACGCGCTGGTCGCGGGCTTGAAGATTCAGTCGTCATTCTGAGGGCATTTGTTGTAAATTTACGCCAATCCATTTTCGGCTCCCGGCATCCACTGGCTTGCAGTGGTTGTCGGGGATAGGCCGAGACAGCGCTATCTCAAACAACAAGAGCTCTGAACCATGCCCGAACATCCGCTACATCGCTTCTTTTCCTCGCAACGGCCCCGGCCGACGTTCGAGTGGGAGCGTTACCAGCAGCGCGATGTGCTGATCATCGACCACCCCCGTTGCCAGGCGGTATTCAGCCGGCAGGGTGCGCAGTTGCTGCACTTTCAACCGGCCGGCGAACGGCCTTGGCTGTGGTGCGCCGAACAGTGGCCGCAAGTGGGGGCCATTCGTGGCGGTGTGCCGGTGTGTTGGCCCTGGTATGGCCGCCACCCCAGCGAAGACTTGTGGCCGGCCCATGGCTGGGCGCGCCTGCTCGACTGGAAGCTGGTGGACAGCCGCGAGGATGAAGAGGGTGTGACGCTGAAGTGGCGGTTGGACCTGTGCGACTGGCAAGTCGACCTGCATGCGCGGCTGGGCAGCCGTATGGAGCTGAGCCTGAGCACCGAGCACCAGGACAGCGAACCCTGCCAGCTGAGCCATGCGCTGCTGGCGTACTGGCGTATCAGTGACGTGTCCGAGATAGCGCTGTCTGGGCTTGAGGATATCGAAGGTTACGACCGCCTGAACCGCCAGGCCTGCCGCGAAGATGGCGCGCTGAAGCTCAAGGGCGGCTGCCAGAAAGTGTACCCGGGCACCCCGCGGGTGCAGCTACAGGACCCGGCCTGGCAGCGGGAGCTGTGCATCGATACCGGTGACAGCGACGATACCGTGGTCTGGCACCCGGGCAATCGCCCGCTGATGGGCGTGAGCGGTCGCGAGTGCCTGGGCTTTGTTTGTGTCGAAGCCGCCAGTGGCAGTGGCGAGGGCCTCAGCCTGGCCCCGGGGCAGCGTGCCCACTTGCGTTTGCAGGCGCACCGGCTCAGTTGAGCTCGTCGTCCTCGATCGGGTAGCGGCTGGCGTTGAGGCTTTCCTTGATCTTGCGCAGGTGCGGCTGGAAGTCCACGCCGCGGCGCAGGGTCATGCCGGTGGCCAGCACGTCGAGCACGGTCAGCTGGATGATCCGCGAGGTCATCGGCATGTAGATGTCGGTGTCTTCTGGCAACGGAATGTGCAGGCTCAGGCTGCAGGCCTGGGCCAGCGGCGAGCCGGCAGCGGTCAGGCCAAGTACCGAGGCGCCGTTTTCGCGGGCCACGCGTGCCACCTCGACCAGCTCACGGGTACGGCCGGTGTAGGAGATGATCACGAACAGGTCGCCGGTGTGGGCCACCGAGGCCAGCATGCGTTGCATCAGCACGTCGGCGTGGGCCGACACCGCCAGGTTGAAGCGGAAGAACTTGTGCTGGGCGTCCAGCGCCACGGGGGCCGAGGCACCCAGGCCGAAGAAGTGGATCTGCCGGGCCTGGATCATCATGTCCACGGCGCGGCTGACCTGCTGCGGGTCGAGTTGCTGGCAGGCACTGTCGAGCGAGGCGATGGCGCTGCCGAAAATCTTCTGGGTGTAGGCGGCAGGGTCATCGTCGGCCTCGACCGCGCGGCTGACATAGGCAGCGCCACTGGCCAGGCTCTGCGCCAGTTGCAGCTTGAGCTCGGGGTAGCCGCTGACGCCGAACGAACGGCAGAAGCGGTTGACGGTCGGTTCGCTGACCTTGGCCGCCTGGGCCAGCGCAGCAATGCTGAACCGGGTGGCTTGTTGTGGGTTGAGCAGGATGACTTCGGCGACTTTGCGTTCGGCCTTGTTCAGCTCGTCGAGGCGTCCCTGGATCTGTTCCAGGAGGTTTCGCACGCGGTCCATGGGTGTGTCCTTGGGTCGGGAAGACAGCCGGCTGACGGAGCAGCAGGCCTTTTGCACGGTCGTCTATCGTACTGTCGGTGCGTGTGGCGCACCACTTGTCTGTAATACTCGTCGGTAATGTTGTTAGTTTTACTACATTACCCCTTGAAAACCGTATGTGAAAGCGGTATTCCTAGACCAACTTTAGGAAAGAACCAACATCATGGCTGCGATCAGTGTCGAACCTTGCACCTTTGCCCTGTTTGGCGCCCTGGGCGACCTGGCATTGCGCAAGCTGTTTCCTGCGCTTTACCAGCTCGACCGCGCCGACCTGCTGCACCCGGACACGCGTCTGTTGGCGCTGGCCCGCGAGAGCGGCAGTGCGCAGGACCACCTGAGCACCATCGAAGCGCATTTGCGCCGGCATGTCCCCGACGCGGACCTTGAGCCCGCGACACTGGGCCGCTTCCTCGGCCGGTTGAGCTACCAGCACCTGGATTTTCTCCAGCCCGAGGGCTACCAGGCGCTGGCTGAGCAGTCGCCGGGCGAGCTGCCCTTGATTGCCTATTTCGCCACGGCGGCGGCCGTTTATGGTGCCATCTGCGAGAACCTCGACAGAGCTGGCCTGGCCTCCCGTACCCGGGTGGTGCTGGAAAAACCGATCGGCCACGACCTGGAGTCGTCGCGCCGGGTCAACGATGCCGTGGCACGGTTCTTCCCCGAGAACCGGGTGTACCGCATCGACCACTACCTGGGCAAGGAGACGGTGCAGAACCTGATCGCGCTGCGCTTTGCCAACAGCCTGTTCGAAACCCAGTGGAACCAGAATTCGATCTCGCATGTGGAGATCACCGTGGCCGAAAAGGTCGGCATCGAAGGCCGCTGGGGCTATTTCGACAAGGCCGGCCAGCTGCGTGACATGATCCAGAACCACCTGCTGCAGTTGTTGTGCCTGATCGCCATGGACCCGCCCAGCGAACTTTCAGCCGACAGCATTCGCGACGAGAAGGTCAAGGTGCTCAAGGCCCTGGCACCGATCACCGGCGAAGGGCTGAGCACCCGTGTGGTGCGTGGCCAGTACATTGCCGGTTACAGCGACGGCAAACCGGTGCCCGGTTATCTGGAAGAAGACAACGCCAACGCGCAGAGCGACACCGAGACGTTCGTTGCCCTGCGCGCCGATATCCGCAACTGGCGCTGGTCGGGCGTGCCGTTCTACCTGCGCACCGGCAAGCGCATGCCGCAGAAGCTGTCGCAGATCGTCATCCACTTCAAGGAAACACCGCACTACATCTTCGCCCCGGAACAACGTTTGCAGGTGGGTAACAAGCTGATCATCCGTCTGCAACCGGACGAAGGTATTTCTTTAAGGGTGATGACCAAGGAGCAAGGCCTGGACAAGGGCATGCAACTGCGCAGCGGCCCGTTGCAGCTGAATTTTTCCGATGCCTGGCGCAGCGCGCGGATTCCGGATGCCTACGAACGCCTGTTGCTCGAGGTGATGCGCGGCAACCAGAACCTGTTCGTGCGCAAGGATGAAATTGAATATGCCTGGAAATGGTGCGACCAGTTGATCGCCGGCTGGCAAAGCGCAGGTGATGCGCCCAAGCCTTACGCGGCGGGCTCCTGGGGGCCGATGAGCTCGATTGCACTGATCACACGAGATGGGAGGGCGTGGTATGGCGATATCTGAACTGCAACTGCCGGCGGCGGTGAAGGCGCACGAACTGGCGGATGCCAAGACCCTGGCCGCAACGCTGGCCCGGGATGTGGCCGAGCGCCTGCGGGTGGCAATTGCCGCCAAAGGCCAGGCCTGCGTGGTGTTGTCCGGTGGGCGCAGCCCGGTGCCGTTTCTCGAGCGCTTGGCCGCCGAGGCGCTGGACTGGTCGAAGGTCACCGTGAGCCTCGCGGATGAGCGCTGGGTGCCGGTGGAGCATGCCGACAGCAATGCTGGCCTGCTGGCCCGCCACCTGCTCAAGGGCACTGCCGCCAAGGCACGCTTCATGGGCCTGTATCAGCAGGCTGAAAATCTTGAGCGCGCCGCCGCCAACGCCGACCAGGCGCTGGCAGACCTGCCCGCCATCGACGTGTTGGTGCTGGGCATGGGCGACGACGGCCATACTGCTTCGCTGTTCCCGAACAGCCCCAACCTGGACGACGGCCTGGCCCCAAACAGCTCCCGTCGCTGCCTGCCGATGCTGGCGCCCAGCGTGCCGCATCAGCGCCTGTCGATGACCCGCGCCTTGCTGGCCAGTGCCGCGTTTACCGCGCTGTCCGTGCAAGGCCAGGGCAAACTCGCTACCCTGCGCGCCGCGCTGGCGGGCGAAGACCTTACCGAAATGCCGATACGCGCCTTTCTTCACGACCCCCTGGACATCTACTGGTGCCCATGAGCCAAGGATCCACTGTCATGACCACCCTTGAACGCCCACAGACTCTGCTCTCGATGGCCGACAAAGCCGCCCGGATCGACGCGATCTGCGACAAGGCGCGCATCCTGCCGGTGATCACCATCGCCCGTGAGGAAGACATCCTGCCGCTGGCCGACGCCTTGGCTGCGGGCGGCATTCGTACCCTTGAGGTGACCCTGCGTTCCCAGCACGGCCTGAAGGCCATTCAGGTGCTGCGCGAGCAGCGCCCAGAGCTGTGCATTGGTGCCGGTACTGTGCTCGATCGCGGCATGTTCGCGGCAGTCGAAGCGGCTGGCGCGCAGTTCGTGGTGACCCCGGGCATTACCCAGGACATTCTCGAAGCCGGTGTGCAAAGCGATATCCCGCTCCTGCCGGGTATCAGTACGCCGTCCGAGATCATGATGGGCTACGCCCTGGGCTATCGCCGGTTCAAGCTGTTCCCGGCGGAAATCAGCGGTGGCGTGGCCGCGATCAAGGCGTTTGGCGGCCCGTTTGGCGACATTCGCTTCTGCCCGACTGGCGGGGTAAACCCGGCCAATGTGCGCAACTACATGGCGCTGCCCAATGTGATGTGCGTGGGTGGCACCTGGATGCTCGACAGCAGCTGGATCAAGAACGGCGACTGGGCGCGGATCGAGGCGTGCAGTGCTGAGGCGATGGCGTTGTTGGACGCTAACTGAATTTGTTGTGTGCTTTACGGCTTATGGGGCGCTTGGTCGGCGCCCCTTTTTTTGGGGGGTTAATCTTCCCTCATGCGTTGTGCGCAGTTGCAGGAAAACTGGTTGTACTTAGCTCGAAAGCGCCAAAGCAGCAGAAGCATTAGAATAAAAGATGAGAAGGATAAAGAATAGTAGATAAAAAGCAGTGGATCAGGTGAGGTATCAATTAAGCTATAAATTAAACCAATTCCGATAAAATTTAATGAGGCTATGCTCATTAGTGTGGGGATCCAAAAGTCAAGCATGCTTCTAAGTGTGGAGCGAGTAACGATGTAGATGTACTCACATATTAAGAAAGGTGTTGACGCAGTCAGGCATTTTGCTATGTCCAGTTTTATTTCAGGGTCGGACGTGTAGAGGCTTGCGATAAAGTCACCGAAAAAGAGGCATGCAGTTATCAGTGGCATGAGTAAAACTGCCCCACAGATCATGCCGTTTCGAAAGTCAATGCAGAATTTTCTCTTTAATTCTTTTTTGTAGTCTCGTGCGGTAAGTATACCTGTCGCTGTTGCGCTGCCAATCGACACCATGTATACAAACGTCATAAAGTGAAGCGAGGCTTGGTATGCAGGTAGACTTATATTTTCTTGAGTTTTGGCGATCAGCGTAATGATAAGGTAGACAGCGCTCTCGCCAGCGAAGCACACAGCCATAGGTACTCCATCTTTAAAGATGTTTTTATATCTTAGGAGTTTCGAAGTATTACTGGGTAATGCAATGTTTTGCTTCTTGAGTTCACGGTAGTAGAGGGTTGCTACGAAGCCGACATGGATCCATCGAAGGGTGGAGTATGCGACAATGAAATCTAAGACAGTATTGGAAGGTGAAAGCCAGAGAGTCAATGTAATGTATATAAGTAGAGAGCAGTTGAGTGAGGTCGTAAAAATTATTTCGAGTTTCGGTTTGCCTGTGGCATTGAAAAAGTTGAAAATTACAGTTTGAATGTAGATGGCAGGCAAGCTTGTGAGCAGTAAGAGTGGAGTGTGATTTGATATTATTCCCGCGGGTGTAGATGCATGTAGGAATGCGAAAGCGAGCAGGGCAACTATAGTGCCACCTGCCAAGGCATAATGTAAGGATGCGGTAGTTTGTAAGTAAGCAGTGCTATGCGCCTTATTGTTTACGGACGCACCTGCCACCCTTACCACTAGCGGAGAAAAGAAGCCTATGCCTAGTACAGTGAGAAATGAAACTAAAGCCCAAGCTATAGAAGCTTCTTCGAGCGTGTTTACGAAGATATGGCCAATAAAAGAAAAATAAAGAAAAGATAAGATTATTTCCCCAATTCTCGACAGTGTAAGGGGTATCGCAAGTTTTATTATTTCCACTGATTGATCCCGTGCCTATTTAGAGTTTTGATTTCTTTAATTATGTCGTCAAACAAATCGTCCGGCACAGGGTGCTTCGAGCTGAGTTCCAGGAACTCAAGGCATATTATTAAGATTCTGGTGAATGTGAAGTGAAGAGAAAGGTTTCGCGTGTCAAATATTGCCCCGTCTGTTAGGTTTATTGGGTGCCCATGGTTTATGATGTTGATTTTCTTGTTAGTAGAAGTTTGTAACATACCGTTTTGGAGGTCAATCACTTCGATTAGGTCGGGGGAAAGTTCATCATCTGAGGAAGTGACAAATGTTATCCAGGAGTTATTTTTTAAGAGGCGAGCTACTTGAAAGTCAGTACCTTTATCGCCGGACATCGAAAAGCAATAATCAAAGAAATCGTTATATGAATTCATATCTGAGCGGTTTAGTGTGGGGAAATTCTCTGTGGCAGCCATGAAAAGTCTTGTTGCATCTTGGTCCAGAAGATATATTGATTTTGCGCCGTGAGCCCTCAATCCCAGACATAATGATCGGCCTATACGCCCGTAGCCTATTACCAGCATTTTTTTCTGTAAGTTCCATGACTGTATGAATGACGGCAGGTTCGCAACTATCAGGTTTGCTACCATGACATTTTCTGCCATTTTGTGAGGCGAAAATGCTACTGATTTGAAAAGTTCATCTGATTTGAAAATGCGAGTACTTTCGTATTTTTTGTGACCATTGGCAGTGTCTTCAATTATCAAGAGACGGCGATTGCCTAGAGATTCTTGAATTGCATTGATGAAAGGAGCGAAATAGCCCCCTATGTCGATAATTATTATTGGAAGGGTGCTAGTTGCTGATATTCGTAAGACTTCTTCAACGGTTGTTTCAAAGTTTCTGCGAGAGCGAGACTTTATTATTCTCGTTGGATCACTGATGTGAACTAAAAGATCCTTATTGAGTGAGCTTTTTTTTGGGTATCAAATACAGGTTCTTAAAAATGCCGCTCCATTGATTGGCAATGCTCAAATTTACGGTGGTGCTTAGGTGCATTACGCTAAATACAATGCAGTTGTCTAGGTTCTTGTGGTTTATGGCTTCGTGATGTGCCAATATTTTGGTGTATAGTTTATTTGATATGCCTGATGCGTTAAAGTAATTCAATCTTTTGGTGGGTGGGGCTTGATCAGAAATAGACTTTATGTTGTTCATTTGATATCCTTGAGTATAAAGTCCATGTTGGAGGAGGTAATTAACTCATGAAGGATCTCCATGTAGCGTCCTGATAGGACTGAAACGATGGTTGCGTCAGGCGTGTGGGCGCTTAAGTGATCAAATAACTGAGAGAGAGGGTATTCAGTTTCTGAGTAAAAATACGGAAGTCTAAGGGAGGTCTGAGTATCTATATCTAATTCATAATTGGGCGGGGTTTGCGCTTTTAATAAGTTGCATTCGAGTATAATTTCCTGAGTAAGCTGGCATAGTGAAAGCGTTTTCCAGGTGAGAGATTTTTCCTTATCGCCTTCTTGTGCTAGACGAGCGCCTATTTGGTAAAGGAATGCATGGTTAATTTTGGAAAAACTGGTAGTTTCCTCCGAAATGTTTACGCAATGTTCAAATATGCTTTTTGATATAATATTTAATTTGAGTAGCTCTTTGAGGCTTTCGCTGATTGAGTTAATCATATTCGATAATTGTCCTTGTTGGGGTGTCGAGATATATTGAGCGGTTAATTAGTTTTTTTGCAGTTTTGATTGAGTTTATGAATAGTGTCGGTATTTCGCGAGATCTTGCGACGCTGGCCCGAACAAAAAAGGAGGATCGATCAGTTCCTGCAAATATATAGGCCAGGGGTGGCGGGGCTTTTAAGTCAAAGGGGGTATCTGCAAAGTTTATGCTAATAGCACTGTAGTCAGTTGGGGTAATACCATGCAGAACTTTTCCAATCGTAGTGCCAGCAACCTCGCAAATCGAGCCGGTTGTGTCAAAAATGATGGGGGAGGGTTTTGGTGTGAGCAATATGTTTCGTATTATTTCGTGTTCGTCGATATCAACCAAATAGATTTCTGTGAAAGCGGTTGACGCTGTATGTGATCCGTTTTTTAGTTGTCGAGTCAACTCATCTGCTTCGTCAGGATTTATAATTTTAGCAATCTGCAGGATTTTCGGGGCCAGCCAAGGATGTCGGGTTGCCAGACCTCCCGAAAATATAAAATGGTGTAGATCTTTGTTCTTTGAGGTTAATCTGAATATTTCACATGCAATTGATAGTAGGTAGTTGTCGCAAGCTTCCTTGTGTTGCTCATCACCAAGGATTTCTTCGACAGTAACGGTGCTATTAGATGGAAGGTCTGAAAGCCCATAAATCCCGCTATTACGGTTAACAGCTTCAGAAAGCCTATTGGCTGGAAAGCCATATTTAAGCATGCGCAAAACTAAGCCTAGAGGCTGGGATCCTGATCTGTTGTGCATAACCGGCCCGTCGCAAGCAGCAAACTTCATGCTGTTATATGAAATGGCGCCGTTGACGATGGCCGTCACGCTTACGCCTGAGCCAATCTGAGTAAGCAAACCTGTAAAATTCGGAATGCCATACTTTTTTTCTAGTGTTCTCAAACAAGCTTTTGAAGCAAGTCCGTGATAGCCATGCGAGATAAGGCCATAACGGCGAATAATTTTACTTTCGAACGGGATTTCATTGGGTGTATGCAGTGATAGATCAGAAACTGCTTGGTCACGAACTATGAATTGCTGAGTTTCTTTGAATGAGGATTTCGCATGCGAGATAACTGATAGGCAAAGTTTGTTGTGTCGAGAACTTAGGTAGTCGTTAAATTCAAGTATTTGCTCAATTCTAGGTGATAACTTTTCAATGTCAGCACCATGACCTGCAAATTTAACTCGATGTCCAATAATGGATGGTTTTTTCCAGTCAAGAGTTCTAATTGCTGTATTGAGTAGGCTGATAAGTGTTGATGCAGCAAGATCCAAATCATCGCCGATGAAAAGTGAAAATATTTTGTTTTCATGCGTTGTTATGTTTTTGAATGTGATCTTGACGGTTTGTTTTTTTAGTCCGATGTAATTTATATTGATATCTACTCGCTGGTCTCGATTGAATATTGCGCTCTTTATGGAAGAGCTTCCAACGTTTATAGAAAGTATTGTTCTTTCGTGGGGGAGGATGGGTGTCATTTTTAGTCCCATTCTTTTAAAAGGCTTACTAATGAGGGGGTGTCCTCGGCGGCAAAATATTTTTCCGAAAATAGTACTCACAAGTGGATACTTTGTGCTCTGTATGCTTTCTATTGTTAAACTCTTCATCCAACGCGGCCAGCGATTCTTTCTGTGAGGGTAGACTTGTTGAGGTGCCTAGAATTTTTTCCAATGCTTTGAATACACGGTCAATATAGTTTAGGGTTTCTTCGATATATCTACGGCATTCTGATTCCGAGCGTGCTCCACGTCGAGAAAGCTCAAAAAAACTATTCTTTAGCTCTTCATGCCCAGACAACATATGCATATTGGAGTAAATCCACTTGGGGTGCTTGTTTGTCATTCCGGACAAAAATGTAAGACTCATCGTTGATTTGAACATTAAATCACGTGCTATCTCGCATCCCATCCATAAATTCCCGGATTGCCAGCATCCCTGGATATCTTGGAATGCATAGAATACCGGCAGCTTTTCTCTATGGGATAGATAGGTGTGTTTATCCTTTGGGATGCGAGATCTAAGTTCACTGTATAGTGGGATATTAAATAGTGGGTGCCCGGTTAGTGTTCGATGGATTACGTTGTTTTCCCGCTCTAGGAGCACTGGGCTATATAGGAATCGTTGGTCTTTCGTAACTTCATTGTAGGATGTATGGATTTTTTTTATTATTTCATGAACCTCTGTGTATGTAATGTAATCTATATCAATGTGTAGGCCGCTTGTGCCATAGAAGTCAGTTGTGTTGTGAACTTCGCTGTTCTGGCGCAGGTAGTGGTAGTTTATGTCAGTTACTAGCGCATGATTGCTTGCGGTTACATCGTTCGCCTTAGGGCGAGCTTCGCACAACACGATGCAGTCTATATCGGAGTGGATTGATCCTATTCCCTCAATCAGAGAGCCTGATGCAATCAAAGTGCTGGTGCTTTCAAGCGTGCAACGACTTCGTAAGTAGTCAAGAGGTATGGTTACTTCGCCATCTAAAATTATGATTTCGTTTTCTGTAATGCTTGAGTTGTGGGTTTTTATAAGTGTGTTCATCGTAAGCACCTTTTAAGTTCGCACTCGAAGTGAATGGCGAGGTGCCTTGGAGTGTGCTTTCGATAATGGATTTTAACTAGGTCGAAACGTCCTTCCTGGTCGTAGGATTTATCCTTGCTACGTTACAGTCAATTCCTATTGTTTTCGATGGAGTTAAACAAATTGTTTTTCGGGGTGAAATGATCCAATTCACAACGATTTTTTTGATGTCGACGATTGATGGGTATAAGTAACCACAAGGCCTGGCTGTTTAAGGCATCAAGCTTGTCGGTTATCACCAGTCCAAACTGTTCGAGCGGAAATCAGCGGTGGCGTGGCGGGGATTAAGGCGTTTGGCGGCTCGTTTGGCGACATTCGCTTCTGCCCAACTGGCGGGGTCAACCCAGCTAATGTGCGCAACTACATGGCGCTGCCCAATGTGATGTGCGTGGGTGGCACCTGGATGCTCGACAGCAGCTGGATCAAGAACGGCGACTGGGCGCGGATCGAGGCGTGCAGTGCCGAGGCGATGGCGTTGTTGGACGCTAACTGAATTTGTTGTGTGCTTTACGGCTTATGGGGCGCTTGGTCGGCGCCCCCTTTTTTTGACCTTGATCCGGTTGTTAATCCCTTCTAGCTGTCCAGTGTGCATGGGCAAACGCACCCCTGCTCAGGATCCGCGCCAGTAGCCCCTCCGTCGTTTAGCAAACTGCTTCAGTGCCGGTAACGCACTTCCATCAGCAAGCCATGCCACTGCGCTTGCTTGATGAGCTTGCGTGGAAGTTTGTCATGCCGCAGGCGGTTGGCCTCATCCACTCGAACCCAGTTAATCATCATCTATCAAGCCGCCGTTCTTGTTTCTGTCTTTCCCGGGATTCCGTGAAGAACCTTTTTTAAGTGTGAAGAAGCATCTTGGCTGAAGTTGCTGTGGCAGCGACTTAGTGGTCTACACCTATTTCCCTGCGAGAAATCAATCGCAGCCGCACTTTTCCAGCATTCAGTGAAGAGTATCTTTAATGCCTGCTGTTGTGCAGTGCATTGATGCTTTCAATCTTAATGCAGTCAGCCCTCTGCTCATGGAGCTTATTCAAACGGGGTGAGAACTCTTTCCCGATTATTTATGCCATAACGTGATGGCTATGATGATGCGCCAATTTTGATCGCGGAGCGTCAGTAATGAGTGATTACGCATCAGTAAGATTTAATGGGTCGTATGAAATAGAGCGAAGTCTTTACTCCTTGAGTGTAGGCGAGTCTGGAGTTTTTGTAGGCGGTGATACGGTTCTAGGCGCTATACACGTTCACGGAAAGACACTGGAGTGCTTCACTCGGCCGGTTTATGCGTATCTGGCGCATTGTGAGATGGTGCAAGGCACCGTCTCGGGAGGGAGTGTTCATCGCCAACCCTATCAGTGCGGTTTCAGTAGCTGGTTTTATTCCGAAGTGGTAGGGGGCTTCAAAGTCAGTCCGGGCATCGATCGAGTCAATGCCCTGTCGGGTATTGTGTGTGGTGTATCTCCGCGCAAACTGTGGGCGAAGCCAAGTACTTGTTTCAAGGACATTCCCCTGAGCGGAGCGGGGCACTTCTCTATCTATCAAATGCACATGGTGTATGCCCATTGTGCAGTGGGTAAGTCATTAAAAAAAATTCAGGGCAGTCAGGCGCTATCTGAGGCATTTCATAGCGTTGATAGCCAACGGATCATGCTGTCGTCCCTTGGCTTCGACCGGCTCTTGGCAGTCGGACTTGAGGATAGCGTCGAGCCTGAGTCGTGGAGTGCAGTTAAGAAGAAGCTACTGCAGGAATCAGCTTTCGATATGACGTCGTTCGCTGATGTTGGGCAGATTGAGAAATTCAATCGTTACATTTAAATAAGCGTGCTGGAGATGTTGCATGAGCTTTATTGATAAAGAAATGATCAGGCAGATTGATAATTTCCCACACAAGCGTGGGCTTTACGACATTGAGAAACATCTGTATGGAGGTGATGGAAAAGTCAATGCTGGCTGCTGGATTTTTGGCGATACGGTCTATGGGGATATGTATCTCGGGAATCAGAACTGGGGCACCTACAGTACGCCGATCTTGGCCTATCTTGAGTACCTGGGGATGGCGCGGGTACCCAGTAGCGTTACTCATGCTGAGGAAGTTTCCATTGTGGAGGGATACAGTTACGCATTCACCTCTTCCATGGAAACTGAAGTCAACCTAGGTGCTGGTTTTTTGGGCAGTGTGGTGGGGGGGAAGTTAACGTCTAGTACGACTGAGGGAATCAGCAAGTCAACGGGCCGCTCCCGAAAAATTGAAATTGAAGGGCCTGGAATTTATAATTTTTATCAGATGCATTTGGTATATGCCCATTGTGTCACGGGGGCCGGGGGTTTTGCAGATTTCTTCAAGTATGCAAAGACAAAACAAATAGGCGGTGAGACATTCAGGGAAGACCTTTGTATTCTGACCTCGATGGCAACCAGTTCCATTATCACTGTGGCCAGCGCGAACTCGGTAAAGCCATTAGGGTGGGGTGAGATTCAAGAAGCCGCCTTGATGAAGGGGCACAACTTCCCTGGAAATAGTGGCCGATGGATATTTAACTACGGCGCGTACCATACACCTGGCAGCCGATACTGAGTGAGGTTGGTGCTGTAAAAGAAACCGCACGCTGGGTGCGGTTTCTTTACAAAGCGCATCAGGCCGCTTTGGCTTCCTGCTGGCTCAGCGAGCGGTTAAGCGCGCTGAACAACGCCTTGAAGCTGGCTGTGGTGATGTTTTCATCGATGCCCACACCATGAACCGGGCGACCACCGGCCACGCGCAGTTCGATGTACGCTGCCGCCTTGGCATTGGTGCCAGCGCCAATGGCGTGCTCGTTGTAGTCCATGATTTCTACGGCGATCGGCAGGCCGGCCACCAGGGCTTCCAGGGCGCCATTGCCCTTGCCGCGCCAGTGCAGGGTGGTTTCGCCTTCGCCGGCGACTTCCACTTCCACGGCGCTGTGGCCGTTTTCTTCCTGCAGGCGGTGGCTGACCAGCGCATACGGGGCGTTGGCCTGGAGGTATTCCTTCTGCAGCAGGCTGTAGATCTGCTTGGCGGTCATTTCCAGGCCGAGGCGGTCGGTTTCACCCTGTACCACTTGGCTGAATTCGATCTGCATGCGGCGCGGCAGGCTGATGCCGTATTCCTGCTCGAGCAGGTAGGTGATGCCGCCTTTGCCCGACTGGCTGTTGACGCGGATGACCGCCTCGTAGCTGCGGCCGATGTCGGCCGGGTCGATCGGCAGGTAGGGCACTTCCCACAGCTCGCCTTCCTGTTGCTTGGCGAAGCCCTTGCGGATGGCGTCCTGGTGCGAGCCGGAGAACGCGGTGTGGACCAGGTCGCCCACATACGGGTGACGTGGGTGCACCGGCAGCTGGTTGCACTCTTCGACGACTTTGCGCACGCCGTCGATGTCGGAGAAGTCCAGCTGCGGGTCGATGCCCTGGGTGTAGAGGTTCAGTGCCAAGGTCACCAGGTCGACGTTGCCGGTACGCTCGCCGTTGCCGAACAGGCAGCCTTCGGCGCGGTCGGCGCCGGCCATCAAGCCCAACTCGGTGGCGGCGATGCCGGTGCCGCGGTCGTTGTGGCAGTGCAGGCTGATGATCACGCTGTCACGGCGGCTGATGTTGCGGCAGAACCACTCGATCTGGTCGGCGTAGATGTTCGGCGTGGCGACTTCGACGGTGGCCGGCAGGTTGAGGATCAGCTTGTGCTCAGGGGTCGGGTTCCACACCTCGATGACCGCGTCGCAGACTTCCTTGGCGAATTCCAGTTCGGTGGCGCTGAAGGTTTCAGGCGAGTACTGGAAGGTCCACTGGGTTTCCGGCTGCTGGGCGGCGTACTTGACGAACAGTTTGGCCGCGTTCACTGCGATGTCTTTCACGCCTTGCTTGTCCTGGTTGAAGACAATGCGGCGGAACGACGGGCTGGTGGCGTTGTACAGGTGGACGATGGCCTTCTTGGCGCCGCGCAGCGATTCGAACGTACGGGCGATGAGGTCTTCGCGGGCCTGGGTCAGCACCTGGATGGTGGTGTCGTCCGGGATGTGGCCGTCTTCGATCAGGGTACGGACGAAGTCGAAATCGGTTTGCGAAGCGGACGGGAACGAGGCTTCGATTTCCTTGACGCCAACCTGCACCAAGGTCTTCCAGAAACGCAGCTTCTTCTCCGAATCCATCGGCTCGATCAGCGACTGGTTGCCATCACGCAGGTCGGAGCTGCACCAGATCGGCGCTGCAGTGATGGTTTTCGACGGCCAGGTGCGGTCAGGCAGGTCGATGGTCGGGAACGCGCGGTATTTCTTCGAAGGGTCTTTGAGCATGGTCATGGAAGCAATCCTTTTGTATGCGGCCGAGATCGGGCCTGCCGAGCAATAACGAGATGAAAAGGCGAGGCGACGCGATTCACCCTGGTAGTCGGGCACTGACCAGGCAGAGGCTGCGATGTTGTCGGAGCAGAATGAGGGTGCTGAAGGTTTTCATGCCTCAACCCTAACCAGTGGGGTGAGGGATGGCAAGTGTTCGTAAAAAATTGAGAGGAATGCTTAAAAAAAGCTATATAGCGAGATTTTGTAGCGCTTATTGCGGCAAGGCTTTGAGGTTTTTGCGCGGTACTTTTTGATGGCGCAAGACAAGGGAAGTGGGGGTGTTTGGCCCGGCCTCTTCGCGGGCAAGCCCGCTCCCACAGGGATCTGAGCTGCGCCGCCAGCCTTGTGGGAGCGGGCTTGCCCGCGAAAAGGCTGGCGCCGATCTCAGGGTTGAAACGCACCAATGAAGATGGCCGGGTCGACCCGCGCATCGTTCAAGCTGACATTCCAGTGCATGTGCGGCCCGGTAGCTCGACCGGTCGAGCCAACCCGGCCCACCACATCGCCGCGACGCAACGCCTGCCCCACCTTCACATCGATCTTCGACATGTGGCAGAACATGCTGATAAAGCCCTGGCCATGGTCGACGAACACGGTACGGCCATTGAAGAAGTAATCCCCTACTAGGATTACCTGGCCATTGGCCGGGGTCTTGATTGGCGTGCCGGCCGGCACGGCGAAGTCCAGCCCGGCATGCGGGTTGCGCTCTTCGCCGTTGAAGAAGCGGCGCACGCCGAACTTGCTCGACAGCGGGCCGCTGACCGGTTTGTCGAGGATCAAGTTGCTCGGCAAGGTCGGGCTGAAACTGCGGTAGGCCTTGATCTGCTCGGCCAGCTCGCGGTCGATGCGCTTGAGGTCGGCCGGGTTTGGGTTGACCTGGCGCGTGTTCTTCAGGGTGATGCGCTGCTCGGGGTACTGCTTGCTGCCGACCGTGAAGGGCAGGTTGCGGCCACCTTGGCTCAACACCGCGGTGCCGGGCTTCTGGGTCAGCGGAATGCCGACGATCGCCAGCCAGTTGTCCTGCTCCTTGACCACCAGCACCGGCTTGCCGTCAAAGCGCGCGTTCGGCGCTGTGCTGCCGGGCCCTAGATCGACCACCGCCACGCCGCCGGGCACCGGTTTGTTCAAGGCACGGGTGATATAGCTGGCCTGGGCGCCGCTGGCCAGCAACAGCAGGGAAAGGGCGAGCAGGGGCGCGAACAGGCGGGGCATGGGTCAATCCAGTAGTGAGAGGGTGATGGGCGTCAGGTGGTTGTCTTCGACGCGCACCTGCAGTTCGCCTTCATTGAGGCGGGCGGTCAGGCGCTGGCCGTTGTGGGTTTGCTCGGCGCTGCGGATGGCCTGGCCACGCTCATCGAGCAGGATGCTGTAGCCGCGGGCGAGGGTGGCCAGCGGGCTGACCACTTGCAGCGTCTGCAGTTGTGCCTGGAAGCGCTGGCGACGGTCCTTGAGCACCTCGCGCATGGCCCGAGGCAGGCGTTCGGCGAGGCTGTCCAGGCGCTGGTTGAGCAGCTTCAGGGTGCGGCCCGGGTGTTGCGCGGCCAGGCGCGTGTCGAGGCGCCCCAGGCGCTCGCGGCGCTGGTTGAGGGTGTTCAAGAAGGCGCGGCGCAGGCGCATGTCCAGGTCGTCCAGGCGCTGGGCTTGCTGGCGCAGGCGCTCACCCGGATGGCGCAGGCGTCGGGCCAGCGATTCCACGCGCAGGCGGTCGTGGCTCAGGCGGTTTTGCATGCGCAGCAGCAGGCGCCGTTGCAGGCCGTCGAGGCGTTGCTGCAGGCCGCTGTTGTCGGGGGCCAGCAGTTCGGCGGCGGCCGATGGCGTGGGGGCGCGTACGTCGGCGACGAAATCGCAGATCGACACGTCGGTCTCATGGCCGACGGCGCTGACGATGGGCGTGACACAGGCGGCCACGGCACGTGCCACAGCTTCCTCGTTGAAGCTCCACAGGTCTTCCAGCGAGCCGCCGCCACGGGCCAGGATCAGCGCATCGAAACCGAGGCTGTCGGCCAGTTGTACGGCGCGCACGATTTGCGCGATGGACTCGCGGCCCTGTACCGCCGTGGGGATCAGGTTCAGTTCGACCTGCGGGGCGCGGCGGCCGAAGACGCTGATGATGTCGCGGATCACCGCGCCGGTGGGCGAGGTGATGATGCCGATGCGCTGCGGGTGGGCCGGCAGCGGCTTTTTGCGCTCGGCGCTGAACAGGCCCTCGGCGCCGAGTTTTTCTTTCAAGGCCTCGAACGCCAAGCGCAGGGCGCCATCCCCGGCCGGTTCGACGGTGTCGAGAATCAGCTGATAGTCGCCACGCCCCTCGAACAGCGAGACCTTGCCACGCACCCGCACCGCGAGGCCATCACGCAGGGCCTGGCGGACCCGCGTGGCGTTCTGGCGGAACAGCGCGCAGCGCACCTGGGCGCCGCTGTCCTTGAGGGTGAAGTACATGTGGCCGGAGGCCGGGCGGGCGAGGTTGGAAATCTCGCCTTCCACCCAGACGCTGCGGAATACGTCTTCCAGCAGCACCCGGGCGCGGCCGTTGAGTTGGCTGACGGTGAGGACCTCGCGGTCCAGGCCGAGTCGTTCGAAAGGGTCTCTGATCATGGCAGGCATCATAAAGGACATCGGGGGGTGGCGGGAATTGGGTTGGGGGCGTGCGGGTGTTGGGCGCTCGATCTCAACGCCGCCGAAAATCCCCCGTCATGCACCAAGGCCCCCATCACACCCCCTGCATCGCCGCCAAAAACTGGCGCACCATCAGCCCAGCATCCCGCCGACACGCCAGTGCCACCGTACTCTCACACACCTCACCCAGCGCCACGAACCTGACCGATGCCGGCGCAATATCGCGCATGCATGCCGGCAACAGCGCCACCCCGAACCCTGCCTGAATAAGCTGCAGCTGCGTGGTCTTGCGTGAAACCACCTGGGCCGCCTGCGGGAAAAACCCTGCATTCATGCACAGCGAGGCCGACAAGTAGCTCAACCCGCCGCGGTCCCGGTGAGGAATCGAAATGAAGCGCTCGCCACGTAGCTGCTCCAGTTGCACGACCGGCGCTTTAGCCAAGGGGTGCCCGGCGGCGACAGCCAGCAACAAAGGCTCGCTGAACAGCTCATGCAGCACCACGCCTTCATGCTGGCGCAGCACCGGCAGCCGCAACAGGCCGATATCCAGCCGCCCGGCGGCGATATCTTCCAATTGCGCCTCTGAAGACTGCTGCGCAATCTCCAGTGCAATCCCAGGGTTGCCTTGCAAGTACGCGCCCAAGCGAGCCAGCAGAGGCCCGGTCAGCGGCACGGTGCTGGAGTGGTTCAGGCGCAGGCTGCCTTGCAAGCCGTCGCCCATGTCGCGGGTGATGCGCTCGGCCTGTGCCAGGTCGGCCAGCAAGCGGCGGGCACGCTGCAAAAAGGCGTCCCCGGCGAGCGTCAGGCGTGGCAGGCGCGCAGTGCGTTCGAACAATGGCGTGCCCAGGTGCTGCTCCAGCTCCTTGATCTGCCGGCTCAGCGCCGACTGGGCGATGTACAGCCGCTCGGCGGCGGCGCTGAAACTGCCGCTCTCGGCAATTTCCACGAAGTAACGCAACTGGCGGATCGACGTCATGTCATGCCTTTTCGAGATGGGTAATGGCGCAAAGGCATATTAGTCGGCATGGCTCATGGCTGGCTAACCTTTGCGTAACATCTCAGGAACACACGCCATGTTCACCTCATTGTCCTTTTCCGGCCTCGATTGGCTGCCCATCCTGCTCGGTGTCGGCCTGGCCTACATCGTTTTCGGCATTGCCGGTTTCGGCACTGCGCTGGTCGCGGCGCCGGTGCTGATTCACTTCATGCCGCTGTCACGGATCATCCCGCTGTTGGTGCTGCTGGACTTCGTGGCGGCCTTCGGCAACTTGCTGCCGTCGCGCCGGGATGTGGTGCGCGGCGAGCTGCTGCGTCTGCTGCCCTTCATGGCGATAGGGTGCACCTTGGGGGTGGTGTTCCTGCTGCGGCTCAAGTCCGACCTACTGCTGTTGCTGATGGGCCTGTTCGTCAGCGCCTATGCGTTCTATAACCTGGCGGTGAAGGTGCGTCCGGCGACCTTGTCCGGCTTCTGGGCGGTACCCATGGGCACGGTAGGGGGCTTGTTCGGCGCATTGTTCGGCAGTGGTGGTTTTCTCTATGCGCTGTACCTCAGTGCTCGCCTGGAGGCGAAAGAGCAGGTGCGGGCTACCCAAAGTGCGTTGATCAGTTGCAGCACGGTGGTGCGCCTGTCGCTGTTCCTGATCGCCGGGGTCTACGCCGACAGCAGCCTGCTGCTGCTCGCTGCCTGCCTGTTGCCGGTGATGTTCGTCGGCTTGTGGGTAGGGCGCCGGCTGACCCTGAAACTGTCCCGCGAGGCCTTTGTGCGCTTGGTCACGTGGCTGGTGCTGGCCAGTGGCTTGGCCATGATTGGTCGCTACCTGAGCCTGTGAGCGGTAGAATTGCGGCATTACCGCAGTTCGCAGGTTTGCTTCCTTAATGAACACCCAGAGCATCATCGTCCCCAAGCTTTCCACTGTTCCGGCCAACGAAGCCCGCGCCCGGGCGATCGTGCGCTGGCTGGTGCGCGAGAAAGTCGTCGAAGAGCAACTCACTACTTGTGGTCGCACCGGTAACCGCATGGGCCATGCCTTGGCCGAAGGTGCGCGCAAGGTGGCCCTTCACCCCGAGAAACTGCCCTTCGGTGAGCCGGCCAGCGGCCTCGAGATCATGCTCAAGCGCTGCATCTATACCCCGACCGACGGTTTTCTCGAAGAAGCCGGCTGCCCGGAGTGCCGCCGTGAGGTCGGCGAGCCGCTGTTCGAGAGCCTGGAAGAGTGGATGCCAGGGGTCAGTGACAACTTCACCTGCCCGCTGTGCGGCTTCGAAGACGACATCAATGGCTTTCTTTACCTGCAGCCATGTGCCTTTTCCAACCTGGGGTTCATCTTCAACAACTGGGGCGAGGCCGGGTTCACCCAGGCCTTTCTCGACAGCTTCGCCGACTGGCTCGACCAGCCAGTGGCGGTCGTGCAGGTAAAACTGCCAGATCGCTGACCGAAGGCCCTTATTTTGCATTGAGCGGCGCGCCGTGGATGAGTATAATGGCGCGCTTCCATTTTTCCCGCCCGGGAGCCCCCGCGATGCTGCGTATCAGCCAAGAAGCCCTGACTTTCGACGATATCCTCCTTGTACCTGGCTATTCCGAGGTACTGCCCAATGAAGTCAGTCTCAAGACCCGTTTGACTCGTGGCATCGAGCTGAACATCCCTCTGGTTTCCGCCGCCATGGATACCGTGACCGAAGCGCGTCTGGCCATTGCCATGGCTCAGGAAGGCGGCATCGGCATCATCCACAAGAACATGACCATCGAACAGCAGGCCGGCGAAGTGCGCAAGGTCAAGAAGTTCGAGGCTGGCGTGGTCAAGGACCCGATCACCATCGAAGCAGACGCCACCGTGCGCGACCTGTTCGACCTGACCCGCCTGAACAACATTTCGGGTGTTCCGGTGCTGGAGAACGGTGACCTGGTCGGTATCGTCACCTCCCGTGACGTGCGCTTCGAAACCCGTCTGGATGCCAAGGTCCGCGATGTGATGACGCCCAAAGAGCGTCTGGTCACCGTGCGCGAAGGCGCCAACAAGAACGAAGTCCGCGAGCTGCTGCACAAGCACCGCCTGGAAAAAGTCCTGATCGTCGACGACAAGTTCACCCTCAAGGGCATGATGACCGTCAAAGACATCGAAAAAGCCAAGGCCTACCCGCTGGCCAGCAAGGACGACCAAGGTCGCCTGCGCGTCGGCGCTGCCGTCGGTACCGGCAAGGACACTGGCGAGCGCGTTGCTGCCCTGGTTGCCGCTGGCGTTGACGTGGTGGTGGTCGACACCGCCCACGGTCACTCCAAAGGCGTGATCGACCGCGTACGCTGGGTCAAGGAAACCTACCCGCAAGTGCAGGTGATCGGCGGCAACATCGCCACCGGCGCTGCGGCCAAGGCCCTGGCTGAAGCTGGCGCTGACGCCGTCAAGGTCGGTATCGGCCCAGGCTCGATCTGCACCACCCGCATCGTCGCCGGTGTCGGCGTGCCGCAAATCAGCGCCATCGCCAACGTCGCCGCTGCGCTGGAAGGCACGGGCGTCCCGCTGATCGCCGACGGTGGCATCCGCTTCTCCGGTGACCTGTCCAAGGCCATCGTTGCCGGTGCTTCCTGCGTGATGATGGGTTCGATGTTCGCCGGTACCGAAGAGGCCCCAGGTGAAGTCGAGCTGTTCCAGGGCCGCTCCTACAAGGCCTACCGCGGCATGGGCTCGCTGGGTGCCATGGCACAGGCGCAGGGCTCGTCCGACCGTTACTTCCAGGACTCCTCGGCCGGCGCCGAGAAGCTGGTACCGGAAGGCATTGAAGGCCGCGTACCGTACAAGGGTGCCTTGGCAGCCATCATCCACCAGCTGATGGGCGGCCTGCGTTCGTCCATGGGCTACACCGGCAGCGCAACCATCGAAGAGATGCGCACCAAGCCGGAATTCGTGCGCATCACCGGTGCCGGCATGGCCGAGTCCCACGTGCATGACGTGCAGATCACCAAAGAAGCCCCTAACTACCGCGTAGGCTGAGGCTTCCAGCACTATCAGCATGCGGGGCTGTCACGACAGCCCCGCGTCGTTTCCGATTTCCACTGACGAGATTGAGTCATGGCCCTCGACATTCACGCTCACCGCATCCTGATCCTCGATTTCGGTTCCCAGTACACCCAGCTGATCGCCCGCCGCGTGCGCGAGATCGGTGTCTACTGCGAACTGCATCCGTTCGACATGGACGATGAAGCGATCCGCGAATTCAACCCGCGCGGCATCATCCTCGCCGGCGGCCCCGAGTCGGTACACGAAGCCAACAGCCCGCGCGCGCCGCAGGCTGTGTTCGACCTGAACGTACCGCTGCTGGGCATCTGCTACGGCATGCAGACCATGGCCGAGCAACTGGGCGGCAAGGTGACCGGTTCCGACCTGCGCGAATTCGGCTACGCCCGCGTTGATGTGGTCGGCAAGAGCCGCCTGCTCGACGGCATCGAAGACCACGTAGACGCCGACGGCGTGCTGGGCCTGGACGTGTGGATGAGCCACGGTGACAAGGTCACCCAGATGCCTGGCGACTTCCACGTGCTGGCCAGCACCCCGAGCTGCCCGATTGCCGGCATGTTCGACGACGCGCGCGGCTACTACGGCGTGCAGTTCCACCCGGAAGTGACCCACACCAAGCAGGGCGGTCGCATCCTCTCGCGCTTCGTCCAGGACATCTGCGGCTGCGAAGCCCTGTGGACCCCGTCCAACATCGTCGAAGACGCCATCGCCCAAGTGCGTGAGCAAGTTGGTTCGGCCAACGTCCTGCTGGGCTTGTCCGGCGGCGTGGACTCCTCCGTGGTTGCCGCGCTGCTGCACCGCGCCATTGGTGACCAACTGACCTGCGTGTTCGTCGACAACGGCCTGCTGCGCCTGCACGAAGGCGACCAGGTAATGGCCATGTTCAAAGAGAACATGGGCGTCAAGGTGATCCGTGCCGACGCCGAGGCACAATTCCTGGGCAACCTGGAAGGCGAAGCGGACCCTGAGAAGAAGCGCAAGATCATCGGTCGCACCTTCATCGACATCTTCGATGCTGAAGCCAGCAAGCTGGAAAACATCCAGTTCCTGGCCCAGGGCACCATCTACCCGGACGTGATCGAGTCGGCTGGAGCCAAAAGCGGCAAGGCCCACGTGATCAAGTCGCACCACAACGTCGGTGGCCTGCCAGAGGAAATGAACCTCAAGCTGGTCGAGCCGCTGCGCGAGCTGTTCAAGGACGAAGTCCGCAAGATCGGCCTGGAGCTGGGCCTGCCGTACGACATGGTCTACCGCCACCCGTTCCCAGGCCCAGGCCTGGGCGTGCGTATCCTCGGTGAAGTGAAGAAGGAATACGCTGACATTCTGCGTCGCGCTGACCATATTTTCATCGAAGAACTGCGCAAAGCCGACTGGTACCACAAGACCAGCCAGGCCTTCGTGGTGTTCCAGCCGGTCAAGTCGGTTGGCGTCGTTGGCGACGGCCGTCGTTACGCCTGGGTCGTAGCCCTGCGTGCCGTCGAGACCGTGGACTTCATGACTGCGCGTTGGGCACACCTGCCGTACGAGCTGCTGGAGACCGTCAGCGGCCGTATCATCAATGAAATCGAAGGTATCTCGCGCGTCACTTACGACGTGTCGAGCAAGCCGCCGGCCACTATCGAGTGGGAATGATTTCGCGCCCGGCCACGGCCGGCGTCCTATAGCAGGAAGCTAACAAAAGCCCGCATGATTGCGTAATGCTGTTCACTTAAGAATGCCGGGGCCGCTCTGCGGCCCTTCGCGGCACAAGGCCGCTCCCACACCGACCGCGTAATGCCCCTATTTACAGGGCATGCGCGAACATTGTGGGAGCGGCCTTGTGCCGCGATGGGCCGCAAAGCGGCCCCCATACAGGCGATGGATAACTTAAGTGAACAGCATTACGCATGATTGCGGGCTTTTGCGTTTCACCGAGCGCGTCTATCGACCCTGAGCTGCAAGATCTCATCTCCCGCTTCGTCGTGCTCGCCTGTCGACGTCCAGGCCACGAAGCCTGGGCCGCTTCCATCGCGAATGCCGCTGCTCCATGAATCGACGGTGATGCCCAGCGCGCGCAGGTCTTCTTCTGTGAATGCGTTTTCCTGGGTCAATGCGCGCAGGGTCATACACGCTGCGGCATCTTCAGGTACTGCGGGGCGAAAGCTTATGGCTGTCATACGTTCGGCCTCACGTTGAAAGCGCCATTGTGCGTATGCGACGGTCTGCGAGTCTGTGAGCAAACGTAAGCAGCTCAAGGTCTGATGTGCCGCATGCCACGCTGCCTCAGCCAAGTATGTAGATCGGAAAGGTGCGTCAGGCGGCGTTGATGGACGGTTGGCCAGTCTGGCCGTTCGATGTAGTAGAAGCGCCCATCCCGCCTGATCAATGTGCGTCGCAAGCGCATGTCACGGCTGCGGTTAACCAGGTACTGCTCGCCGTTGGCCTCTTCGAAGGTGTAGTCACCTGGCCTGACCAGCATGCTTTCCAGGTCTGGCGACGGTGAGCGCGCAGGGGTTACCGCCGCTTGCAGCCGCAGGTCGCTTTGCAAGTGCCACAGCTTGCCTTTGCTGTCAGCGGAATCCGTGCCGGGGTCGGCTGTGTAGGTATCGACTCCGCCGGCAGGGGTATCTTCGACCCGCAATCCAATCGCACCTTCGGTTTCAGCCAGGCCGGTAACGCCATGGAAGTTGTTGGCGTGAGTGTTACCGACTAGCGCAATCCACCTTCCCGGGCCACGCGTAGCCTGGTCAGCGTCGATGATCAGGTGGGCATAGAAATTCATCATTTGCTGACGCGCTACATCGGACACCGGCTCTGCCCATGCCTGACGATAGCTGGCCATGCAGTCGATGGACTGGATGCGCACGCCATTTCTGTGTGCTTCAAGCAGTATCCGGCGGAAGGTGTAGCGGCCGGCAGGGTCGGTGTGGTGTCCGAAGTCCTGAGCCGTGACATACCGCTCCAGCGCCCTCGGCATGACGCCGCTACGGTTGAAGGTGTCGAGGTCCGCTTGCTGGAAATCGGTGGTGAAATGCTCCATGTACAGCGTCTTCACTTTCAGCTTGCGCAACTGTCCCATGTTTTCGATCAACAACCGCTTGCTGCCAAGGCTGCTGTGCGACTCGCCGACCACTAGACCATTGCTGTTTTCATAGATACGTTGCAGTACCTGTTTAGGCGTAGTTCCAGCAGGTAATTCCGGTATTGGCGGGCGAGCTGGCACATCTACCGTGGTCATGAACTGGTTGGCATCGGTCGCCAGTTGCTCACGCAGGGTGCGAAAGCGCGCGATGGCGGCGTATCGTTCAGGGTCGTGAATGTTTTCCCGTGCGCCTGTGATCTCCTCGTCCGCCACGTCCTCAAGTGCAGAGCGCAAGCTGGGGGGGACTTCATAAGGGGTTTCGGCAAGGGCAGGCACGTTCGCCGCCGCTGATGGCCTGCCCCAGATCTTCAACCGCGAGAGCATGCCGCCTTTGAGGCCTCCACGTTCGAGGGGGTACCACTGGCCATCGGCATCAAGGCGGATGGGTTGGTGCTTGTAGAAAGAAAACGGGTTTTCCGGGTCGACGATGGTCCAGGTATTCAGTTCGGGCACAAAGCGCACCTGGTAAGGCTGCTCCTCGACTAGCGCATAAAACTGCCCGTCCTGTGTGTAAATGCCTGCGAAGGTGCCCGAGCCAGGCTCGCCGCTGAGCAGCATATTGGTTTCGAAGGGCTTCAACAGCGCCCAGCGTTTCACTGGCTGGAAGGGCGTTGGTACCCAGGTGTTCACGGCGTCCGCTACGCTTGAAGGGTCTTCGTCGCTGGGTTCGGTTTCGCCAACAGCGGCGGGTTCTTCTGGTGCTGTGGGGCTTTGCCCTGCACCCGTTTCTCCGCCTGTTTCAGCGGCTTCGCCGAGTTCGGCGAGTGGTTTGCTCGGTGCGCTGAGCAAAAACGTTGCGTTGAACAGCGTCTCGATGGCAGCAAAGATTGCCCCGGTAACGCCTGCCTTGCGTTCGCGGGTGGTATGCCCGGTAATTGCCTGGTCGATGTTCAAGCCCGTTTCAGCGATGCCGGCGCCGACCAGCGCCAATGCCACGGGCCAGTCCACTGCCGCCAGGGGGCCAAACACTTTCAGGCCGGCACTCAGGTAGCCGATCCACAGTTGTTTGCGCAAGTCGGCGTTGGAGCGCAGGGAGAAGTGCGCATCATCGATCATCCGCTGTCGGGCTTTGTCGCGCAGCCAGTCGAAGACGTCCTTATGGATCTGCTGATCGAGGGTGTTGATGCCGGAATAATCATCCCTGCCCCAGCCTTGGTACAGCAGATCGACCAGGTGATTGAGGCCGACCTTGCTGTCGCCCTCATCGCGGTCATCGAGGGAGAAGTGCGCCAGGAAGCGTGCGCGGTTATCGGCATGGTTGCAGTTGATGAGTACCCACCAGAACAGTGCCTGGTCATCCGCAAAGTAATGCAGGCCATCGACGTCGCCAGGTAGGTAGATCAGCTGGCTGCCATCTTTGAGCTGCAGACGCAGGATATCTGTGGCCACATGCCCGCCGATATCGAACGTGCACACGCGCACGCCAGCGCCAGGTACTACCTGTTGTTGCAGCGCTTCCAGTGACGGCGGCCAGGGTGTGTCACCCGCCAGCGCCAGCACGACATCGCGGCAGTGGCTGGCCAGCGCTGACGCGGGGTCATGGGCGCAGGCTTCCAGTACTTTGCTGAGGAAATTGGCCTTGGCCAACGTCCGGAAGTGGCCCGCCTGTTTCGACCAGAAAGACGTCAGCCGATCTTTGAAATCGACGGCAAAGTCGATGCTCCAGAAGTATTCCAGAACGTCCTTGGCTTCAAGCCGGATTTCATTACGCTCGTCGTAGGCATCCCCGCCAGGCCCTTCGGTGTAAAAGCCAACGAGGTAACTCAGCAGGTCGGCGTTGTCCTGGTCGTTGGCATCGAAGCGGTGCATGACCAGTTGGGGCAAGGTCAGCGATTCGTACGGCGGGTCCAGGTGCTGCCAGCCGTTGAAGGTTTTGTGGCTGCTGACGGCGGTGTGAAAGCGGTGCAGGTAAACGTTGTCGGGGTCCAGTGTTGTCAGGCCGTGGCGTTCAAGGACCTGTTGGGCAACTTCGCGGGCCATCTCGCGCATGTCAGGGCAGGCTTCGGTGAGCTGGCGGGCCAGCGTTAGCAGGCTTTGCTGTTCGTTGGAAGTGGGGGTGTTGGAGGGCATCACGTTTGTCCTGGCTGGAAGGATAAACGTCAGTCTCGAAGGGGCACGGGCCATGAAGGCGGTGCATATTGCTTGCCTGAACGGCCAGTAAAGGTGGCTTTCACTTAATCTTTCCCATTTGCAGGTGTATCGTATTCGCCCTTCATCCCCAGCCCTGCTGGCAGCTTGATTGCGCCGAACACGAGGTACCCGCACCGATGTCCTTCACCCGTCGACAAATGCTCAAGGGCCTCACCGGCCTGGTTGTGGTAGGCCTGGGCGCCGGAGGCGCAGCGCGGTACTGGCTGGGCAAGGTCGAGGACGAGAATGCCGGGCACGACTACGAGCTGATCGCCGCGCCCCTGGACGTGGAACTGGTGCCGGGCTTCAAGACCGAGGCCTGGGCCTTTGGCCCTTCGGCGCCGGGCACCGAGTTGCGGGTACGCCAGGGCACCTGGCTGCGGGTGCGGTTCATCAACCACTTGCCGGTCGAAACCACCATTCACTGGCATGGCATCCGCTTGCCGCTGGAAATGGACGGCGTGCCGTACGTGTCGCAGCTGCCGGTCAAGCCGGGCGAATACTTCGACTACAAGTTCCGCGTGCCGGATGCGGGCAGCTACTGGTATCACCCACATGTCAGCAGCTCGGAAGAGCTCGGCCGCGGGCTGGTCGGGCCATTGATCGTCGAGGAGCGCGAGCCTACCGGGTTCCTGCACGAGCGCACGCTGAGCCTGAAAAACTGGCACGTGGACGAGCAGGGCGCCTGGCTGCCGTTCAGCATCCCGCGTGAGGCCGCGCGTAACGGCACTGCCGGGCGGCTCATCACCATCAACGGCCAGCCCGACGCGGTCACCGAGCTGCCGGCCGGCCAGGTGGTGCGGGTGCGCCTGCTGAACCTGGACAACACCTGGACCTATCGCCTTAACCTCAAGGGTAACTGCGAGGCGAAGATCTACGCCCTCGACGGCAACCCGGTAACCCCGCGCCTGTTGGAAGACGAGTACTGGCTTGGCCCTGGCATGCGCATCTGCCTGGCCATCCGGATTCCCGAAGCGGGTGAGGAAATTTCCCTGCGCGACGGTTTCGTGCGCCTGGGTACCCTGCGTTCGGTGCCGAGCAACGACGCGCCGAGTGACTGGCCGCCAGCGCTGCCGGCCAACCCGATCGCCGAGCCGGACCTGGAGAATGCTGAAAAGCTCAACTTCAATTTCGAGTGGGCGGCCAAAGTCTCTGTCACCCCTGACCCGAACAAACCATCGAGCCTGTGGCAGATCAACGGCCAGGCCTGGGACATCACCGACAAGACATGCGCCGACCGGCCCATCGCTACGCTGCAGAAGGGCAAGAGCTACATCTTCGAGCTGAAGAACATGACCCAGTACCAGCACCCGATCCACCTGCATGGCATGAGTTTCAAGGTGATTGCCTCCAACCGCCACGACATCAAGGAGCCGTGGTTCACCGATACCTACCTGCTGGGCAAGAACGAGCGGGCCCAAGTGGCACTTGTGGCCGATAACCCGGGCACCTGGATGTTCCACTGCCACGTCATCGACCACATGGAAACCGGCCTGATGGCCGCGATAGCGGTGGTCTGATGCGCCCACACATCATCGATCGCAGCCGCGATCAGGAATTCATGCGCATTGCTCTGGCCCTGGCGGCTGAGGGCGCGGCCATGGGCGAGGTGCCGGTGGGGGCGGTGCTGGTGCAGCATGGCCAGGTAATCGGCCAGGGCTTCAACCGGCCCATTATCGACAGCGACCCGAGTGCGCATGCCGAAATGGTCGCCATTCGGGCTGCGGCCAAGTCGGCGAGCAACTATCGGCTGCCGGGCAGCACGCTGTATGTGACCCTGGAGCCTTGCAGCATGTGCGCGGGTTTGATCGTGCATTCGCGGGTGGCGCGGGTTGTGTACGGGGCGCTGGAGCCCAAGGCGGGTATCGTGCAGAGCCAGGGTCAGTTCTTCGGCCAGGGCTTCCTCAACCATCGGGTGATGGTCGAGGGCGGGGTGCTGGCGGAGGAGTGTGGGCAGATCCTCAGTGACTTCTTCAAGGCCCGAAGGGTAAAGAGGGGGGGGTAGCAGGTGGCTAACGATACATCAAGGCGCATTCTCTGGCGGTCGGTATAGCATTACGACACCCATCCTGCTAAATGAGGGGGTGTCGAATGCTACAGGGCTGACTTAGGTTGTTATCGATTGTTGGTGTCTACACAAGAGAGCTTTCCAGCGATGGTTCCGCTCCTGTAGTGTTTCTTCTGCATTTTTAATCCAGTGGCGACCATTTGCCCGTTTTCAATATTTCTAAGGTCTGAGATAGAGATTTTGCTTGTATAAACTGCATCGTCAGTTACCTCGAGTACGAAGCGCCAGTCATTTTCTGGGCAATAGCTGTAATCAGATTCTTTTACAGGTCTGTCGCTCCCCAGTTTTATTGTGTTGCCCTTTGATGCATTGCTTACCTTAAAAGAATAAACCTGATCATTGCCGCAGTCGTAATTGCCCATGTAGGCAGCTTCTTTTCGGTATTCTATGTTCAAAGATTCGCAGGCGCTGTCGGAATTTCTCTTGTAAAGATGAAGTTTTCCCACGGCCATATTTGGGGTGCTGGCTTGGGACTCCGCCCTTTTCACTTCTGCGGCCTTGTAATCATCTGGGCGGAGTGGTTGTGCGTGTGCGAACGCAGTCAGGCTGAGCAACCCAATAATAATAAGTGGTTTGGTCATGTCGATCTCCAGCGCTATGGTTGTGGAGATGCATATATAAAATGGGCTGTGCTAGGCGACAACTGGCATATTTACCAGTTGCGTAATCGTTAGGTTTTTGCAATCACATCAAGCGATGTATAGCGTTCCAAGAGACTTGAAACGTAAATCGCTTAGGGTGAGGTGCTGTGAACTTACGGATGAAGCCGGGAAGGGAGTGAATGCCGGTCATTCCTGCGAACAGGCCCGTACAGGTTTACATCGGCGGCGACTGCTCTGCCGGCTTGTCTTTGTTTACCCCAGGCACATGCAAATTGCCCTCGGCCATCTGGCCTTCGAGCTGCGGCTGGGTCACCCAGGTCAGGATGTCGTAGTAACGGCGGATGTTGGCCACGAAGTGCACCGGCTCGCCGCCACGGGCGTAGCCGTATTTGGTCTTGCTGTACCACTGCTTCTGCGCCAGGCGTGGCAGCATTTTCTTCACGTCCAGCCACTTGTTCGGGTTGAGCTTCTCGCGCTTGGCCAGGGTGCGGGCGTCTTCGAGGTGGCCGCTGCCAACGTTATAGGCAGCCAGTGCGAACCAGGTGCGGTCGGGTTCCTGGATGCTGTCGTCGAGTTGCTCTTTGATCAGCATGAAGTACTTGGCACCACCCTGGATGCTCTGTTTCGGGTCCAGGCGATTGGACACGCCCATGGCCTGCGCCGTGCGCTGGGTGAGCATCATCAGGCCGCGCACGCCCGTCTTGGAGGTGACTTCCGGCTGCCACATCGATTCCTGGTAGCCGATGGCCGCCAGCAGGCGCCAGTCCACCTGTTCGACCTTGGCGTAGCTCTTGAAGTGTTTCTCGTACTTGGGCAGGCGCTGCTGCAGGTGCTGGGCGAAGGTATAGGCGCCGACGTAGCCGAGTACATCGACATGGCCGTAATAGCGGTCTTTCAGGCGCTGCAGCGTGCCGTTCTTCTGGGCCTTGTCGAGAAACTCATTGACCTCGTTGAGCAGGCTGTTGTCCTCGCCGGCCGCCACCGCCCAGCGCTGGTCGCGGGTGTCGCCCAGGTCGAAGGCGACCCGAACGTTGGGGAAGTACACCTGGTTCATCGCCAGTTCGTTGGAGTCGACCAGGGTCAGGTCGATCTGGCCTTCATCGACCATGCGCAGCAAGTCGACCACCTCGACGGCGTCGGATTCTTCGTATTCCAGGCCCGGATACTGCTTTTTCAGCTCAGCCAGCTGGTCGGCATGGCTGCTGCCCTTGAGCACCATGATCTTCTTGCCGACCAGGCCCTTGGCTTCGGTCGGGCGCGAGCGGCCGTTGCGGTAGATGACTTGAGGGGTGACCTCCAGGTACGGGTGGGAGAATTTCGCCTGGGTCTTGCGCCGCTCGCTGCTTACCAGACCGGCGGCTGCCAGCACTGGGCCGGAGGGCTTGCCCAGCTCGTCGAACAGTTGGTCGAGGTTGTCGGCGGTCTCGATCTCCAGCTTTACGCCGAGATCATCGGCGAAATGCTTGACCAATTCGTATTCGAAGCCGGTTTCGCCGTTACGGTCCTGGAAATACGTCGCCGGGCTGTTGCGGGTGATTACGCGCAGCACGCCATCCTCCTTCACGCGCTCGAGGGTGCTGGGTTTTTCAACACAGGCACCGAGCATCAGAAAGAGTCCGGTTGCGATGAGCCATCTGGCGCAGCGCTGGCGCAAAGCAGTGTGGGCGAACATAGCTTGCAGTATACGCAAAGGACAGGCGGCGCCATATCTCGACAACAGATAGCTTGTCTGGTAGCGGGTTCTGTGTTCAGGGTGTTTGCCGTTAGAGGTGTGCCGTCTGGCAGATCGAGCGCCGCGCGGGCGGCGCTCGATCTCACAGGCCATAAACCTCTTGAGGCGAGCACCCGAAATATTGACCCGCAAGTCCGGTTCCACCGCCCGACAGGCGCGGCGTAGAGCAGGTGCCGAAAGCCGCGGAATTAGGCTAGAATGCACGGCCTCTAAGCACACCCCTTCCTGAGGCTGTCCCGACGATGTTGATCCTGCGCGGCGCTCCTGCCCTTTCTGCCTTTCGCCACGGTAAATTACTCGAGCAACTGAGCCAGAAAGTCCCCGCTGTTACTGGTTTGTATGCCGAATTCGCCCACTTCGCCGATGTCGACGGCGAGCTGACCGCCGACCAGCAGCAGGTGCTGGGCCGTCTGCTCAAGTACGGCCCGAGCGTGCCGGTACAGGAGCCGACCGGCCGCCTGTTCCTGGTCGTGCCGCGCCTGGGCACCATCTCGCCCTGGGCCAGCAAGGCCAGCGACATTGCCCACAACTGCGGCCTGCAGTCGATCCAGCGCCTTGAGCGCGGCATCGCCTACTACGTCGCCGGCAACCTGAGCGAAGCCGATGCACAGGCCGTCGCCGCCGAACTGCACGACCGCATGACCCAGCGCGTGCTGGCCCAGCTGGAGCAGGCATCCGACCTGTTCAGCCACGCCCAGCCCAAGCCGATGACCTCGGTCGACATCCTCGCCGGTGGCCGCGACGCCCTGGCCAAGGCCAACGTCGACCTGGGCCTGGCCCTGGCTGAAGACGAGATCGACTACCTGGTCGCCGCTTTCCAGAACCTTGCGCGCAACCCGAACGACATCGAACTGATGATGTTCGCCCAGGCCAACTCCGAGCACTGCCGTCACAAGATCTTCAACGCCAGTTGGGACATCGACGGCCAGGCTCAGGAAAAGAGCCTGTTCGGCATGATCAAGAACACCTACCAGATGCACAGCGAAGGCGTGCTGTCTGCTTACAAGGACAACGCCTCGGTGATCGTCGGCAACGTTGCCGGCCGTTTCTTCCCGAACCCTGAAACCCGCCAGTACGGCGCGGTGCAGGAGCCGGTGCACATCTTGATGAAGGTCGAGACGCACAACCACCCGACCGCCATCGCGCCGTTCTCCGGTGCTTCCACCGGCTCCGGCGGCGAAATCCGCGACGAAGGCGCCACCGGCCGTGGCGCCAAGCCCAAGGCTGGCCTGACCGGCTTTACCGTGTCCAACCTGCGCATCCCAGGCTTCGAACAGCCATGGGAGCAGGCGTACGGCAAGCCTGAGCGCATCGTCGACGCCCTCGACATCATGGTCGAAGGCCCACTGGGTGGCGCCGCGTTCAACAACGAATTCGGTCGCCCGGCCCTGACCGGCTACTTCCGTACCTTCGAGCAGGCGATCAACACCCCGCACGGCGAAGAAGTGCGCGGCTACCACAAGCCGATCATGCTTGCCGGCGGCATGGGCAACATCCGTGAAGACCACGTGCAGAAGGGCGAGATCACCGTCGGCGCCAAGCTGATCGTGCTCGGCGGCCCGGCCATGCTGATCGGCCTGGGTGGCGGTGCGGCGTCGTCGGTCGCCACCGGTGCCAGCTCTGCCGACCTGGACTTCGCTTCGGTACAGCGCGAAAACCCGGAAATGGAGCGCCGTTGCCAAGAGGTCATCGACCGCTGCTGGCAGCTGGGCGACAAGAACCCGATCGCCTTCATCCACGACGTTGGCGCCGGCGGTATCTCCAACGCCTTCCCTGAGCTGGTCAACGACGGTGGCCGCGGTGGCCGCTTCGAACTGCGCAATGTGCCCAACGATGAGCCGGGCATGGCCCCGCACGAAATCTGGAGCAACGAATCGCAGGAACGTTACGTGCTGGCCGTCAGCGCTGTCGACTTCGACCGCTTCCAGGCCATCTGTGAACGTGAGCGCTGCCCGTTCGCCGTGGTCGGCGAGGCGACGGAAGAGCCGCACCTGACCGTGACCGACAGCCACTTCGCCAACACCCCGGTGGACATGCCGCTGGACGTGCTGCTGGGCAAGCCGCCGCGCATGCACCGTTCGGTCACCCGTGAAGCCGAACTTGGCGATGAATTCGACCCAAGCACCCTGTCGCTGGCCGATTCGGTCGAGCGCGTGCTGCACCACCCTGCGGTGGCCAGCAAGAGCTTCCTGATCACCATCGGCGACCGCACCATCACTGGCCTGGTAGCCCGTGACCAAATGGTCGGCCCATGGCAGGTGCCGGTGGCCGACTGCGCCGTTACCGCCACCAGCTTCGACGTCTACACCGGTGAAGCCATGGCCATGGGTGAGCGCACCCCGCTGGCCCTGCTCGACGCCCCGGCGTCTGGCCGCATGGCCATCGGCGAAACCCTGACCAACCTTGCCGCCTCGCGGATCGAGAAGCTGTCCGACATCAAACTGTCGGCCAACTGGATGTCCGCCGCCGGCCACCCGGGTGAAGACGCCCGCCTGTACGACACCGTCAAGGCTGTCGGCATGGAGCTGTGCCCTGAGTTGGGTATCACCATTCCGGTCGGCAAAGACTCGATGTCGATGAAGACCAAGTGGAGCGAAGAGGGCGTCGAGAAGAGCGTGACCTCGCCGATGTCGTTGATCATCACCGGCTTCGCCCCGGTCACCGACATCCGCAAGACCCTGACCCCGCAACTGCGCATGGACAAGGGCGAAACCGACCTGATCCTGATCGACCTGGGCCGCGGCAAGAACCGCATGGGCGCCTCGATCCTGGCGCAGACCCACGGCAAGTTGGCCAGTGCCGCACCGGACGTCGACGATGCCGAAGACCTCAAGGCCTTCTTCGCCGTGATCCAGGGCCTCAACGCCGACGGCCACCTGCTGGCCTACCACGACCGTTCCGATGGTGGCCTGATGACCACCGTGCTGGAAATGGCCTTCGCCGGCCATTGCGGCTTCGACCTGGAGCTGGACACCCTGACCAGCAAAGCGGAAAAAGTCGCCGCCATCCTCTTCAACGAAGAGCTGGGTGCGGTCATCCAGGTTCGCCAGGATGCCACCCCAGACGTACTGGCCCAGTTCAGCGCCGCTGGCCTGGGTGAAGACTGCGTCGCGGTGATCGGCCAGCCGATCAACAACAGCGAAGTGGTCGTGCGCCTGAACGGTGAGGAACTGTTCAAGGGCGACCGTCGCCTGCTGCAACGCCAGTGGGCCGAGACCAGCTACCAGGTTCAGCGCCTGCGTGACAACGCCGAATGCGCCGACCAGGAATTCGACGCGCTGCTCGAAGAAGACAACCCGGGCCTGTCGGTCAAGCTGGGCTACGACGTCAACGACGACATCGCTGCCCCGTACATCAAGAAAGGCGTGCGCCCGCAAGTGGCGATCCTGCGTGAGCAGGGCGTCAACGGCCAGGTCGAGATGGCTGCCGCCTTCGACCGCGCCGGCTTCGCCGCCATTGACGTGCACATGAGCGACATCCTCGCTGGCCGTGTCGACTTCGAAGCCTTCAAAGGCCTGGTTGCCTGCGGTGGTTTCTCGTACGGTGACGTGCTGGGTGCCGGTGAGGGCTGGGCCAAGTCGGCGCTGTTCAACGCCCGTGCCCGCGATGCCTTCCAGGCCTTCTTCGAGCGTAGCGACAGCTTCGCCCTGGGCGTGTGCAACGGTTGCCAGATGATGTCCAACCTGCACGAGCTGATCCCGGGCACCGAGTTCTGGCCGCACTTCGTGCGTAACCGTTCCGAGCAGTTCGAAGCCCGTGTGGCCATGGTCGAGGTGCAGAAGTCCAACTCGATCTTCCTGCAGGGCATGGCCGGTTCGCGCATGCCGATCGCCATCGCCCACGGCGAAGGCCATGCCGAGTTCGCCAACGAAGCGGCACTGCTGGAAGCCGACGTGTCCGGTTGCGTGGCCCTGCGCTACGTCGACAACCACGGCAAGGTCACCGAAACCTACCCGGCCAACCCGAACGGCTCGCCGCGTGGTATCACCGGCCTCACCAGCCGTGACGGCCGCGTGACCATCATGATGCCGCACCCGGAGCGTATGTTCCGCGCTGTGCAGAACTCCTGGCGCCCGGATGAGTGGCAGGAAGATGCTGCGCTGATGCGTATGTTCCGCAACGCGCGCGTCTGGGTGAACTAAGGCGTGTACAAGCTCGCCTTCTTCGTCCCGGCCAGCCATGTCGAGGTGGTCAAGGCTGCCGTATTCGCCGCCGGTGGCGGGCGAATCGGTGACTATGACCACTGCGCCTGGCAAACCCTGGGCCAGGGCCAGTTTCGCCCGTTGGACGGCAGCCAGCCGTTTCTCGGGCAAACCGGCCAGGTCGAGGTGGTCGAGGAATGGAAGGTAGAGCTGGTGGTGGCTGACGACCTGATCGCTCAGGTCGTTGCCGCGCTCAAGCAGAGCCACCCGTACGAGACGCCAGCCTATGAAGTCTGGCCACTGGCCGACTTCTAGACCGCATTAAAGCTCTTCGCGGGCAAGCCCGCTCCCACAGGGATATCACCGGTACTGAAGCTTGTGATATCCCTGTGGGAGCGGGCTTGCCCGCGAAGAGGCCCTATAATCCCGCCACAACTTCATTGCCAGGCTCAGGCCGTTTCAACCCGCTACACGCCAACAACCCCACCTCGAACAGCACCCACATCGGCACCGCCAGCATCGTCTGCGAAAATACGTCCGGTGGCGTCAGAATCATCCCCACCACAAAGCACCCGACGATCACGTAGGGCCGGCTACGGCGCAGTGTCGCCACATCCGCCAACCCCACCCAGACCACGATGAACGTCGCCACCGGGATCTCGAACGCCAGCCCGAATGCCAGGAACAGCGCCATGATGAAGTCCAGGTACTGGCTGATGTCGGTCATCATCGCCACCCCGTCGGGCGTGACGCTGGCGAAAAAGCCGAACATCATCGGGAACACCAGAAAGAACGCGAACGCCATGCCGGCATAGAACAGCAGAATGCTCGACACCAGCAGCGGCAGGGCAATGCGCCGTTCCCGGCGGTACAGCCCCGGCGCCAGAAACCCCCAGGCCTGGTGCAACAACAGCGGCATGGCGACGAACAGCGCGCACATCGCGGTCAGCTTGAAGGGTGTCAGGAACGGTGAGGTGACACTGGTCGCGATCATGCTGGCGCCCTCTGGCAGGAAGCGGCGCAGTGGCTCCGAGATCAGTGTGTAGAGGGTCTGGGCGAAGGGGAACAGGCCGGCGAACACCAGGGCGACCAGCCCCAGGCAACGCACCAGGCGCTTACGCAGTTCGCGCAGGTGCTCGGTCAGCGGCATGCCTGCCGCAGGGTCCATGGCAAGGCTCATGAGGCATTCTCCCTGGGTGCAGCGACGGTTGCCGGGTCATTGGCTGGTGGTGCGGCAAGGCTGATGCCCTGGCGCATTTCCTGTTCCAGGCGCTGCAGGGGCGCGCTGTCGAAGTTGGGCAACTCGATCTCGCGCTCCAACTGCGTGCGCAGGCCCTGCATGGCCCTGCGCGCCTGTCCCAGGCCACGCCCAAGCGTGCGTGCCGCAACCGGCAGCCGCTCGGGGCCCAGCACCAGCAGTGCGACGATGCCGACCAGCAGCAATTCGCTGAAGCCTACCTCGAACATCAGGCCTGACGGTCCGCTTGCGGCTGGGGCGTTGCCTGGCCGGTCAACGGCGCCTGTTGCTGCACCTGTGCGGTGCCGGGCGGGGTGACGTCGTTGTCACCGCCCATGGACTTGCGAAACCCCTGGATCGCCTCGCCAACATCGCTGCCCAGGCCCTTGAGGCGCTTGGTGCCAAACAGCAGGAATACGATCATCAGTACGATCACCAGTTGCCAGATTCCAATGCCACCCATTGCGACTACTCCTGTAAGGCCATGAAAAGGAAGGGCAATCCTGCCTCGTGTAGATGACGTGAACATGACGGAACGCACCCTTGCCATCTACCTGCAACAACCGGCGTGTTGACTGGCGTTTTTATTGGGCATGAGAGGCGGGTGCAGATGGGCGGTAAACGACAGCACGGCGCGGCCCTGCTGATGGTGATGGTGGTGTTGGCGATGCTCGCTGCCGGTATGGCCTGGCTGGTGGAAGATGGCCGGCGCCAGGTTGATGAAGTGCGCTTGTTGCACCAGCGGGTGCAGGTCAGGGCCATGGAGCAGGCCGGCTTGGCCTATGCCGAGCAGGCGCTGCGCGACCCGGCCTGGCGGCTGAGCCCGTTGTTCTGGCAGGCCTTGCGCGGGCAACCGCTGAACTACGATTTTGGCGCAGGCCAGGCGCAACTGCGGGTGCGCGACCAGCACACGTGTTTCAACGTCAACGCATTGCTCGGTGCTGACGGTGAGCGGGCCGAGCGCCAGTTGCGCCGCCTGCTGGGCGACGACATGGCGGCAGAACGCCTGGTCGATGCCCTGGCCGATTGGCTCGACAATGACAGCGATACGCGCCTGCAAGGGGCCGAAAGTGCCCAGTACTTGCGCCAGCAACCCGCGCGCCTGGCGGCCAACCAACCGATGCTCGACACCAGCGAGCTGAACTTGCTGCTGGAGCCAGATGCCACGCGCCAGGGCCGCTATCCAATGCTGTGCGCTTTGCCGCAAACCACTGGCTGGCGTTTGAACGCCAATGCCTTGGGCCTGGAGCATCTGCCCATGCTCGAAGCGTTATACGAGGGGCGCTACCCACGCGCGCTGCTCAGCCGCATCATCAGTGGCCGGCCGGCGTCGGGGTATGTGGATGCCGCTGCGCTGCGCAAGGCGTTGGGGGCGGTGGATGACGAGACGTTCGAACGGTTGAGCGAAGGGTTGCTGCTCAACAGTGGGCATTTTTTGTTGCAGCTGTCGTTCGAGGAAGAGGGGCGGGTGATGCGCAGCGCGTTTCAGGTCGAGGCGCTGGGGGTGGTGCAGTGGCATGCACGGGTGCCGGCGCAGCAGGTGCGGGTGAGGAGTCGTGAGCCCATGCTCTGGTAAACCATGCCGGCCTCTTCGCGGGGCAAGCCCGCTCCCACAGAGACTTCACTGCCCTTGAAACCAGTGTGGTAACTGTGGGCACAGGTACCACACTGTCCTTGAGACTGGCGGGCTTGCCTCCCACAGAGACTTCACTGCCCTTGAAACCAGTGTGGTACTTGTGGGCACAGGTCCACACTGTCCTTGAGACTGGCGGGCTTGCCTCCCACAGAGACTTCACTGCCCTTGAAACCAGTGTGGTACTTGTGGGCACAGGTCCACACTGTCCTTGAGACTGGCGGGCTTGCCTCCCACAGAGACTTCACTGCCCTTGAAACCAGTGTGGTACTTGTGGGCACAGGTCCACACTGTCCTTGAGACTGGCGGGCTTGCCTCCCACAGAGACTTCACTGCCCTTGAAACCAGTGTGGTACTTGTGGGCACAGGTCCACACTGTCCTTGAGACTGGCGGGCTTGCCTCCCACAGAGACTTCACTGCCCTTGAAACCAGTGTGGTAACTGTGGGCACAGATACCACACTGTCCTTGAGACTGGCGGGCTTGCCTGTGGGAGCGGGCTTGCCCCGCGAAGAGGCCGGTACAGCCAGCACAAGGCTGACTGACCGGCATGCGATCAGACTGTCCCGATCTCCCCGCCATCATCACGCTGAATCACCACGGTCGAAGCCCGCGGCCTTACCGTAGCCCCAGCCGGGGTAGCATCGGTCGCCTTGTCGGTATACGGCCAGTTCTCCGGGTGCTGGATGTTGACGAACATCGACTTGTTGTCCGGGCTGAAGGCAATCCCCGTCACCTCGCAACCGTTCGGCCCGACAAAGAAGCGCCGCAAGTCCACCTGGTTCTGCGCGTTGACCGGCACTTGCTTGCCCGTGGCATCTACCAGGTCAGTGGGGATTACCGCCAGCAACTGGTCATTGGTGTAGTCGGTCAGCGTGGTTTCACCGTTGTCGGTCTCGAACCACAACACGCCACGGCTATCGAAGCTCATGCCGTCAGGGCTGGCGAACTGGTTCAGTTCGGTCAGGCCAGAGCGGTTGATGTCGGCGGTACCGGCGGCATTGGCGCCAAACACGAAGATGTCCCAGGTGAAGCTCAACTGGTCGTCGCTGTCGTGCCAGCGAATGATGTGGCCGTGGCGGTTAGGGCCACGCGGGTTGGCCGCGTCGACTTTCTCTGGTGTACGCGCGCTGTTGTTGGTCAGGGTCAGGTAGACATCGCCATTGAGCGGGTTGACCGTGGTCCATTCTGGGCGGTCCATCGGGGTCGCGCCCACGGCATCGCCAGCACCCCGGGTGTTGAGGATGATGCCCGGCAGGTCACCGTACAGCGCGCCAAGGGTGCTGCCGGCGGTGGTGGGGGTGGCGACGTCGAGCAACAGCCACACGCCGGTGCCGTCGGCATTGAAGCGGGCCACATAGAGCTTGCCTTGGTCCATGTACTTGGCACCGGTGGCCAGGCGGTCGGCCGGGCTGGCGTCAGCGGCGTCCCACACGGCCGTGGAGACGAACTTGTACAAGTATTCGTTGTTCGAGTCGTCGCCCATGTACCAGACCAGCGGCTTGCCGGCCACCGGCAGGCCTGGGCAGCACCCTTCGTGGCGGAAGCGGCCTAGCGCGGTGCGCTTGGTGGCCAGGGTAGCGCTGTTGTACGGGTCGATCTCGACGATGTAGCCATAGGTGCTGGCTTCGTTGCGGTAGTCGTCGGTGGCGCTGGCGCCTTTGACCGTTACGTCGAAACGGGCGAATTCGTCATTCACCTCGGTGCTGTCACCGGCGGCGCTTTCCCATTTGTACTGGCCGCTGGAGGTGCCTACGCCGATACGGCGCTGGTCTTCAGGGCGGGTGCCTTTGTTGACGAAGATGCCCGGCCAGTTCTCTTCGCAGGTCAGGTAGGTGCCCCACGGGGTGTAGCCGTTGCCGCAGTTGTTGTTGGTACCGCGGCAGTGGGTGCCGCCCGTGGAGTACTTGGTCTTGACGTGGTCGGTGCCGCGCAGCGGGCCGGTGATCTCCATGCGCGAGGCAGTGGTGAAGCGGCGGTTCAGCGGGTCGTTGTCGACCACCTGCCAGCGCCCGCTGACTTTCTGCAGGCGTACCACGCCGGCGCCGTGGGCGTTGATCTCTTTGCGGATTTCTTCGGCCGGGCGCTTGCCGTTGACGTCAGTGGTCGGGCCGGCCGGGTGCAGGGCTGCCGCGTCGATGTATTCGAAGTTGATGGCCAGCAAGCCGTCTTCGGAGCTGCCATTGATCGGGAAGAAGTGCATGCCGTCGTGGTGCATGCCCATGGCATTGGCCTGGTCGGTCGAGGTGTTGCTGCCATCGGACTTCCACGGGTTGCCATTGCTGTTCAGCGGGGTGCCCCACGGTGCCAGCACATAGGCGCTGTAGCCTGCGGCGACGACACAGGCATCGGTGCGCGAGCCTGGGATGGACTGGAAGCCCAGTGCCAGTTTCGGGACTTCCGGTTCGGTTACCGGTGGCTCGGTCACCGGTGGTTCGGTGACAGGATCATCGTGATCGGAACCGCCATCACCGTCGAAGCAGCCTGTTAGGCCGGTCCCGGCGATCATGGCAATGGCGGCGCCCAGGCTGCCGCGCATGATGCTGCGGCGGCTCAGGTAGGCGTCCATGACGCTGGCCATCGGCAGATTGCCGCTGTGGTTCCGGTCCAGGTTGTCGCCGGTATCTCGACTCATCAGGGTGTCCTTATGTTGGCTGAGTTAGAGGAAACCGCGACTTTAGAGCGCAAGTATGATGATTCCTTGGCAGAAATATGAACGCGCGCTTAAAACTACTCGTTCTTACGTTTGGAACTGACAGATCAATTCGGAATTGCTGTCTGATTTCTGCCATTAAACTGTCATGCGAACGCCGCAACATCCGGAGCCCAACGTGAACTTGGTTAAGGATGGCGGGCTCGATGGTAAGCAGTGTGAACAGGCGCGAAGTGATCAGCTGGATGGGCGTCGGTGCCTTGGCACCCTTGCTCGGCGCCTGTTCCGCCTTGCCAGGCCAACGGGGTGGCAATGCCAACCTGGATTTGCTGTATGTCGCCGACACCCTCGATGCCCGCCAGCCCGGGCTGGCCGTTGTCCCGGCAACGCGCCTGGGGCCGGTCAGCCACCTGGGGCGTGCGCCGTGGATGACCGGTGCCAGTGCCAGCATCGCCTTCCCGCACTTGGCCCCCTTGCTCGATGCCAGCCAGGCCGCGCACGCCAACCTCGGTGGTTACGCCGTGCTGGCCGCATTGCTGGAGCAGTTGCGTGGCGAGGCCGGGGCGGGCAACAGCCTGACCCTGGAAAACGGCCAAGGCTGGAACGGCAGCGGCCTGGCCTACCTGACCCAAGGTGAAAGCGGCGTGCAGGGCAGCCAACTGCTGGGCAGCGACGCACGCGTCAGCAGTGACGAGCGTGTGCTCTGGCCGCAGCGCAGCACGGCGCTGTACCGGCAGGCTGCTGCCATTACGCTGGGCGCGGGGCTGGCCGACGAACAACGTGAAACCCTGGGGCTTGAAGCACTGCACCTGTTCGAGCGGGGCGGTGCGCGGATTGCCGTGGTCGGCGTGACCGACCCTTACGCCCAAGACCAGAAAGCCTCCCTCAAACAGTGGTACCAGTCTTTGCTGCCGGTATTCGAGCAGGCCCGGCGCGAAGCCGACCTGGTCGTGGCCATGGCCGATGTGGGCACCGGGCCTGGGCTGTGGCTGGCTGAACGGCTGCCGGCAATCGACGTGTTGCTCTGTGCGCGTGGCCAGGACCTGTGGCCGACGCCCGTGCAGGCCACCCAGGCCAACGGCCGCCGCGTACCGGTGCTGTTTGCCGGGTGCCGGGGCAGCGGGGCGTTTCGCCTGCGTTGCCAACAGGTGGCCGGGCAATGGCAGTTCGAGGGGCGTTTCTTCCCAGCGTTCGAACCGCAGCTTTCCCCGGCTGCACGGGTGCGCGCCGGGCAATTTCAGGCACAACTGAACCAACAGCGCGCCGGCCACGCGGCATGGCTCGACCAACCACTGGCCAAGGCACCCCAGGCCTTGTGGCGGCGTGACACCCGCGGCGGCAGCTGGGACCGCCTGCTGCACCAGGCCCTGGCCGATGACAACAATTTGCCTGTGCTGCTGCCGGGCCTGCGCTATGACTGCCCATTGGCCGCAGGTGCAGCGATCACCCGCGAGCACCTGATCAGCCTGACCGGCGGGTACCCGGCCCCGGTGGTCGAGGCCCCGGCCCGGCAGGTGGAGCAAGTGCTGGAAAATGCCGCAGAACAGTTGTTCGGCGACCCGCTGCTGCTGGACAACAGCCAAGACCTGCCGCGCTGGCAAGGCCAGGCCTGGGGTGTCAGCTACAGCCCGCAAGGCAAGCGCATCACCGGCCTGGAACCGGTCCAGGGGCTGTGCCGCACCTTTGGCCTGCAGTTCGCGTCGCAGGCCGGCGAGCCACTTTGGCAGCGGGTAGAAGCCTGGCTGACGCGGCAAGGCGCCGACTGGCAACTGGCACCGCTGCAGGTGCCCGAGGTGCGCTATGTGCAGGGGCACCCGGGCTGGCATCCACGGCAGTTGGCTTCGTGAGCCTTGGCTCGCGGTTGCTCACCGGTGGTTGCCTGACGTTGGCAGGTTGGCTGGCGGCGCAGTGCGTGCTGCAACTGGGCCGCCAGCCACAACCGGCCAGCCCCGCCCAGGCGGCCGCAGCCCAGTTGCCTGGGTTGATGGTCGGCCATTGGCAGGCGCCGGTCGATGACGGCGCGATCGTCATCACCCGTTTGCCACTGCACTACCTGGGCGGCCTCAAGGCCCAGCCGTTGTCGGCCAGCGTGGTGGTGCTGCGCTACGGCCAGCAGGTGCGCACGCTGGCCCGCGGCCAGCGCCTGGCGCCAGGGATCGTGCTGCAGGACATCGACACCGATGGCCTGATTTTCAACAACCAGGGGCGGCGCGAACGCCTGCCCTGGCCGCCACGCCCCGCCGTGACCGGCTTCAAGCGGCAAGGATGAACGATGCCTGTTAAATACTGCGTGGCGGCTGCGCTGAGCCTGGCCTTGGCCGTGGCCTTACCCCAGGCCAGCGCCGAGGAGCCGGTGTTCGATGACAACGGCACGCCGATGTACGAAGTGAACTTCGTCGACACCGAACTGGGCGAGTTCATCGACAGCGTGTCGCGCATCACCGGCACCACGTTCATCGTCGACCCCCGGGTGAAGGGCAAGGTCACCGTGCGCACCGTCGACCTGCACGACGCCGATGCCATCTATGACATCTTCCTGGCGCAGCTGCGCGCCCAGGGTTACGCCACCGTCGACCTGCCCAATGGCAGCGTGAAGATCGTCCCCGACCAGGCGGCGCGCCTGGAACCGGTGCCGGTGGAGCCTGCCGGGCAGCAGGGCGCGGGCAGCGACAGCGTGGCCACGCGGGTATTCGATTTACGCAACGCGGCCACCGAGCAAGTGGTTGGCATCCTCAAACCCCTGGTCGACCCACGGGTAGGGGTGATCACCCCGTACCCGGCCGCGCACCAGTTGGTGGTTACCGACTGGCGCAGCAACCTCGAACGCATCGCCAGCCTGCTGCGCCAGCTTGACCGCCCCAGCGAAGCAGTGGGCAGCGCCAGCACCCAAGTCATGTACCTGCGCCACGCCAATGCCAGTGAAGTGGTGAAGGTATTGCGCGGGCTCAGCCAGGAAGGCATGGCACCGGCGCAAAGCACAGGCGAAGGGGAGAGCAAAGAGCCGCCGGTGACGGCCGCTGCCAGTAGTTCGGGCATCCGCCTGGAGTACGAAGAGGGCACCAATGCCGTGGTCATGGTCGGCCCCGACAGCGAACTGGCCGCCTACCGCGCCATCGTCGAGCAACTGGATATCCGCCGCGCCCAAGTGGTGGTCGAGGCGATCATCGCCGAGGTCTCCGACAGCAGTGCGCAAGAGCTGGGCGTGCAGTGGTTGTTCGCTGACGAGAAGTTCGGTGCCGGTATCGTCAACTTTGGCAGCAATGGGGTGAACATCGCCAACATTGCGGGGGCTGCGGCCAGCGAAGACAATGAGGCACTGGGCAAACTGCTGTCGGCCACCACGGGTGCCACGGCGGGCATCGGCCATTTTGGGGGCGGTTTCAACTTTGCCATGCTGGTCAATGCGCTCAAGGGCAAGAGCGGTTTCAACCTGCTCTCCACCCCGACCCTGCTGACCCTGGACAATGCCGAGGCGTCGATCCTGGTCGGTCAGGAAGTGCCCTTCGTCACCGGCTCCGTGACACAGAACAACGCCAACCCTTACCAAACCATCGAGCGCAAGGAAGTCGGGGTCAAGCTGCGGATCAAGCCGCAGATCAACGTCGACAACAGCGTGCGCCTGGACATCGTCCAGGAGGTCTCGTCGATTGCCGATTCCAGCGCCGCCAGCGATGTGATCACCAACAAGCGTGAGATCAAGACCAAGGTCATGGTCGAAGACAACGGCCTGGTGATTCTGGGCGGGCTGATCAGCGACGAGCTGAGCACAAGCAACCAGCGGGTGCCGCTGCTCGGGGACATTCCTTACCTGGGCCGGCTGTTCCGCTCCGACGCCAGCAAGAACACCAAGCAGAACCTGATGGTTTTCATCCGCCCGCGCATCCTGCGCGACGGGCCGAGCCTGGCCGGGCTCAGCGAGAGCAAGTACCGCACCTTGCAACAGACCACCCCGCTCCAGTTGCCAAACCTTGCGGGCGCAGAAGGTGGTACGCCACTGCTGCAGGTGTTCCCCGCCAGCCGAGCGCGCCTGGAAGGGGGGGACTGGTGATGCTGCCCTATCGCCTGGCACGCCAGACCGGCCTGGCCATGACCCCGACCGACAGCGGCTGGCAATTGTGGCTGCGCCGCGACGCCGACAGCGGCCAGCTGCAGGAGCTGCTGCGCGTGCATGGCCAGCCCAGCGCGCTGGCCTACCTGGAGCCTGCGGCATTCGACGAGCAGTTGGGCCAGCTTTATCAGGGCGGCGATGCGGCCACCGAAGCGCTGATCGAAGGCATTGGCGACCAGGTAGACCTCGACAGCCTGATGAGCGAGATGCCGCGCATCGAAGACTTGCTCGAAAGCGATGACGAGGCGCCGGTCATCCGCCTGATCAACGGCCTGTTCGGCCAGGCCTTGCGACTGCGTGCCTCGGACATTCATATCGAGACCTTCGAGCAGAGCCTGGTGGTGCGCCTGCGGGTCGACGGCCACCTGCGCGAGGTGCTGCGCCCGCCGCGGGCGCTGTCGGCGATGCTGGTGTCGCGGATCAAAGTCATGGCGCGGCTGGACATCGCCGAGAAACGCCAGCCCCAGGACGGTCGCATCACCTTGCGTGCGGCGGGGCGTGAGGTCGATGTGCGGGTGTCGACCTTGCCCGGCATCCACGGCGAGCGCGTGGTGATGCGTGTGCTCGACAAGCAGGCCAGCCTGCTGGCGCTGGCCAACCTGGGCATGCCGGCAGCGGTGCTCGATGGCCTGCGCAGCTGCCTGGCGCGGCCCAATGGCATCGTGCTGTCCACCGGCCCGACCGGCTCGGGCAAGACCACCACGCTGTACGCCAGCCTCAACAGCCTCAACGATGGCAGCCGCAACATCCTCACCGTCGAAGACCCGGTGGAGTACGCCATCGCCGGCATCGGCCAGACCGCGATTAACCCCCGCGCCGGGCTGACATTCGCCACGGGCCTGCGGGCCATCCTGCGCCAGGACCCGGATGTGATCATGCTGGGTGAGATCCGCGACCAGGAAACCGCGCAGATAGCCGTGCAGGCCAGCCTCACCGGCCACTTGGTGCTGTCGACCCTGCACACCAACAGTGCGGTGGGCGCGGTGACCCGTTTGCGCGACATGGGCATCGAACCGTTCCTGATCGCCTCGTGCCTGCGCGGTGTGTTGGCGCAGCGCCTGGTGCGGCGGCTGTGCCAGTGCGCGGTGGCGCAGCCGCTACAAGCGGCCGAGCGTGACCTGTGGCCTGAGCTGTGTGCATTGGGCAGCAGTTACCACGCAGTGGGGTGTGAGCTGTGCCAGGGCAGCGGTTATGTCGGGCGCCTGGGCCTCTACGAATTCATCGAACTGGACGCCGGCCTGATCGCGCTGCTGTACGACGGCGCCAGTGAGCAAGCCATGCAGGACTACTTGGCCGATCGTCGACGCAGCCTGGTGGCCATGGCCAGTGATTGCCTGGCGCGGGGCGAAACCAGCCTGGCCGAAGTGCTGCGCGCGGTGCAGGGCTGAGCCATGCCGACTTATCGCTATCAAGCCGTCGACCTGGCCGGCAAAGCCCACAAGGCCAGCCTGCAGGCCGACAGCGAGCGCCATGCACGGCAACTGTTGCGTGAGCAGGGCCTGTTCGCCCGCCAATTGCAACGCCAGGAGGCAGGTACCCGGCAACCCCGCCGCCAGCGCTTGAGCCGTGCACAGTTGTGCGAGTTGACCCGCCAGTTGGCGACGTTGACTGGCGCGGGCATACCCTTGGTCGATGCCTTGGCCACACTCGAACGGCAATTGCGCCAGCCGGCCTTGCACAGCGTGCTGGTGGCCTTGCGCGGCTCGCTCGCCGAAGGCCTGGGGCTGGCGCGTAGCCTGGCCCGCCAGGGGGCGCCGTTCAGTGGCCTGTACTGTGCGCTGGTCGAGGCCGGTGAGCGCTCTGGGCGGCTGGCCCAGGTGCTCACGCGCCTGGCCGATCACCTGGAGCAGGTGCAACGGCAACAGCACAAAGCGCGTACTGCCTTGATCTACCCGTGTGTGCTGATGGGCGTGTCGCTGGCGGTGGTGGTCGGCCTGATGACGTTCGTAGTGCCCAAGCTCACCGAACAGTTCGCCCACGCCGGGCAGAGCCTGCCGTTGATTACCGCCGTGCTGATCAGCCTGAGCCAAGGGCTGGTGCACGCCGGGCCGTGGCTACTGGGGTTGGCGCTGGCAGGGGCGCTGCTCGCCAACTGGCTGCTGCGCAAGCCGCATTGGTGCCTGCGCCGAGACGCGTGGCTGTTGCGCCTGCCACGTATCGGCAGCCTGCTGCAGGTGCTGGAAAGCGCACGCCTGGCGCGCAGCCTGGCGATTCTCAGCGGCAGTGGCGTAGCCCTGCTCGAAGCGTTGCAGGTGGCCACCGAGACGGTCGCCAACCGGCGCATTCGCCAGGCCATGGAACAGGTGCGCCAGCAGGTGCAGGGCGGCACCAGCCTGCACCGTGCGCTGGATGCCTGCCAACAGTTTCCGCCGTTGCTGGTGAACATGGTCGGCAGCGGCGAGGCCAGCGGCACACTGGCTGACATGCTCGAGCGCGTTGCCGACGACCAAGAACGCGGCTTCGCCCGCCAAGTGGACACCGCCATGGCGCTTTTCGAACCCCTGATGATCCTGGTGATGGGCGCCGTGGTGCTGTTCATCGTGCTGGCGGTGCTGCTGCCGATCATGCAACTCAACCAGGGCCTGCAACTGTGAACACAAGGAGTATTTCCATGCAGCATCGTCGTAACCGTCAGCGTGGTTTCACCCTCATGGAGATCATGGTGGTGATCTTCATCATCGGCCTGCTGATCGCCGTGGTCGCCCCCAGCGTGCTGGGCAACCAAGACAAAGCCATGCGGCAGAAGGTGATGGCCGACCTTGCCACCCTCGAACAGGCACTGGACATGTATCGGCTGGATAACCTGCGGTTCCCAAGTAATGAACAAGGCCTGGCTGCGCTGGTGAAAAAACCGGCGCAGGAGCCGCTGCCGCGTTCGTGGCGCAGCGATGGTTATGTGCGCCGCTTGCCGGAAGATCCGTGGGGTACTCCTTACCAGTACCGCATGCCCGGTGAGCATGGCCGGGTGGATGTTTATTCGCTGGGCGCCGATGGTGTGCCGGGCGGCGAAGGTCAGGATGCCGACCTGGGTAACTGGGCGCTGTAACCGATGTGCGATGAATCCAATGCCGCATGGGGCTGCTTTGCAGCCCTTTCGCGACACAAGGCCGCTCCTACAGGCCGGCGCTGTGCGTGTAGGAGCGGCCTTGTGTCGCGAAAGGGGCGCAAAGCGCCCCCAAAAGCCCATCAACAAGGCTTCAGCCTGATCGAACTGCTGGTGGTACTGGCCATCGCCGGCCTGATGACCGGGCTCGCCGTGGCGTCGCTCGACAGCGGCAAGGCCAGCGTCGATCAGGCCTTGCAGCGGCTGGCTGCACAGGTGCACGTGCAGGCCGCCGAAGCTCGGCATGCCGGCCAGTTACGTGGGCTGCGCTGGACCGGCCAGCGCCCGGAGTTCGTGCGGCGTGAACGCGACGGCTGGGTCGTCGAACCGGCCAGCCTGGGCGAGTGGCCCAAGGGCTTGCAGCCCGACTGGCCAGCCAGCCCGCAGCCGCGCCTGCTGTTCACCCCGCAAGGTTGGGCGCAGCCGGGTTCGGTGCGCTGGCGCTGGGCCGAGGGCAGCCAGCAATGGGCCTGGAGCCGAGACGGCCGCCTGCAGACGGCGGCGCTGCCATGAAGCGCCAACAGCGTGGTTTCACCCTGCTGGAAGTGACCGTGGCCCTGGCGATTGCCGCCGTGTTGGCGGTCATCACCAGCCAGGTCCTGCGCCAGCGCTTGGCGGTGCAGGACAACTTGCAACAGCACCGCCTTGGCCTGCTCTGCGCACGCGAACTGCAAGCCCGTTTCACCGTCGAGCAGTACTGGCCGGCCCGCAATCAGGTGGATGGGCAGCTGAGCCAGGGTGGCCAGGTGTGCCATTGGCAACTGAAACTGCGCCGCACCGGCGTGCGTGACCTGCGCAGGGGTGAACTGCTGCTGTTCGGCGACCGCGACCAGCGGCTGCCGCTTGGCCAATACAGTGTGTTTCTGGAGCGCCCATGAAGCGGCAGCAGGCAGGCCTGACCTTGATCGAACTGATGGTGGCCCTGGCCCTCACCGCGCTGCTCGGCGTCATGCTGGCAGCGTTGGTCAGTGGCTGGCTGAAGGTGCGTGAGCGGTTGCAGGTGAGCAACCAGGAGGCGTCGGTGCTGGATTTCTGCCTGGCCCTGGAGCGGCGCTTCGACAGCCCGGCCCTGCGCCGGGTGTATGACCAGCGATTGCCCTTGCCCAGCCGTTGGTTCGACTGGCAAGCGGCGAGCGGCCAACTGTTGTGGGTGGCGGCGACAGGCCTGCCCGAAGCCGAAGGCGGGTCGCGTCTGCAGCGCCAGCGTCTGCGCTTCGAGGCGCGTGAGCAACGCCTGCTGCTGGAAACCTCGGCGGACCTGTATGCCGCCTCGGCGCCGCGCTGGGTGCTGCGTGAACAGCTAGAGCGGGTGAGCGCGATGAACATCCTTTACCACCAGGGTGGCCGCTGGCTGCCCTGGCCTTCCGACCAACCCGCGCACCCCGGCCGTGGCGTGCGCCTGGAATTGCAACGTGATGGAGCACCGTATGCCTGCACCTTCGTCCTTCCCTGGGGGCGCTCATGAACCTTGACTGGCGTCGACGCTCACCCGCTCGAGCTTGGCTGTTGGTGCGTCCTGGCAGCCCTTGGGACTGGTTACTGGTCGAGGGCGGTGTCGCGCTACGCCAGGGGCAGGGCGAACCGCCGGCGAACCTGCAGGCACGGGTGGCGTTGATCGTGCCGGCCGAGCACTGCAGCCATTTCCAGTTGCCCGCACCGCCAGGGCTCAAGCGTGAAGAATGGCCATTGCTGCTTGAAGACCGCTTGCTGCAAAGCGCGGATGAGGTGGTGTGCGGGTATATGGGGCGTGAGGCCGGGCAAGTTCGGTTACTGGTGGTGGCGCGCGAGCGCCTGGACGATTGGCGCGGGCAATGCGCCGACTGGGGGCTGACGGCCGAGCGCTGCTGGGCCGAATTCCAGTTGCTGCCGGCACCCGAGGCGGGGGTCGCCTGGTGGTGGCGCAAGCAAGACGGGGTCAGCCTGCTTAAGGGGCTGAGCGAAGACGCTGGCGAGCATTGGCTGGCCTGGCCTGAAGCCATGGGCGAGGTGCTGGTCGAACCCTGGCCGCAATTACGCAGGCTACCTCTGGAAGGCCAGTGGCCTACAGCATTGGCAGCGCTGGACAGCTTGCCTGGCCTGTTCGAGCAGCGGCGGCGTCGCACGTTGGCGGGGCCGACGCGGCAGCAGTGCCAGCTCATGGCTGCCTGCCTGCTGTTGGCGTGCACCTGGGGCGGCGTGTGGGCGGCCCAGCAATGGCGCCAGGCCCAGCTCTGGCAAGCCCAGGTGATTGCCGTGACGGGTGAGCAGGCGGGCCCCAGGCAGGCTGCTCAGGCGCTCAAGCGCCTGCGTGAGGCCGGCTTGCAGCAGCAAGTGCGCCTGCGTCAGCTCGACGATCTACAAGGGCGCTTGCACGCCTGGCTGAGTGAGCATCCCGGCTGGCGCCTGCAAGCGGTGCGCTTTGATGGCCAGCGCTGGCATGTGCGGCTGGAGGGCGAGGGCGCCACACCTCCTTGGCGCGAGATGGCCAGTGCGGTGGGCGCTCAGGTGCAGGTGAGTGGCGGCGAGTCGTCGCCAACCGTGGTGTTCGACTTGGAGGTGGCGGCATGAGCACGGCGTGGATGCAGCGTCACCGTTTGCCGCTGGCCGTGTGCCTCATCGCGCTGCTGTCGAGCGTGCTGCTGCTACGTGAAGGCGTGGCGCAATGGCGCGCGCTGAGCCAATGGCAGGCGCTGGCGCAAATGGCAGTAGGTTTGCAGGGCGGTGCGACGCTGAACCTGGAGCGTCTGCGCCAGTCGGCGCAGGCGCGGCAGATCGAATTACTGGAGATGGTCACGCAGGGCGAGGCCTGGCACCTGCGCGGTCAGGTGGGCGATGAGCAGGCCTTGCTGGGTTGGGTACTTGCGCTGCAGGCCGAAGGCGCGCAGCCCTTGCAGTGGGGGCTGGAGCAAGACACCCAGGGCATGCGCTTCGACCTGGTACTTCGGCCATGAGCCGGGGCGCAGTGGCGTGGTTGTTGCTGGTGTTCAGCCTGACCTTACTGGTGCAGTTGCCCGCCAGCTGGCTGGTGCGTGGCTTCGGGGTAACGGCCGCGGGTGTGAGCGGCAGCCTGTGGCAGGGGCAGGCGCGGCAGATCGGCCCGTTCGGGCCGTTGCAATGGACCTTACAGCCTTGGCGTTTGCAAGGGCAGGGCGCGCTGGGGTTTCAGGGGCAGGCGTGGCACGTGCAGGTCCGCGGTTGGCCCTGGCGCTGGGAGGGGGAAGTGCGCCCGGCAGCGGCACAGGTGACGGTACCGGCGGCGTATCGCCTGGCCGGGCAGTGGCAGGGTTCGGTGCGTGTACAGGGTGCGTGGCGGCAATGCCTGGCCAGCGATGGGCGCCTCACGGTTACGGACTTGGCGCTGAGTGAGCCCTGGTCGCTGGGGTTGGGGCAGGGCTGGCTCGAGGTACAGTGCCGCAGGGGTTGGCACCTGTTAGGGCAGTTGCTGCAGGCAGGGCAGCATCAGCTCGACGTGGATGCCGATGTGCGGGGGCGACAGGCCCAGATCGCCATCGCGCTGCAACCCGATGCTGCCCTGACCCCACTGCTGCGCGGCGCGCAGTGGCTGGGGCCAGAGGCAACGGCAGGGCAGCGGCGGGTCCGTTGGTAATCCCCCGAGTCTTCGGCCAAGCGCCCCCCTGTAGGAGCAGCCTTGTGCTGCGAAGAGGCCGGTGACAACACACTAAATCTTGGCTGCTGCCACTGGCCTCTTCGCAGCACAAGGCTGCTCCTACCGGGGCGCGTTAGACGAGGGGTCAGTCCGCCTTGCCCTGGGTACTCGACACCCATTGCTCGCTGCGGTTATGCCCGCTGGTACGCAATACCCCAAGATCAAGCGCATTCTCGCCGTCAGCCGCGCCCTTGCCCTTGGTGAACTCAGCCACTGCTGTGCCCAGGTCCACCGGCGAGTTGGACACGTCAATCGACACATCGCGGCGGTAGTCGCTGCCACTCAGGGTCTCTTGGGTAATCGCATTGGCGCTCAGCTCGACATCACCCTTGGCCGACTGCAACCGCGCGCCGACCAAGTGAGCGTCGCCCGCAACCTTCAGCGCGATGCCTTCGCTGCCCTTGAGCGTGGTCTGCTTGGCCACGGTGTCGCGCTGTTGATGGGACAGGTCCAGGCGCAAGGTCGGTGAAAAACCAGGTTCGGCCTTGCTCAAGGCTGGGCCGGCCTTTTCGCCGACCTTGCTACCCAGCGGCCCTGCCAGCGCGGTGGCGGCGTTGGTGTAGCCTTGCGGGTTCTTTTCCTGGCTCAGGCGTGCGTCAGCTTTCACGGTCAGGCTATCGACGCTGTCCTTGCGGCTGGCAATGCGCAGATCGCCGCCGACCTCACCGGTTATACGCCCTGCCTCCAGGCTGGCACCTTCGATGCGTGTGTCGCCACGGCTGTGCAACTGGATACCCTCAGCGCGCAGCTGGCTGGCGTTCCAGGTCTGGTTGTCACGTTTGTCCAGGGCGACCTGTGCGCGGCCATGCAGACCACGGGTATCGGTATCCCCCTTGGCCATGTTGAAACCGGCCCCCGCGGTGATGTCGAGGTTGTCGCGTTGCTCCCGGTTGCTGGATGCTTCCACCCGCATGCCGCCCCCGGCGGCGTTGAGCACGATCTGTTCGGCTGAGGCGTGCAGCCCTTGCAAGTGCAAGGCGATGTCCTCGCGGGCACGGCTGCTCAGCGTCAGTGTGCCGGCGCTGTCGAAGCGGGCATCGACAGCCTGGCTGGCATCCTCGTTCTGCTTGCCGTGGTTGAAGTGCCCGCCGATGCCGCCCCCTTTCGTTGCGCCGGTCTTGACCGCAAGCTCCAGGCCGCCGCCCAGGTTGCCGCCCTTGGCCTGTTGGGTATCGCTGCCTGCGGTGACCTGCAAGCGGCCACCACTTTCCAGCAGGGTATCCCCGACCTTGGCGTCACGGCTGCCGATACGCGTCCCCTCCAGCTTCAGGTCGCCATCACTGCTCAGGTGAACATCGCCCTTGGCATCGATCTGCGCAACCTGGGCCTTGGTCTGCGCGCTGTCTTGCTGGCGGTGATCAAGGTAGCCGCGGGCGTCGACGCCAGTGCTGCCGGGGCGATTGCCGACCTTGGCCCAGGCGTTGCCGTCAAGCTGGCCTGCTGCTTGGGTATTACGGTCATTGGCTTGGGACAACGTCAAAGAGCCCCCACTGCGCATGGCCACGTTGCCTTCGCCACCGTCGATGCGCGTGCCTTCGTACAGGCCATCGCTGCCCAGCTGTACCTGGATGCCCTGTTGCCCATAGAGGCTTCCGGCCACGGCGGTACTGGCGGTGTCCTGTTTGCCCAGCGAGCCGCCCTTGCCGGCGGCGCGAACATTGAGGTCGTTGCCGCTGCTGGTGTCCACGCGGGCATCGCCGCCATAGGCCATGCGCTGCACGGTATCTACCTGCGTGTTCTCGGCTGCCCGCAGGGTGTGCTGCGAGGCGTCGATCAGCAATTTCCCGGCGTTGGCGTTCCACGCGGTGCCCTGGTCATCAATGACACCGGCCTTGACCTCGACCGTTGCACCGGTCAGCTCACTCACCTGGGCCAAGCTGCGGCGCTGGTTCTCCAGGCGTTTGAGATGGTCATGTCGGCGCCGACGCTCGGGGCCGCCATCGCGTCTTCGGGCGAGGCTTGCTGAAAGCGCGCGGCCTCCTCACCGAGTACCAGGCGTTCGATGGGGCGGGTGAGGTCACGGTATTCCACGCTGGCACCGAGGCTGCCGGCCCAATTGTCTGTGACGCTTTCACGCTCATGGGTGTCCTGCACGGCACGGTTCTCGATGTGCTTGGCGGTGACCTTCAGTTGCTGGCCGGCATCGACGCGTGCGGCTTCGGTGAGCAAATGCTCGGCCTCCAGCTTCACCCCGGCGCTGGCCTTCAATTCGCTGCCTTGTACCGTGCTGTCACGTTCGAGCTGAGTCTGGGTGTTGTGATGGCCTGCGAAGGCGCTGCCCAAACGGTCGATACCCCCCGTCACTTTAACGCTGCCTCCGCTCTGGCTGTTTTTGCTGATGGACTCGCGCTCATTGCGGGTTGCACCCAGGGCGATGTGCTTGGCGGTCACGTTCAGGTCACCTGCGCTGGCCTGGACTTTGGAACCATTGACCTGCAAATGGGCATCGCTTTGCAGGCCTACCGAGGCGCCCTTGAGTTCGCTGGAGACTTGTGATGTTTCCTGTGTCGTACCGGTCGTGGTAGCGACCTGATAGCCCAGGCTGGCCTCGTACTGGCGCGAGTCCGGTTTGCCATCCTGCGCCTCTTCAGTCTGCTTGGCGCCGACGCTGAGGCCACGCTGCTGGTGCCGGGTGTCGGTTTCGTTGCGCGACTGCGCGCTGTCGATCACCAGATCGCCTTTGGCTTCTACCTGCAAGTGTTTGCCTGCTTCGACCTTTGCCCCGTGGATACGCAGTTCGTCGGCGCTGGCCAGGCGCAGGTTGCTGCTGGACGAGACGTCGCTGACCAGTACCTGGTCCTTGCGTGTGGTGTGCTTGCGGTCGCTGCCGATCAGGCCGAACAGTTTGCTGTCGCTCTGGTGATCGGTCGAGGTGCTGCTGCCGCGGTCGGCTTCGATCGCCAGCAGGCCGTTTTCGCTGTAGAGCACCGAGTCTTCCTTGCCATGCACCTTGCTGCCTTTGATGGTGACCTGGTCGGCCGTCATGTTCAGCTTGCCGTCCGTCGTCACACTGCTGCCAGCCACGACCTGCGCTTGGCTGTCATTGCCTTTGCGGTCGCCAAAGAAGGTGCCAGAGACCAGGTCGCCGCGGTAATTGCGTTGGGTGCCGCTTTCCTGCAAGGCCGTGGTCCCGACCTCGATGTGCCGGGCTTTGAATTGCATGTCGTTGTTCGCATGCAGCGTGCTGCCTTCAACCTTGAGGGCGTCGGCTGCTGTAAGTGTCAGGCGCCCGGCATTCAACGTGCTGCCCCGGGCTGTTTCACGGGTTTGCTCGGTATCGCTGTCGCCGCGCCACAGGTCCTTGCGGTGGCGCACCTGTTCGGTGATGTGTTTGCTGTCGATGCCCGCCACGATGTCCAGGTTGCCGGCACTGTTGACGTTCAACTCACCCCCTGTACTTACGTCGGCGGCCAACAGGCGCATATCGGCACCCGATTGCAGCCGAACGTTGTCATGGCCGCGCAACTGCGTGCCCTGCTGTTGACGGTCGCGGGTGGTGCGCTCGCGGTCGTAGGTTTCGCGGGTGATGAAGAGGAACTTCTTGTTCCAGTTTTCGCGATCGTGCTGGGTGTTTTCCAGGCTGTCGGCGTCCAGGGTGAGCTTCTGGCCGGCCGTGACCACCACCTGTTGTGCCTGGCCATCGACGGCGCGCAGGGTCAGGTCGTCGGCGGCGCTGAGGGCAAGGGCGCCCCGTTCGCTGTGAAGTTCGGCGCGGGTGTCGGCCTTGCCGCTGATGTGCAGGCCACCGGCTGACTGGATGTCGATACCGTCGGTGGCATGCGCCTGAACGGGCCCCATGCGCACGCCCGCGCCTTCGGCGGTGCTCACCACGCGGATGCGCCCGGCGCGCATGGCCCCGAACAGGCTGGCATCGATACTGGCCGCTGTGCCGGGCAAGTGCTCGACCACCTGGCCGCTGGCCTGGTCGATGCGGTTGCGGCCTACCGTGACGTTCAGTTCACCGCCGGCCATGAGCAGCCCTTTGCTGTCTACCTGCGGCGCGATCAGGTCAAGCGCGCCGGTGCTGTTGCTTTGGCCACCGGGCAGTACCTGCAGGGCGCCGCTGGCATTGAGGGTGTCGAGGTACTTGAGTTGCTGGTCTTCGAATTCTGGGGTGCCGACCACGAAGCCCGCGCGCGTGGTGTTGATGAAGCTGCCCCCGTTGAGGGTGATGCCATTGGGGTTGGCCAGGATGTAATCGGCGGGGCGGCCGAAGATTTCCTGCGGCCCCTCGATCAGCGAGGCGTTGCGGCTGATCACTTCATTGAGAATGGTCGAAGCCGCCTGGCCTTGGAACTGCGGGTTGGCGGCCAGGGCACCGGCCAGTTGCGATTGGCCGGCCTGGGTGGCGTTGTTCAGCACCACGCCGGGGTTGCCGACGTTGTAGTCGAGGTACTGGTTGTGTGACAGGCCGCCGGCGTTGGGGGCGACAATGTCGATCACTGGCACACCATGGCCATTGTTGATGACCGGGGTGCCACCTGGGCCGGTAGCGGCTTCAAGGCCGCCCTGGGCCAGCACGCTGCTGGAGCCGAGCAGGGCGAGGAAGATGGCCCAACGCAAGGTATCCGGGCGGGTAGACGTCAACTGCGAGCGCGTTTGCATGGTCTCGTTCTCTTTTTTTGTGGGGTGAATCAGATGCTCAGGTTCCACTCCAGCACCCAGAAGCCCGGCTCCAGAAGCGCGCGGGGCAGGTCACTGGTGTACAAGGCGCGCTGGTAGTCGAGGCGCACGCGGCTGTCGGGCAAGCTCAATTCGATGCCGGCTGCCGCGCCTGCCAGGCGTTGAACGGGGCTGTCGCGAGCCAGCCGGGTCCAGCCCTGATCGAGGCCGGCATAGGGCCGCAGCTGCAGCGGTCCGGCCCAGGCCGGCGTCAGCGGATAACTGAAGGTGTTACGCCAGACGGCACTGCTGGCGCCGGAGTAAGTGCGCAGGCGAAACCCGCGCACAGCCGAATCATCGCTGGCCAGCAGTTGTTCGACGGCCGGCAGCCGGTCGCGGCTGTACTGCAGGCCCAGTTCGCTCTGCCAGCGCCAGGGCCGCTGCGCCGGGCCTTGGCGCAGGTGCAGCAGCGTGCCGCGGTACTTGTGAAAGTCTGGGCGCGGGCCCAGCGCACTGGGGGCTGAAGCGTCCGCGCCAAACCAGCCCACCCCTTGGGCGAACCCGAGGTAGCCGTGCCACAGGCCGCCTTCGAGCCACAGCAGGTTGATGCCCGCTTCCACCGTGGTCAGTGTGGGGCTCTGCAGGCTCACGGCCTTGCCGCCGGTGCGGTTGGTGAGCTGCTTGCGGTCCAGCCGGGCGCTGGCGCTGAGCATGCCCTGCTGGTTGCGCCATAGCACCCGCTCGGCGCTGAGCCCTAGAAAGCGGCTGTTGCCACTGCTCGTCTGGCGCCCCTGGGGGATGGGCGCGCGGTAGCTCAATTGGCTGACGCTGGCGGCGAAGGTCCACGGGCCGTAAGGAATGCTGTAGTACGCCGTGACACCGTTGCTTCGCCCCGGCGCATCGATGACGGTCCTGGCCAACGACAGGCGCAGGTCGTCGTTCAGGCCAAGCGGGCTGTCCAGGCCAATGCCGAGGTTCAGGCGATGGCGGCCGGTCAGTTCGCTGCCCCGGTTGTCCAGGCGGCTGTCCAGGTGCCAGCGCGAGGCGGTCTTGTGGGGCTGAACCACTATTCGGGTGCCGCCCTGTAGGGCGCCGGGCAGCAAGTCGACACTCAGTTCATAGGCACGCAGGCGGTTGAGTTGGTCGAGCCCTTGCTCCAGCGCTGGCAGGTACAGCGGCTGCCCCAGCACGTCAGGAAAAGCGCCACGCAAGGAAAGCGGCAGGTCGGTCCCAAGTTCGATCGACTCGACGAAGCCTTCGCTGATGAGGATGTCCAGTGGCGCCCCATCCTCGGGCGGCTGGCTCAGGTAAGGGCGGCTGGTGGGGTAGCCCGCCTGCACGTAGCGCTGGGTGATGGCCTTGAGCAGCAGGTTGATGTCGACGATGCCCATGCAAGGCTGCATGAAGGGCAGCACGGTCGCTTCCAGTGCCGTGCCCGGCACCTGCCGATGGCCTGCCAGACGAACACCGGTCACCGCCCAGCAGTGGCTGTCGACCGCCTGTATGGCCTGTTTTTCGTCATCGCCTGGCGAGGCGGGGGCACGCTGCCAGCGTTCGAGCCGTTGTTGCTGTTCCAGCTGGCGTAACGTTTGCTGCTGGTCGCGCAACTGCTGGCTGGCCAGGTCGGCGGCCCAGGCCAGGGGGCTGGCCAGCCAGCAGGCAAGCAGGCTGCTGGCAATGATGCGTATTCGGTACGGCATTGAAGCACCCCGCAGATGACGTACGGATTTCGTATTCGTCTGCGTGGATGCTAAGAATTAAGTGATTCGCTTGGATGCAGTACGCCGCCTAAGCGGATGTCAGGTGGGTTCGCGGTCGAAGGTGCGAAAGCTCCTACACGATGAGGGGTATGTAGGAAGCATGGAAGTGCAGCCATTGAGCCAGTCCCGTGCAGCGAGCGTTAGTTTTTAAGCTGCTCTTGGGGTCGCAGGCCTTGAATGATTGTCGCAGTCGACAGCAGCAGGCGGAGTGGGTTGTGTTTCGAGGGGATGAGCATCAGCTCCTGATAGTACTTGGCTGCCTGCTCATCTTTTGCGTCCACAACGATGAAGGCCACCCCCGAGTGCATTGAAACCGTGTAGATACGACGGAAAAAGTCGGCCATCAGCCGCTGTCCAAGCCCCTTTCGCTGCATGCGCTGATCAACAGCCAGGCGACTCAGCATGGCTGCCGGCATGGGGTACCGAGGCATCTTTCTCGCCTGTTCTTCGCTCAGCTCATCGAGCGCTACTGAAGTATTCGCAAGGGTGTAGTAGCCAAGCAGCATTCCGTCCTCCAGGTACATGAAGGTGCGCGAGACATTGCGCTTTTCGTCCTGGCCGGCTTGCTGGGCTATGTAGGTATTCAGAGCGGGGTGGGTAGAGCAGTCGAACGAAGTTCGATCAATCGTCTTATCAAACGCTACGGTGATGAATTCCATCGCAAGGCCTTAGCGCAAGGCAAGTAAGTTTCGAAGCGCTTCATTGGGCTCTGGAGGGTTATCGAGCAACTGATCAGCGATGTCGGCGTCCAGAACAGTCATGCCTTCCTGATCGAAGTTCAAAACCTCATCTTCGATTACAGAGCGAACAGCCAGGGCAGCAACCACCTTTTTGAGTTCGGCCAGTTCTTTTTCCATGTCGGACAAGTGTGGTGCACGGCTGGTACGCCCGCGCGAAGTGCCTGAGCTCAATACGCGGACGCTCAGGCTTTTTGTCGCATGCTCCTCAACTACTGCACCCGCATTGCGATAAGCCGTGACCATGCCACTCTTGCTGTGCAAGGCGATGACGCCTTTCCTGCCGGCAATTGGGAGGCGTGCTTTTGATTGCAATTGCTTGTTCACAGTGAGTCCCTCTGGGTATGCCGATCGTAGCACATACAGCTTGACACCGAGTTCCAAGCATTGATTACAAGTCGCTACAAGCGCCCTGTCAGGGGCGGATCTCGATCAATGTCCCGTCCTTGACCAGTTCCCAGACTTCCTGCATGTCGCGGTTACGCATGGCAATGCAACCGTCCGTCCAGTCCAGGGTATGGAAGTACCACTCCGGGTATTCGTCGTTGATCGGCGTGCCATGGATCATGATCATGCTGCCGGCGCTTACGCCTTCGCGGGTGGCGCGGGCGGCGTCGCTGATGTTCGGGTAGTTGATATGCATGGCCAGGTTGAAACGGTCGCTCTGTTTGCGCCAGTCCAACCAGTAGAGGCCCTCGGGGGTCTTCTTGTCGCCTTCGCGTTCCTTGGCGCCCTTGGGCTGCTTGCCCAGGGAAATGCGGTAGGTCTTCAGCGGCTCACCACGGCTGATCAGTTGCAGGCGGCGCTCGGACTTGATCACCAGCACCTTGTCGATGAGCGGCTGCATGGCGGCCTGCGATTGCGACTGCGCAGGCACCGGTGGCTGCGGCTTGCGAATGATGGTCTCGGTGAAGGCAGCCTGGGACACCGAGGTAACGCAAAGGCAGAAAAGGGCAAACAACCAGCGCATGAAGCAGCACCTGCAGGCTTAAGTAGTGGGCGAGACGTTCATCGGCGGCAGGTACTCATGGCCTATGGGGTAGTGCTGCCCGATGCGGTCGCGATAGTAGCATTCTAGTGTGCGTGTGACGGTGCGGAAAGCCAGCTCGTCCCACGGTATCTCATGTTGTTCGAACAATCGCACCTCCAGGCTCTCGATGCCCACATCAAAGCTTAGGTCGGCCAGTTCCGCGCGGAAGAACACGTGTACCTGGTTGATGTGCGGCAGGTCGAACAACTGGTACAGGGCCATGGGCCCTACCTGGGCGCAGGCCTCCTCGACGGTTTCGCGACGGGCGGCCTGGTCGAGGGTTTCGCCGTTTTCCATGAACCCGGCGGGCAGGGTCCAGTAGCCGCGGCGTGGCTCGATGGCGCGCCGGCACAGCAGCACCTGGCTACCCCAGGTGGGCAGCACACCCGCGACGATGTTGGGGTTCTGGTAGTGAACGGTCTGGCAATACTCGCAGACGTACCGCAGGCGGCTGTCGCCCTCGGGGATCCGCTGAACGACCGGTTGGCCGCATGCGCTGCAGAATTTCATGCTGTTCTTCCCTTTTGACTGGGCTATCTTGGCGCGCCGACGGGGCCGCCGCAAGCGCACGGGGCTTGGGTGCTTCGCGGCTTTGGTGCATCATGCAAGACAGGCCTTGGATACGAGAGTGCGCAATGCTGGACGAGCTTCTTCGCCGAATGAGCAACCATGAACCTGCATCACTGGAAACTGACCGACGGTTTCCCGAAGCGGCGGTACTCTTGCCCATTACCCGCAGCGAAGCGCCCGAACTGGTTTTGACCCTGCGCGCCAAGGGGCTGTCGACCCATGGTGGCGAAGTCGCCTTCCCCGGTGGCCGCCGCGACCCCGAAGACCCGGACCTGGTGTTTACCGCTCTGCGCGAGGCCGAAGAAGAAATCGGCCTGCCCCCTGGGCTGGTGGAAGTGATCGGTCCGCTGAGCCCGCTGATCTCGCTGCATGGCCTGAAAGTGACGCCATTCGTCGGGCTTATCCCCGATTACGTCGAATACCGCGCCAATGATGCGGAGATCGCGGCAGTATTCACCGTGCCGCTGGAGTTCTTCCGCCAGGACCCGCGGGACCACACCCACCGTATCGATTACCAGGGCCGCAGTTGGTATGTGCCCAGCTACCGTTACGGCGAATACAAGATCTGGGGGTTGTCGGCGATCATGATCGTCGAGCTGGTCAACCTGCTGTATGACGCGGGTATCAGCTTGCATCAACCCCCGGAACGTTACATCGAGATCTGAGCGGGGCCCACCCTGCCGTTTGCCGCAAACCGCCGCCGTTTATCCTGAGGAGCGAGCATGAAATATCGCCTGGGCGACCTGCGGGTCGACAGCCATCCAACCAGTTGGATCGCGCCCAACGCCACCGTGATCGGCAACGTGCGCCTGCAGGCCCGTGCCAGTGTCTGGTTTGGCGCTGTATTGCGGGGTGACAATGAGCTGATCGACATCGGCGAAGACAGCAATGTCCAGGACGGCACGGTGATGCACACCGACATGGGCTCTCCGTTGACCCTGGGCAAGGGGGTGACGGTGGGGCATAACGCCATGCTGCATGGTTGCACGGTTGGCGACTACAGCCTGATCGGCATCAACGCGGTGATCCTCAATGGGGCGCGGATTGGTAAACACTGCATCATCGGCGCCAATGCGCTTATCCCCGAGGGCAAGGAAATTCCCGACGGGTCGCTGGTGATGGGGTCGCCGGGCAAGGTGGTGCGCGAGCTCAGCGAGCAGCAGATGCGCTTGATCGAGGCCGGCGCCGCGCACTATGTGCACAACGCCCAGCGCTATGCCCGTGACTTGGTGGTGGATGATGAGTGAAGCGGTCAAGGCAGAGCGCCCGGTGGCGTCGCCGTGTGTGAGCATCTGCGCGCTGGACGAGCAGGACATCTGCACGGGGTGCCAACGTACGGTGGCCGAGATCGGGCGCTGGGGGCGCATGGATAACACTGAGCGCCGCGCCGTGCTGAAGCTTTGCCATGAGCGGGCAGTGGCTGCCGGGATGATTTTGTAGGCGCGGCTGCCGCTGACCCCAAAATCAAGTAACCTGTGCGGCTTGTCTGACGGTTACTGCTCATGTTCTATCTCATCGCCTATATCAGCAGCGTAGTGCTGATCAACTACGCCTTTTCCAGTGCCCCGCACCTGGACATCATCTGGTCTGCCTGGGGCGGCCTGGTGTTCATCCTGCGCGACATGGTCCAGACCCGTTTCGGGCATGGCGCCTTGGTCGCCATGCTGGTGGCCCTTGTTCTGTCGTATGTCACCTCGGAACCGGCCATCGCGCTGGCCAGCGCCACCGCCTTCTTCATCTCAGAGCTGATCGACTGGCTGGTGTTCAGCATCACCCGTCGGCCGCTGCGCGACCGCCTGTGGCTGAGCTCGGCGCTGAGCATCCCGGTCGATACCTTCATTTTCTTCGGCATGATCGGCGCCCTGACGCCGGCCGTGATCGGCACGGCAATGGCCTCCAAGTTCGCCGGTGTCACTGCCGTGTGGCTGGCCATGGCATTTCGCGCCCGGCGGGCTGCCGCGGTCGGTTGATGGTGTAGAATACGGGTCCTTTTTCAGCGGGCGGCGCTCAGCCTGGCGCAGCCCCGGACGCCTTCGAGGACCTGAAATGACCCGTATCGGAACCCCATTGTCGCCCACCGCGACCCGAGTACTGCTCTGCGGCTGCGGTGAGCTGGGCAAGGAAGTGGTGATCGAGCTGCAGCGCCTGGGCGTCGAAGTGATTGCCGTAGACCGCTACGCCAATGCACCGGCCATGCAGGTGGCGCACCGCAGCCATGTGGTCAACATGCTCGATGGCGTCGCCCTGCGCGCAGTGATCGAAGCCGAGAAGCCGCATTACATCGTCCCCGAAATCGAAGCCATTGCCACCGCGACCCTGGTCGAGCTGGAAAACGAAGGCTTCACTGTGGTGCCCACCGCCCGCGCCACCCAGCTGACCATGAACCGCGAAGGCATCCGTCGCCTGGCCGCCGAAGAGCTGGACCTGCCGACCTCGCCGTACCACTTCGCCGACACCTACGAAGACTATGCCAAGGCCGTGGCCGATGTCGGCTACCCGTGCGTGGTCAAGCCAGTGATGAGCTCGTCGGGCAAAGGCCAGAGCCTGCTGCGCAGCGATGCCGACCTGCAGAAGTCCTGGGACTACGCCCAGGAAGGCGGCCGCGCCGGCAAGGGCCGGGTGATCATCGAAGGCTTCATCGATTTCGATTACGAAATCACCCTGCTGACCGTGCGTCACGTCGGCGGCACCACCTTCCTGGAGCCTGTCGGCCATCGCCAGGAGAAAGGCGATTATCAAGAATCGTGGCAGCCCCAGGCCATGAGCCCGAAAGCCCTGGCAGAATCGCAGCGCGTGGCTCAGGCAGTCACCGATGCCTTGGGCGGCCGTGGCCTGTTCGGCGTGGAGTTGTTCGTCAAAGGCGACCAGGTGTGGTTCAGCGAAGTGTCGCCGCGCCCGCACGACACGGGCCTGGTGACGTTGATCTCCCAGGACCTGTCGCAGTTCGCCCTGCATGCACGCGCCATTCTGGGCCTGCCGATTCCGGTGGTGCGTCAGTTTGGGCCATCGGCGTCGGCGGTGATCTTGCCAGAAGGCCAATCGCAACAGACCAGCTTCGCCAACCTTGGCGCTGCGCTGAGCGAGCCGGACACGGCCATTCGCCTGTTCGGCAAGCCGGAAATCAACGGTACCCGTCGCATGGGCGTATGCCTGGCACGTGATGAGTCGATCGAAGCGGCGCGAGCCAAGGCGACTCGCGCTTCGCAGGCAGTCAAGGTCGAGTTCTGATTCAGGACCGTTAGGGCCGCTTTGCGGCCCATCGCCGGCAAGCCAGCTCCCACAGGATTATCGTTGGCCTCAGGCATTGCGATATTATCGTTGGCCTCAGGCATTGCGATATTTCTGTGGGAGCGGGCTTGCCCCGCGAATGGGCTGCAAAGCAGCCCCGATCACTTACAGTTCGGTATGTCGGGTCTCTTTCAGGCACAGCACCGCAATCAAGCTGATCACCGCCGCCACCGACACATACCCGCCCACCCAGCTCAACCCGCCCATGCTCACCAGTTTCTGAGCAAAGAACGGCGCCGCCGAAGCCCCCACGATGCCACCCAGGTTGTACGCGGCCGACGCGCCGGTGTAGCGCACATGGGTAGGGAACAGCTCGGGCAGCAACGCCCCCATCGGCGCAAAGGTCACGCCCATCAGGAACAGCTCGATGGCCAGGAACAGCGCCACGCCGGTGGTCGACCCCGAGGTCAGCAGCGGCTCCATGGTAAAGCCCGATGCCACGGCCAGCAGGCCGCCGACGATCAGCACCGGTTTGCGCCCGTAGCGGTCGCTGAGCCAAGCCGACAGGGGCGTGGCCAGCGCCATGAACACCACCGCGAAGCACAGCAGGCCGAGGAACGTCTCACGGCTGTAGCCCAGGGTACTCACGCCGTAGCTGAGCGAGAACACCGTCGAGATATAGAACAGCGCATAGCACACCACCATCGCCGCAGCGCCCAGTAGGGTCGGTACCCAGTATTTGGAGAACAGGTCGACCACCGGCATCTTCACGCGCTCATGGCGGGCAATGGCCTTGGCAAACACCGGGCTCTCTTCGAGCTTGAGGCGTACATAAAGGCCCACCAGTACCAGTGCGGCGCTGAGCAGGAACGGAATGCGCCAGCCCCATTCACGGAACTGCTCGTCACTCAGCACCAGGGCCAGGGTCAGGAACAGGCCGTTGGCAGCCAGGAAGCCGATCGAAGGCCCCAATTGCGGGAACATGCCGAACCAGGCGCGCTTGCCCGGTGGCGCGTTCTCGGTGGCCAGCAGCGCTGCGCCGCCCCATTCGCCACCCAGGCCCAGGCCTTGGCCGAAGCGCAGCAGGCAAAGAATGATCGGCGCCCAGACGCCAATGCTGTCGTAGCCTGGCAGCACGCCGATGGCGGTGGTGGAAACACCCATCAGCAGCAGCGACGCCACCAGGGTCGATTTACGGCCGATGCGGTCGCCAAAATGGCCGAACAGCGCCGAGCCCAGCGGGCGAGCGAGGAAGGCGATGCCGAAGGTGAGGAAGGCCGCGAGCATCTGCGCGGTGCCCGACCCGGACGGGAAGAACACCGGGCCGATCACTAGCGCGGCGGCCGTGGCGTAAACATAGAAGTCGTAGAACTCGATGGCCGTGCCGATGAAGCTGGCAGTGGCCACCCGTGCGGGGGAGTTGACCGGCGCGGCAGGCGCTTCGGCATAGGTGCTGCTCGTGGTCATTAAGTAGGTCCCTAACAGTCTGGTCGTGCTCCAAGGGCTTGATCCGCCAGGGCGCGTACCTTCGAAGGGCAGGCACGCCTATACGGACGCCGGAGCGTATTGTTCTTTTGCTCGCCCGACTGACGATAGCCCAAGGGGGATAGGGGCGGGAGCGGGCACTGTTCGGGGTGTTGAAGCAGGACCGCGGGGCGTGTCAGTGGAGCGGACTGGCCGTGTGGCGCCGGGTGCGGGTAGCAGGCGGGACGGCGGGGCTGGGTAAGCGTGACCCGAGTATAGCTATCGGGTCACGGTCCACACCAGTACCTTGCTGGCGCAATTGTCCTCTGTTTCGAGGATTTCCAGGCGATATCGGCCGATCTTCAGGCAAACGGCGCTTTCCGGGATGCTTTCCAGTGCTTCGGTGACCAGGCCGTTGAGGGTCTTTGGCCCGCCATCGCAGGGCAGGTGCCAGCCCAAGGTGCGGTTGATCTCGCGCAGCGAGGCGGTGCCTTCGATGACGAAGGTGCCATCGGGCTGGGGGTGTACGTGCGGGTTGTCCAGCCCCTGTTCGTCTTCGAACTCGCCGACGATCTCTTCGAGGATGTCTTCCAAGGTGACGATGCCCAGCACCTCGCCGTATTCGTCCACCACCACACCCAGGCGGCGTTGCTGTTTATGGAAGTTCAGCAACTGCAGCTGCAGGGGCGTGCTTTCGGGTACGAAATAGGGCTCGTAACAGGCGCCGTGGAGCTTCTCCAGGGTCAGCTCCGCCTTGGGCAGCAGGTGGCTGATCAGCTTGGTGTTGAGGATCGCCTCAACCTGGTTGATGTCGTTGTGATAGACCGGCAAGCGGGTGTGACGGCTGACGATCAGCTGCTCGATGATGCGTTCGATCGGGTCGTCCAGGTTGATGCCATCGACGTCGTTGCGCGGCACCAGGATGTCGTTGACGGTGACTTTGTCCAGCGATTGCAAACCGTCGAGCAGGCCATGGCGTGCAGGCTCGTGCTCCTCGTCTTCGTCGAAGTCGTCGTCTTGCTCCGGGTGCAAGGCGACCGCCGTAGGCTGCACACGGAATGGGCGCAGCAGCAGCTTGGCGCAGCCATCGAGCAGGCAGGCCAAGGGTTGCAGAAGCGCCAGGGGTACTTTCAGCAGGCTTGCACCCAGGCTTGCAAACGCCTGCGGGTTACGCCGCGCCAGGCGCCGGGGCAGGAATTCGGCAAACACCAGCAAGGCCAGCGTCGCGCCCAGGCCGGCCAGCCAGAAGCCGTGTTCGCCGCTGTAGCGCTGGCCAATCAGGCACGCCAGGCCCAGCACCAGCAACTTGCCGAGGCTGGCGCACAGCACCAGCGCCTGAGCGGGCAGGGGGGCTTGACCGTCGTCACCATTGCGCAGCGAACCATTGAGCTGCAGGCGGGCGGCATCCACGGCGCTGAAAAGCGCCGACCAGAGCAGCGCCAGTGCCAGAGTGCCGAGGAGCGGTGCGTACGGCAGGGTGTCCATGGGCGGCCGTCAGATATGCAGGATGAATTCGCGAACCAGCTTGCTGCCGAAATAGGCCAGCATCAGCAGGCAGAAACCGGCTAGCGTCCAGCGGATCGCCTTGTGGCCACGCCAGCCCAGGCGGGTGCGGCCCCACAGCAGCACGCTGAACACCACCCAGGCGACGCAGGCCAGCAAGGTCTTGTGCACCAGGTGCTGGGCGAACAGGTTGTCGAGGAACAGCCAGCCAGAAATCAGCGACAGCGACAGCAGGCACCAGCCGGCCCAGAGAAAGCCGAACAGCAGGCTTTCCATGGTTTGCAGTGGCGGGAAGTTGCGGATCAGGCCTGACGGGTGCTTGTTTTTCAGCTGGTGGTCCTGCAGCAACAGCAGCAACGACTGGAACACCGCGATGGTGAACAGGCCGTAGGCGAGGATCGACAGCAGGATGTGTGCAAGGATGCCGGGCTCTTCGTTGATCAGCGGCACGGTACCGGGGGGCGCGAACTGGGCCAGCAGCGCAGTGACCGCGCCCAGCGGGAACAGCAGCACCAGCAGGTTTTCTACCGGGATGCGCAGGCACGCCAGCAAGGTCAGGGTAATGACCGCAACGGCGATCAGGCTGGCGGCGCTGAAAAAGTCCAGGCTCAGGCCCAGCGGGGTGATCAGCTGGAAGAACAGGGCGCCGCCCTGGGCGATGACAGCCAGGGCGCCGAGCAGGCCCAGCAGCCGTTTGTCAGCTTTGCGGCCCTGGGCCAGGTGCGTGCCCTGGTAGAGGGTCGCAGCTATATAAAGGCCGGCGGCGATCAGGTTGGGGATGAGGCTGGGTGAGGAGAACATAAGTCCTGGTTGGCGAGCCTTAAAGAGACGGAGTTTGGCATAGAGAGCTGCAAGCTGGAAGCCGCAAGGTACAAGCAAAGGCGGATCCGCGAGGTGGCTGCATTTTCTTGCCGCCTGGCGCCCGTAGCTTGCCGCTGGGAAGGCAAGGTGTGCGCCGCCGCCGCACTTCGCTATAATCGCCGCCTTGCTGTGCCCCGGGTGTGTGCATTTCCCCCCTGGGCGCCTGACAAACCTCGGCTTTTACTGGGCCTGAAAGGATCACCATGTTCGAAAACCTGACCGACCGCCTGTCACAGACGCTGCGCCATGTCACCGGCAAGGCCAAGCTGACTGAAGACAATATCAAGGACACGCTGCGCGAAGTGCGCATGGCGTTGCTCGAGGCCGACGTTGCCTTGCCGGTGGTCAAGGATTTCGTCAACAGCGTCAAGGAACGTGCGGTCGGTACCGAGGTGTCGCGCAGCCTGACCCCAGGCCAGGCCTTCGTGAAGATCGTCCAGGCCGAGCTCGAAAGCCTGATGGGCGCGGCCAACGAAGACCTCGCGCTGAACGCCGCGCCACCTGCCGTGGTGCTGATGGCTGGCTTGCAGGGTGCAGGTAAGACCACCACCGCCGGCAAGCTCGCGCGCTTCCTCAAGGAGCGCAAGAAGAAGAGCGTGATGGTGGTCTCGGCCGACGTCTACCGCCCGGCCGCGATCAAGCAGCTGGAAACCCTGGCCAACGACATCGGCGTAACCTTCTTCCCGTCCGACATCAGCCAGAAGCCGGTCGCCATCGCTGAAGCGGCGATTCGCGAAGCCAAGCTCAAATTCATCGACGTGGTCATCGTCGACACCGCCGGCCGTCTGCACATCGACGCCGACATGATGGACGAGATCAAGGCGCTGCATGCTGCGGTCAAGCCGGTCGAGACCCTGTTCGTGGTCGACGCCATGACCGGCCAGGACGCCGCCAACACCGCCAAGGCCTTTGGTGAAGCCCTGCCGCTGACCGGCGTGGTGCTGACCAAGGTCGACGGTGACGCCCGTGGCGGTGCCGCGTTGTCGGTACGTGCCATCACCGGCAAGCCGATCAAGTTCATCGGTATGGGTGAGAAGACCGAGGCCCTTGAGCCGTTCCACCCGGACCGCGTCGCCTCGCGCATCCTCGGCATGGGCGACGTGCTCAGCCTGATCGAGCAGGCCGAGCAGACCATCGACAAGGCCAAGGCCGACAAGCTGGCCAAGAAGCTGAAGAAGGGCAAGGGCTTCGACCTCGAAGACTTCCGCGACCAGCTGCAACAGATGAAAAACATGGGCGGCCTGGGTGGCCTGATGGACAAGCTGCCGAGCATCGGCGGGGTCAACCTGTCACAGATGGGCAATGCCCAGGGCGCGGCCGAGAAGCAGTTCAAGCAGATGGAGGCGATCATCAACTCCATGACCCCGGCCGAGCGCCGCGATCCTGACCTGCTCAGCGGTTCGCGCAAGCGCCGCATCGCCATCGGCTCCGGCACCCAGGTGCAGGACGTCGGCCGGCTGATCAAGCAGCACAAGCAGATGCAGAAGATGATGAAGAAGTTCTCCGCCAAGGGCGGCATGGCCAAGATGATGCGCGGCCTTGGCGGCATGATGCCAGGCGGCGGCATGCCGAAGCTGTAACCCCTATTCCGGGCGCTTGTCTTTTACCGGACGAGCGCTCAGAACCCCCGCCGTGGCGGGGTAATGGCCGCGATAAGCGTGGCTTAACCGGCGAATCTGGACGGCATGGCGAGGCCTTGCCGAAAAAGTCATTTGCAAATGTCCGTGTATTCCCCGAGAATATGCGGCCTTTTGGGCACGCATGTGCCTATTTGGCTTTCAGATTTGCAGCACCGACTGCAGTACCAACTGCAGCACCGACTATAGGAACGATGTTCACATGGTAACCATTCGTCTGGCCCGTGGCGGCTCGAAAAAGCGCCCTTTCTACCACCTGACCGTGACCAACTCGCGTAACGCCCGTGACGGCCGTTTCGTTGAGCGCGTTGGCTTCTTCAACCCGATCGCATCGGGCGCCGAAGTCAAGCTGTCGGTCAACCAGGAACGCGTCACCTACTGGCTGAGCCAGGGCGCGCAGCCGTCTGAGCGTGTTGCTCAGCTGCTGAAGGAAGCTGCCAAGGCCGCTGCCTAAGATATATGAACGCGACGCCAGAAAAGGCTGACGACCTCATCGTCGTTGGCAAGATTTTTTCGGTTCACGGCGTTCGCGGCGAGGTGAAGGTGTATTCCTTTACCGATCCGATTGAAAACCTGTTGGATTATCCACGCTGGACGCTCAAGCACGAAGGCAAGGTAAAACAGGTAGAGCTGGTCAGCGGTCGTGGCTCCCAAAAGGGCCTGGTCGTGAAACTGAAAGGCCTCGATGATCGCGATGAAGCCCGTCTTCTGAGTGGTTACGAGATCTGCATACCGCGGAGCCTTTTGCCCAACCTGCCCGTCGACGAGTACTACTGGTACCAGTTGCAGGGCTTGAAGGTCATCAACCAGGACGAACATCTGTTCGGCAAGGTCGATCACCTGTTGGAGACCGGTGCGAACGATGTAATGGTGGTCAAGCCGTGCGCAGGCAGCCTGGATGATCGCGAGCGTTTGTTGCCCTATACGGAGCAATGCGTGCTGGCAATCGACCTCGAAGCAGGCGTGATGCGGGTTGAATGGGACGCGGACTTCTAAACGATGGGTAACCTTCGCGTAGACGTCATCACGTTGTTCCCCGAGATGTTCTCGGCCATCACGGAGTACGGCATTACCAGCCGCGCGGTAAAACAGGGGTTGCTTCAGGTAACGTGCTGGAACCCGCGGGACTACACCACAGATCGCCACCATACCGTGGATGATCGGCCGTTTGGCGGTGGTCCGGGCATGGTGATGAAAATCAAGCCTCTGGAAGACGCCCTGGTTAGCGCCAGGCAAGCGACCGGAGCATCGGCAAAGGTGATCTACCTTTCGCCGCAAGGCCGCAAGCTGACTCAGCAAGCGGTCAAAGGCCTGGCCGAACAGGAATCGTTGATCCTGATCGCCGGTCGTTATGAAGGCATCGACGAGCGCTTTATTGAGGCTCATGTCGATGAGGAGTGGTCGATTGGCGACTATGTGCTTTCCGGTGGCGAGCTGCCGGCCATGGTACTGATCGATGCGGTTACGCGGCTGCTGCCCGGAGCTTTAGGGCATGTGGACTCGGCGGAGGAAGACTCTTTCACCGACGGTCTGCTCGATTGCCCGCACTACACCCGACCTGAGGTGTATGCGGATCAGCGTGTTCCCGACGTGTTGCTAAGTGGCAACCATGCACATATCCGGCGTTGGAGGATGAAGCAGTCCCTTGGTAGGACCTTCGAACGACGCGCCGATCTTCTGGAAAGTCGCTCGCTTTCTGGAGAAGAGAAGAAGCTGCTCGAGGAATACCTCCGCGAGCGGGACGATAGTTAAACGTATCGATGGTGGATCACGTATCCATCTTAGGAGCACAGCATGACCAACAAGATCATCCAGCAGCTCGAAGCCGAGCAGATGAGCAAGGAAATCCCAACCTTCGCACCGGGCGACACCATTATCGTCCAGGTTAAAGTGAAGGAAGGTGAGCGTTCCCGTCTGCAGGCGTTCGAAGGCGTCGTTATCGCCAAGCGTAACCGCGGTCTGAACAGCGCCTTCACCGTGCGCAAAATCTCCAGCGGCGTTGGCGTAGAGCGTACCTTCCAGACCTACAGCCCGCAGATCGACAGCCTGGCCGTGAAACGTCGTGGTGACGTGCGTAAAGCCAAGCTGTACTACCTGCGCGACCTGTCCGGCAAAGCCGCTCGCATCAAGGAAAAACTGTCCTGAGTGCAGTTTGACCGGTGGCCCTGGCCGCCTTGCGAGAAAAAAAGCAGCCTTCGGGCTGCTTTTTTGCGTTTTGAACCCCAAGCGATGTGACCCGACATGACAACCCGAGACCAGGAAATCCAGCGCCGCACCGAATTGTCGGTGACCCGCGTGACCAAGGCGGTGTTCCCCAACACCACCAACCACCACAACACCCTGTTCGGCGGCACTGCGCTGGCCTGGATGGATGAAGTGTCGTTCATCGCGGCCACGCGCTTTTGCCGTTTGCCGCTGGTAACGGTGTCGACCGACCGTATCGACTTCAAGCGCCCGATCCCGGCGGGCTCGATCGTCGAGCTGGTCGGCACGGTGATCAAAGTGGGCAACACCAGCCTGCAGGTGCAGGTGGATGTGTTCGTCGAGAACATGTACCTGGATGGCCGTGAACGGGCAATCCATGGTGTGTTCAGCTTTGTCGCCATCGACGAAGACAAGCGCCCGGTGCCGGTGCTGCCAGCAGCCTGAGGTTCACCCTGGTGTGGGGGCCGTGCCCGCGACTGGCGCCGGTTCTACCAGCGCCACCAGGGTCCAGCCAGGTTGCGGGGTGAGCGGGTTGTCAGGGCTCGACACATGCACCCAGCCGTGGCTGTCACGGGCGAACAACAGGTGCGCACGCTCGCCATGCAGTGCCTGGTAGTTGTCCCAGTCGAAGCCCTCGGTCAGGGTGGTGCTGTACAGCTCGGCGCCGTGGTGCAGGCGATTGGCCAATTGCTGGTAGGTCATCGGGCTTGAGCCGAGCAAATGGCCGCGGTGTTCCTCACTGGCGCGGTGCTTGTCGCTGCGCTGTTTTTCCAGGCCGCTGGCCAGCACGAACAGGCGGCCGTGGCCGAAATCGTGGCGAAAACGTGCGCAGGCCAAGGCGTTGATCTCACCTGCAGGGGACAGCCCCAGCAGATGGCCGAGGCCGACCAGGTCCAGGTGTGCATCGGCATGCTGCGAGGCCGGGTTGCCAAAGTAGGTTGGCAGCCCGTCCATGCGCGCGGCGCGGATGTTTTCCCAGCTTGAGTCAGTCAGCAATACCCGGCAGCCCAGTTGCTGCAGGGCTTTGCCGAGGGTGCGCGCGGGCCCGTTGGCGCCGACGATGAGGAAGCCGCTGGGGGCAGGCTCGGCCACCTTGAGCAGGCGCGCCAAGGGCCTGGCCGTGGCGCTTTGCAGCACTACGGTGCCGATGATCACGGCAAAGGTCAGCGGTACCAGCAGCAGTGCATCCTCATGGCCGGCTTCGTGCAGGCGGATGGCGAAGATCGCCGAGACTGCCGCGGCCACGATACCGCGCGGTGCGATCCAGGCCAGCAAGGCCCGTTCGCGCCAGTTCAGCCCCGAGCCGAGGGTGGACAAAAAGACGTTCAGCGGCCGCGCCAGCAGTTGGATCACCAGCAACAGCGCCAGCACCGCCGGGCCCAGGCCGATCAGGGCATGCAGGTCGAGGCGTGCGGCCAGCAGGATGAACAAGCCCGAGATCAGCAGTACGCTGAGGTTTTCCTTGAAGTGCAGGATCTGCCGCACATCCACCCCGCGCATGTTGGCCAGCCACATGCCCATCACCGTCACGGCCAGCAGCCCGGATTCGTGAACGATCTGGTTGGCAGCAATGAAAATGCCCAGCACTGCCGCCAGTGCAGCCAGGTTGTGCAGGTACTCTGGCAGCCACTGCTCACGCATGACCTGCCCCAGTAACCAGCCGCCGGCCGCGCCCAGTGCGCTGCCACAGAAGATCACCCCGGCAAAGGTGGCCAGGCTCTGGCTCAGGCCATTGCCATCGGCACTGGCGATGATGAAGCTGTACACCACCACGGCGAGCAGGGCGCCAATCGGGTCGATGACGATGCCTTCCCAGCGCAGGATGTTGGCGATCGCCGCCTTCGGCCGCACCACGCGCAGCATGGGCACGATCACCGTCGGCCCGGTGACCAGGGTCAAGGTGCCGAACAGGATCGCCAGCGGCCAGTCGAACCCCAGCAGCCAGTGAGTCGCCAGAGCGATCACCAGCCAGGTCGAGAGGGCGCCGATTGTGACCAGGCGGTGGACCACGCTGCCGATGTCGCGCCACTGCGACAAGTGCAACGTCAGGCTGCCCTCGAACAGGATCAGTGCCACGGCCAGCGACACCAAGGGCATCAGCAGTGGGCCGAACAGCGCCTGGGGGTCGAGCCAGCCGAACAGCGGGCCGGCGGTGATGCCGGCCAGCAGCAGGAAGAGGATTGCCGGCAATTTCAGGCGCCACGCCAGCCACTGGCAGGCCAGGGCGGAGCCGCCGATGCCCGCGACGCTGAGCAGGATCTGCTGTTCGTTCATGCGGGCTCCCTATGCCGGCGTTGTTATGAAAGACTAAGCGTCATTTCGTCGTTTGCCACCGAGTTTTCATGCCCGCCCTCGACCACCCCCTGATTGACCAGTTTCTCGATGCCCTGTGGCTGGAAAAAGGCCTGTCCGACAACACCCGGGTTTCGTACCGCAGCGACCTGGCGCTGTTCAATGGCTGGCTGCAGGAGCAGGGCGTGGCCTTGCCTGACGCGGGGCGTGAGCTGATCCTCGATCACCTGGCCTGGCGCCTCGACCAAGCCTACAAGCCACGTTCTACAGCACGCTTTCTGTCTGGGCTGCGTGGCTTCTTTCGTTACTTGCTGCGGGAAAAGCTGATCGCTGTCGACCCCACCTTGCAGGTCGAGATGCCGCAGCTGGGCCGGCCGTTGCCCAAATCCTTGTCAGAAGCCGACGTCGAGGCGTTGCTGCAGGCGCCGGACCTCGGCGAAGCCATCGGCCAGCGCGACCGCGCCATGCTCGAAGTCCTTTATGCCTGTGGCCTGCGCGTGACCGAACTGGTCAGCCTGACGCTCGATCAGGTCAACCTGCGCCAGGGCGTGTTGCGGGTGATGGGCAAGGGCAGCAAGGAGCGCCTGGTGCCGATGGGGGAAGAGGCGGTGGTATGGCTGGAACGCTACCTGCGCAATGGCCGCCCCGAGCTGCTGAACGGGCGCCCGAGCGATGTGCTGTTCCCCAGCCTGCGCGGCGAGCAGATGACCCGCCAGACCTTCTGGCACCGTATCAAGCACCAGGCACAGGTCGCCGGGATCGACAAATCGCTGTCGCCGCATACCCTGCGCCATGCCTTCGCAACCCACCTGCTCAACCACGGCGCCGACCTGCGCGTGGTACAAATGCTGCTGGGCCACAGCGACCTGTCGACCACGCAGATCTACACCCACGTGGCCAAAGCCCGTCTGCAGCAACTGCACGCCCAGCATCACCCGCGTGGATGAATGATTTTCATGTTCCGCCGACCGGTACTCGCAGACCCCTTCACGGCTAGCGTGTTGTGGTAGGCTTGGGCGGTTTGCACCAAGGGCCGCACGGTCGCCGCGTTTTTTCCGCAGGCGACGCCCTCCGGCCCCTGTCCGCCTTCAGGAGTTCCCATGCGCGTGACCCAGATTTTCGCCGCCGCCGCGTTGGCGCTGGCCAGTACCTTTGCCGTTGCCGCGGCAACCGACAGCAATGCCGGTGCCGAGCAGGCCATTCGCAAGTCGTTGCAGAACCTCGAACTGGAAGTGCCGGTTGAAAGCGTCGCCAGCAGCCCGCTCAATGGCCTGTATGAAGTCAAGCTGCAGGGCGGCCGCGTGCTGTACGCCAGTGCTGACGGCCAGTTCGTCATGCAGGGCTACCTGTACCAGATCCAGGACGGCAAGCCGGTCAACCTGACCGAGAAGACCGAGCGCCAAGGCGTTGCCAAGCTCATCAACGGCATTCCAGCCGCCGAGATGGTGGTTTATCCTGCCAAGGGCGAGACCAAGTCGCACATCACCGTGTTCACCGACACCACCTGCCCGTACTGCCACAAGCTGCACGCCGAAGTGCCGGAGCTCAACCGCCGCGGTATCGAAGTGCGCTATGTCGCCTTCCCGCGCCAGGGCCTCGGTTCGCCAGGTGATCAGCAGTTGCAGGCAGTCTGGTGCTCCAGCGACCGCCGTGCGGCGCTGGACAAGATGGTCGAGGGTAAGGAAATCAAGGCCGCCAAGTGCGCCAACCCGGTCAGCAAGCAGTTCCAGCTGGGCCAGTCGATCGGCGTCAACGGCACGCCGGCGATCGTCCTCGAAAGCGGCCAGGTAATCCCGGGCTACCAGCCGGCGCCGCAAGTGGCCAAGTTGGCCCTGGCCGGCCAGCAGCAAGCAGCCAAGTAATCAATACAGTACGCCGTCGTCATGGGGTGACGGCATGTTTCACGGTCGGCGCAGGTGCCGGCCGTTCAATGGGGAGTTCACAGTGAAACCGGTCAAAGTAGGCATCTGTGGGTTGGGGACCGTCGGTGGCGGAACCTTCAATGTACTTCAGCGCAACGCCGAGGAGATTGCCCGCCGTGCCGGGCGCGGTATTGAAGTGGCACAGATTGCCATGCGCTCGCAGAACCCGAACTGCCAGATTACCGGTACCCCCATTACCGCTGATGTGTTCGACGTTGCGACCAACCCGGAAATCGACATCGTCATCGAGCTGATCGGTGGTTACACCATCGCCCGCGACCTGGTGCTCAAGGCCATCGAAAACGGCAAACACGTGGTCACCGCGAACAAGGCGCTGATCGCCGTGCATGGCAACGAAATCTTTGCCAAGGCCCGCGAGAGGGGCGTCATCGTCGCCTTCGAAGCGGCGGTTGCCGGTGGCATCCCGGTGATCAAGGCGATCCGTGAAGGCCTGTCGGCCAACCGTATCAACTGGCTGGCCGGCATCATCAACGGCACCGGTAACTTCATCCTCACCGAAATGCGCGAAAAAGGCCGTGCCTTCCCGGACGTGCTGGCCGAAGCCCAGGCCCTGGGTTATGCCGAAGCCGACCCGACCTTCGACGTCGAGGGCATCGATGCGGCCCACAAGCTGACCATCCTGGCGTCCATCGCCTTTGGCATCCCGCTGCAGTTCGACAAGGCCTACACCGAAGGCATCACCCAGCTGACCACCGCTGACGTGAACTACGCCGAGGCCCTGGGCTACCGCATCAAGCACCTGGGCGTCGCGCGTCGCACGGCTGAAGGCATCGAGCTGCGCGTGCACCCGACATTGATCCCGAGCGATCGCCTGATCGCCAACGTCAACGGCGTGATGAACGCGGTCATGGTCAACGGCGACGCCGCCGGTTCGACCCTGTACTACGGCGCAGGTGCCGGTATGGAGCCGACCGCTTCGTCGGTCGTCGCCGACCTGGTCGACGTGGTACGCGCAATGACCTCAGACCCGGAAAACCGCGTGCCGCACCTGGCCTTCCAGCCAGACTCGCTGTCGGCGCACCCGATTCTGCCGATCGAAGCCTGTGAAAGCGCCTACTACCTGCGCATCCAGGCCAAGGATCACCCCGGCGTGCTGGCCCAGGTGGCCAGCATCCTCTCGGAGCGTGGCATCAACATCGAGTCGATCATGCAGAAGGAAGCCGAGGAACAGGACGGCCTGGTGCCGATGATTCTGCTAACCCATCGCGTGGTCGAGCAGGGCATCAACGACGCCATTGTCGCCCTGGAAGCCCTGCAGGATGTGGTCGGCAAGGTCGTGCGCATCCGCGTCGAACAGCTCAATTAACGAATCATGCCGTCGGGCCGCGCACGCGGCCCCGGCCTCAGTATCGAAGGTTTGCACCATGCGCTATATCAGCACCCGTGGCCAGGCACCGGCCCTGAATTTCGAAGATGTCCTGCTGGCTGGCCTGGCCAGCGACGGCGGCCTGTACGTCCCTGAAAACCTGCCGCGCTTCACCCAGGAAGAGATCGCTTCCTGGGCTGGCCTGCCGTATCACGAACTGGCCTTCCGCGTGATGCGCCCGTTCGTCGCCGGTAGCATCGCCGACGCCGACTTCAAAAAGATCCTCGAGGAAACCTACGGCGCGTTCACCCACGCCGCCGTGGCGCCGCTGCGCCAGTTGAACAGCAACGAGTGGGTGATGGAGCTGTTCCACGGCCCGACCCTGGCCTTCAAGGACTTTGCCCTGCAGCTGCTCGGCCGCCTGCTCGACCACGTGCTGGTCAAGCGCGGCGAGCGTGTGGTGATCGTCGGTGCCACCAGCGGTGACACCGGCTCCGCTGCCATCGAAGGTTGCCGCCGCTGCGACAACGTCGACATCTTCATCCTGCACCCGCACCAGCGCGTGTCGGAAGTACAGCGTCGGCAGATGACCACCATCTTCGGCGACAACATCCACAACATCGCCATCGAAGGCAACTTCGACGACTGCCAGGAGATGGTCAAGGCCAGCTTCGCCGACCAGTCGTTCCTCAAGGGCACCCGCCTGGTGGCCGTCAACTCGATCAACTGGGCGCGGATCATGGCCCAGATCGTCTACTACTTCCACGCAGCCCTGCAGTTGGGCGGCCCAGCCCGCTCGGTGGCGTTCTCGGTGCCCACCGGCAACTTCGGCGACATCTTCGCCGGTTACCTGGCACGCAACATGGGCCTGCCGATCAGCCAGCTGGTGGTCGCCACCAACCGTAACGACATCCTGCACCGCTTCATGAGCGGCAACCAGTACGTCAAGGAAACCCTGCACGCGACCCTGTCGCCGTCGATGGACATCATGGTGTCGTCCAACTTCGAGCGCCTGCTGTTCGACCTGCACGGCCGGAACGGTGCAGCCATTGCCGCGTTGATGGACAACTTCAAGCAGGGTGGCGGTTTCAGCGTTGACGAAGACCGCTGGACCGAAGCGCGCAAACTGTTCGACTCGCTGGCCGTCAGTGACGAGCAGACCTGCGAGACCATCGCCGAAGTGTTCGCCAGCACCGGCGAAGTGCTCGACCCGCATACCGCGATCGGCGTCAAGGCCGCCCGCGAGTGCCGTCGTAGCCTGGATACGCCGATGGTGGTGCTGGGTACCGCGCATCCGGTCAAGTTCCCGGAAGCCGTGGAGAAGGCAGGTGTTGGCAAGGCGCTGGAATTGCCTGCACACCTGGCCGATCTGTTCAGCCGCGAAGAGCGTTGCACGGTGCTGGCCAATGACCTGAAGGCCGTTCAGGGCTTTGTCAGCCAGCATGGTAACCGCGGTAAGCCGCTTTAATTGCGGTGATATCAAGGGCTGCTTAGCGGCCCTTGATTGTCTGGTTTTCCATCTGATATTTCGGATATTTCCTATTTAACCCTCTTGGGATGTTGCCTAGATTTGCCAGTCCTTCTTCCAGGAGTGGCTCATGTCCAGGCCTTATGTGCTGATTCACCAGGCACGCCCTTCCCATCAAATCCTCCTGCATCAGGCATTCAATGCCCAAGGCATCTTCAATGTGCGCATCACTGAAGAAGCCGCTGACCTGCACGCGTGCCTGAGCGCTAAGCGTTGCCCTGACTTGCTGATCCTCGATCACGCCATGCCCAAAAGGGCAGGGCTTGCGCTGTTGAAAAAACTTGCAGGTAGCCACGCCTTGCGCGCCTTGTTGTTCGTCGGCCAAGCCACACCCGAACAGCAGAACCTGGCCTTGGAGGCGAAGCGACGGGGGCTGTGGGTCATCGCCGAGCTGCCGTGGCCACTTTCCATGGCCCATCTGCAACGCGCACTTCAGCGCCTGGGCGGGCGTATTCAAACTGTCACCTGCGCCCCGCATGCTCACTGAAACAGCCGCAGCGTTTCGAACTTTGTGCTGCGCTTGTTGGTCAGTTTCTCCATAGCCCACCACGCAGCGAGTGATCCGGATGGAAAGAATCTGCAGACTGCTGAACGAAGCCCTGACCCCCTACCAGACGCACCTGGGCGTTGCCGATGCCAGTGGCAACCGCCAATTGACCGTCTTTGACAGCCTTGAAGGCATCACCCTGCAACGCACGGTGAGCCTGCGCCAGTTGCAGGAACAGCGCCTGCTCATTGACCTGGTAGATGGTTTGCACCGTGACCTGCAGATTGCCGAAGGCCGCTTGCAGCCCTGTGTGATTGCTGCCTTGCAACAGCGACAGCAAATGCCGGGAACCTTTGCCTGAATTGCTTATCAGACACAGTAAGGGCAGCTAGCCAGCGCATTGCTCCGGTGCTGGCAGGCTGTCACGGGAAGTCCCAAGGGACTTTCAATTAGCCCCGGGCGTCCTCCCCAGCGTTCCGGGGTTTCTTTTGTCTGCAGTACTAGGGTTGTTTGAAAAACTGCTTGCTCTGTTCCAGGTACGTTGCCTGCAACTCAGGGTCCAGCCACCGGGCATAGAGCCCTGGCAAGGTCTCTTGGCGTAGCGTGGGCAATAGCTGGTCGATATGCGCAACGGCCTCGCGACCCAGTGCCGAGTCTGAGCAGCCCACATGCAGAAACTGATAGCGGTTCACGCCCCGAACCGGATGAAACTGGTAGTCACCCAGTGACCCGCCTTGTTGCTGGATCAGGTAACGCACTTCTGGCCAATACCCCATCACCATGTGCAGGCGCCCCAGTTGTTGCATCTGCAACTGGTTGGCGGTGGCATCGTTGCCGTAGTGGCGGCTGAGTGCTGAGCCTGGCAATTGGCGCAGGATCTCGTCGATCTGCGTGCCATAGCTGCGCTCGGCGACGATGCCGAGCTTCAACGGGGTGTGGCTCATCAGCCCGGGCAGGTCGACCTCGTTGTCGGTGAGAAACGGCGCCAGCAGTGCCTCACCTGCCTTGCGCACCACCAGCCCCCCGCTCAACACCCCCAGCGACGGTATGGAAAAGTGCACGTACTCGGCACGCTCCGGCGTCCATAGCAAGGTCGGGTCGCAGGTAAAAGTGTTCGGGTCCTGAAGCATCTGGATACCGCGGGCACGGTTTACCCGGACGATACTGTGATCGTATTCGGGCATCTGCTCGATCAGCAGTGGCAGTAGGCGGTCAATGACCCCTTGGCCTTTCTCTGTCCCTTCAAAAATGGTGAAGGGCGGCAGGTCACGAACCAGCCACAACAAGCGCTCCTTGGCCGCCGCGTGCGGCACGGCCAGTGCAGGCAGCAGCGCGCACAGTAAAAGCAGGGTGCGTAACCCGTGGGCAGCTCGCATCGGCGGCGGCAGGCGTCAGACCGCGCCTGCTTCGCGCAGGCCGGCGATGGCGGCCGCGTCGTAGCCCAGGGCGGTGAGGAGTGCGTCAGTGTGTTCGCCCAGCGCAGGGCCGACCCACTCGGTGGAGCCGGGTGTTTCCGAAAGCTTGGGTACGATGCCTGGCATCTTGAAGGGTTTGCCGTCTGGCAGGCGCGCCTGCAGGAACATTTCCCGCGCCAGGTATTGCGGGTCGTTGAACATGTCCTCGGCAGAATAGATGCGGCTTGCAGGTACTTCGGCGGTGGTGAGCACCTGCATGAGCTGCTCAAGCGGCTGGCTGTTGGCCCAGCGGTCGATCACCCCATAGAGCTCGTCACGGCGCAGGTCGCGGCCATCGTTGGTGGCCAATGAAGGGTCTTCGGCCAAGTCGGCGCGGCCTATGGCCTGCATGAAACGCTTGAAGATCGCATCGCCATTGGCGCCGATCTGCACATGCTTGCCATCGGCACTGGTGTGGATGGAGGAGGGCGTGATGCCGGGCATGATATTGCCGGTGCGTTCGCGGATGAAACCGAAGACGTCGAATTCCGGGACCATGCTTTCCATCATGGCAAAGATCGCCTCGTACAGTGCCACGTCCACCACTTGGCCCTGGCCGCCGTTGACCTCGCGGTGCCGCAACGCCATCAAGGCCCCGATCACCCCCCACAGCGCGGCAATCGAATCACCGATGGAGATACCGGTGCGCACGGGCGGGCGGTCGTCAAAGCCGGTGATGTAGCGCAGGCCGCCCATGGACTCGCCCACTGCGCCAAAACCTGGCTGGTCTTTCATCGGCCCGGTCTGGCCGAAACCCGACAGGCGTACCATGACCAAGCGCGGGTTGAGCGCGTGCAGCACATCCCAGCCCAGGCCGAGCTTTTCCAGCACCCCGGGGCGGAAGTTCTCGATCAGGATATCGGCCTCGGCCAGCAGGCGCTTGAGGATCTCGCGGCCGTCCGGGTGCTTGAGGTTGAGGGTCAGTGACTGTTTGTTGCGTGCCTGCACGAACCACCACAGCGACGTGCCTTCGTACATCTTGCGCCATTTGCGCAGCGGGTCGCCGCCGTCGGGGGACTCGACCTTGATCACCTCGGCACCGAACTCGGCACAGATGCGCGACGCGAACGGGCCAGCGATCAGGGTCCCGAGTTCGATGACTTTCAGGCCGGCGAGGGGTTTGCTGGGCGTAGACATGGGGCATCCGTGGCAACTGGGCAGAGCCGTGGTTTTATCATAGCTCCGAAGCGGCAGATACTGCCGCGGCGCAACGAGGGGCAGGATCGGTTAGACTGTGTGACTTTTCTTTGCGCAAGAAGCCCGTCGACCATGGCCCAGCCGTCCACTACCTACAAATTCGAACTGAATCTGACTGACCTCGATCGCAACGTCTACCAAAGCGTCAAGCAGACCATTGCCCGTCACCCTTCGGAAACCGAAGAGCGTATGGCCGTTCGTCTGTTGGCCTACGCACTCTGGTACAACGAGCAATTGTCGTTTGGTCGTGGTCTGTCGGATGTCGACGAACCGGCGTTGTGGGAAAAGAGCCTGGACGATCGCGTCCTGCACTGGATCGAAGTCGGCCAACCGGATGCCGACCGCCTGACCTGGTGCTCCCGTCGCACCGAGCGCACCAGCCTGCTGGCCTACGGTAGCCTGCGGGTGTGGGAGAGCAAGGTGGTGCCTGCGGTCAAGGGCCTGAAGAACCTGAACATCGCTGCAGTGCCGCAGGAGGTGCTGGAAACCCTGGCCACCGACATGCCGCGCAGCATCAAGTGGGACGTGATGATCAGCGAAGGCACGGTGTTCGTCACCGATGACCGTGGCCAGCACGAAGTGCAGCTGGAGTGGCTGCTCGGTGAGCGTGGCTGACCTGACCCTTTCCTGATTGCCGAAGACCCCATGCGTATCGAACCTCGCCCCCTGCCGTCGACCTTGCCCTTGCTGGGTAACCTGCCACCCTTGTTGACCCGTCTGTATGCCGCCCGCGGCGTGCAGACCGAGGCCGAACTGGACAAAAGCCTGGCGCGGCTGTTGCCGTACCAGCAACTCAAAGGCATCGAGGCGGGGGTAGACCTGCTGGTCGAAGCCCTCGACCAGCGCCAGCGCATTCTTATCGTCGGCGACTTCGACGCCGACGGTGCCACTGCCAGCACCGTTGGCGTGCTGGGCCTGCGTTTGCTGGGCGCGGCGCACGTCGATTACCTGGTGCCCAACCGCTTCGAATTCGGCTATGGCCTGACGCCGGAGATCGTCGACGTCGCACTGCAGCGTCAGCCGCAGTTGCTGATCACCGTCGACAACGGCATCTCCAGTGTCGATGGCGTGGCGGCAGCCAAGGCGGCGGGGCTCAAGGTGCTGGTCACCGACCACCACTTGCCGGGCGAACAATTGCCCGACGCCGATGCGATCATCAACCCGAACCAGCCGGGCTGTGACTTCCCTAGCAAGTCGCTGGCCGGGGTCGGGGTGATCTTCTATGTGCTCATGGCCTTGCGCGCACGCCTGCGCAGCTTGGGGCGCTACGACACGCAAGCACAGCCGAACATCGGCGAGCTGCTCGACCTGGTGGCGCTGGGCAGCGTCGCCGACGTGGTGCCGCTGGACGCCAACAACCGCATCCTGGTGCACCAGGGCCTCGAACGCATTCGCGCCGGCCGCGCTCGGCCAGGGCTCAAGGCGATTCTTGAGGTGGCCCGCCGTGATCACCGGCGCATCACCTCCACCGACCTGGGCTTCATTCTTGGCCCGCGCTTGAACGCGGCTGGGCGCTTGGACGACATGAGCCTGGGCATCGAATGCCTGCTGTGCGAAGACGCCGCCCTGGCCCAGGAAATGGCCCAGCAGCTGGACGACCTCAACCAGGACCGCAAGTCAATCGAGCAGGGCATGCAGCGCGAGGCGCTGGCCCAGCTCAAGGACCTGCCCGTCGAATCGATGCCGTACGGCTTGTGCCTGTTCGATGCCGACTGGCACCAAGGCGTGATCGGGATCCTTGCCTCACGCTTGAAGGAACGTTATCACCGGCCGACCATTGCCTTTGCCGATGCCGGCGACGGCATGCTCAAGGGCTCGGCACGTTCGGTGCCGGGTTTTCACATCCGCGATGCGCTGGATGCGGTGGCGGCGCGCCATCCGCAGTTGATCAGCAAATTCGGCGGGCACGCCATGGCCGCCGGGTTGTCGTTGCCTGAAGGCAACTTCCCGGCATTCGCCGAGGCGTTTGACCAGGAAGTGCGGCGCCAGCTGCGCGAAGAAGACCTTACCGGCCGGCTTCTGTCGGATGGCAGCCTGGCCGTGGAAGAGTTTCACCTCGACCTGGCCAAGGCCCTGCGCCACGCCGGGCCATGGGGGCAGCACTTCCCAGAGCCGTTGTTCCATGGTGTGTTTCAGCTGGTCGAGCAGCGAGTGGTCGGCGAGCGGCACCTGAAAGTGGTGCTCAAGAGCGAATGTGGCTCGGTGAAGCTTGATGGCATTGCCTTCGGCGTCGACCGCGAGGTGTGGCCGAACCCTACCGTGCGTTGGGTGGAGCTGGCGTACAAGCTGGATGTGAACGAGTTTCGCGGTAATGAGAGCGTGCAGTTGATGATTGCCCACATGGAGCCGCGCTGACGGTTTCAAGGTGATTGGCTTGGGTGTTGTGGTGCGGCGGATATCGAGCGCCGCCCGCGCGGCGCTTCGCAGCACAAGGCTGCTCCTACATTTGTTTCGGGCCAGTCACTTCTGTGAGATCACCTCTGTTCGCCTTGTCTGCCCCGTCGATATCGAAGGGGCATCGCTGTTTTTAATCAATCTCCAGCCATCCACCTAGGGTGCGCGCGCCTATAGCACAGGAATAATTGGCCCGAAACAGATGTGGGAGCAGCCTTGTGCTGCGAAGCGCCGCGCGGGCGGCGCTCGATCTCATAGGCGCTGCAAACCTGCCGGCATACACCTGGAGGCCTTGCCTCATCAAACCAAACACCCAGCATTCCACCCCAAATCCCATGGACCCCCCCCCACCCATTCTGGTCTAGTCTGAAGTTATGACCGGACCTGGGCCAGGGACGTGCAATTGAGTGTCCGGGCCGGATCACCATTGGAGTCCTTGGGAGGTGCCCTCATGAGCCTGCTGCTCGAGCCTTACACCCTGCGTAAGCTGACGTTGCCCAACCGCATCGCGGTTTCGCCGATGTGCCAGTATTCCGCTGTCGATGGCTTGGCCAACGACTGGCATCTTGTCCATTTGGGTAGCCGCGCCGTCGGTGGTGCGGGCCTGGTCATTACCGAAGCGACCGCCGTCACCCCTGACGGCCGTATCACCGCCGAAGACCTCGGCCTGTGGCATGACGAACAGATTGCCCCGCTGCAGCGCATCACCCGTTTTATTACCGCCCAAGGCGCCGTGCCTGGGGTGCAACTTGCCCACGCTGGGCGTAAGGCCAGCACGCACCGGCCCTGGTTAGGCAAGCATGGCAGCCTGAAGGCCGAGGATGGTGGCTGGCAGCCGGTCGGGCCGTCGAAGATCGCTTTCGACCCTGAACATGCAGTGCCTCACGAGCTGTCGGAAGGGGAGATCGCCGGTATCGTCCAGGCTTTCGCCGATGCCGCTCGACGCGCGCTGACGGCGGGGTTCAAAGTGGTCGAGGTGCATGCCGCCCATGGCTATTTGCTGCATCAGTTTCTCTCGCCACTGAGTAACCAGCGGCGTGACAAGTACGGCAGCTGCTTTGAAAACCGCATCCGCCTGACCCTCGACGTCACCCAGGCGGTGCGTGATGTCTGGCCGGACGATTTGCCAGTGTTCGTGCGGGTCTCGGCGACCGATTGGGTCGAAGACGGCTGGAACCCTGACGAAACCGTCGAGTTGGCACGGCGCCTGCGCTCGCTAGGCGTCGACCTTATCGATGTTTCATCCGGCGGCACGTCGGTCAACGCCGAGATCCCGACCGGCCCAGGCTACCAGACCCGCTTCGCCGAGCGCGTGCGCAAAGAGTCGGAAATCGCCACCGGCACTGTGGGCATGATCACCGAGCCGGCCCAGGCCGAGCACATCCTGCGTACCGGCCAGGCGGACGTCATCTTCCTGGCCCGCGAACTGCTGCGCGACCCTTACTGGCCGCTGCATGCCGACGATGACCTGGGCGGCAACAAGGCCACCTGGCCGGCGCAGTATCAACGGGCTACCAGCCGGGCTAACCCGATTCATGAGTCGGATTTGCGGGATTAGACTGAGTGGTTTGCGGGTGTCTGGCTTTGGGTGTAAGGGGGTGCTGACATCGAGCGCCGCCCGCGCGGCGCTTCGCAGCACAAGGCTGCTCCTACATTTATTTCGGGCCAATTATTCCTGCCATGGGCGCGCGGCTCCTTGGCGCCCGCCTTGATATCGAGACGTACAAACAAGGTGGTCGCGCGCGCAGGCACAGGCGTGACTGGCCCGAAACAGATGTAGGAGCAGCCTTGTGCTGCGAAGCGCCGCGCGGGCGGCGCTCGATCTCGAGGCGCTACAAATCCACTGACAAGCCCCAACTCAATGCTTGATCATCACATGCCGCACACAGGTGTAGTCCTCCAGCCCATACACCGACATATCCTTCCCATACCCCGAATGCTTCTGCCCGCCATGGGGCATTTCGCTGACCAGCATGAAGTGGGTATTCACCCAGGTGCAGCCGTACTGCAAGCGCGCCGCCAGGCGATGGGCGCGGCCGGTGTCGCGGGTCCACACCGATGATGCCAGGCCGTAGTTGGAGTCGTTGGCCCACGCCAGCGCCTGCGCCTCGTCGGTGAAGCGGGTCACCGAGACCACTGGGCCAAATACCTCATTGCGCACGATCTCGTCATCCTGCAGAGCATCGGCCAGTACGGTTGGCTCGAAGAAGAAGCCGTCGCCCTCGATCGCCTTGCCACCGGTCACCAGGCGAATGTGCGGTTGGGCGATAGCCCGCTCCACAAGGCCTGCGACCTTGTCGCGGTGCTGGGCACTGATCAGCGGCCCCAGTTCCGTGTCCTCGGCGTCCTGCAGGCCGGGCTTGAGGCTGGCCACCGCTTCGCCCAGGCGTTGCACGAATGGCTCGTAGATGCCGTCCTGCACATACAGGCGGCAAGCCGCGGTGCAGTCCTGGCCGGCGTTGTAGAAGCCGAACGTGCGGATACCCTCGATGGCGGCGTCAATGTCGGCATCGTCGAACACCAGCACCGGCGCCTTGCCGCCCAGCTCCATGTGCATGCGCTTCACACTGTCGGCGGTGGCGCTGATGATGTGCGCGCCGGTGGGGATCGAACCGGTCAGCGACACCATGCGCACGTTCGGGTGGGTGACCAGCGGCGTGCCGACGGTTTGGCCACGGCCGAAGAGGATGTTGAGCACGCCAGGCGGCAGCAGGCCCTGCGCCAGTTCGCCCAGGCGCAGTGCGGTGAGCGGCGTCAGTTCGGACGGTTTGATCACTACGGTGTTGCCGGCTGCCAGGGCCGGCGCGACCTTCCAGGCCAACATCATCAGCGGGTAGTTCCACGGTGCGATCGAGGCGACCACGCCCAGTGGGTCGCGGCGGATCATCGAGGTGTGCCCTGGCAAGTACTCGCCGGCCGCCGAGCCGCCCAGGCAGCGCGCCGCCCCGGCGAAAAAGCGGAACACGTCGGCAATCGCCGGGATTTCGTCATTCAGCGCAGCACTGAAGGGCTTGCCGCAGTTTTGCGATTCGAGCCGGGCCAGTTCCTCGCCATGCTGCTCGATGGTATCGGCCAGCGCCAGCAATGCCAGGGAGCGGTCCTTGGGGCTGGCTTGTGACCAGCCCTCGAAGGCCTGGTCGGCGGCACGCACGGCGCTGTCGACCTGCGCTTCGCTGGCTTCGTTGATTTGCGCCAGGGCGCTGCCCGAGGCGGGGTTGAGCACCGTCCAGGCCGGCCCCTCGCCGGCGACCAGGTGGCCGTTGATCAGCATCTGCGTTTGCATGGAAGACTCCTCCAGGGTCATTTGCCACTGCCCGCGACGCTTTCGCCGCCGCGGGTCAGGTAATAGGCGCCGAGGATCGGCAGCATGGTCACCAGCATCACCAGCATGGCGACCACATTGGTCACGGGCACGTCGCGCGGGCGGCTGAGCTGGTTGAGCAACCAGATCGGCAGCGTGCGTTCGTGCCCTGCGGTAAAGGTGGTCACGATGATTTCGTCGAACGACAAAGCGAAGGCCAGCATGCCACCTGCCAGCAGCGCCGAGCCGAGGTTGGGCAGGATGATGTAGCGGAAGGTCTGCCAGCCATCCGCGCCCAGGTCCATCGAGGCTTCGATCAGGCTTTGCGAGGTCCGCCGCAGGCGGGCGATGACGTTGTTGTAGACGATCACCACGCAGAAGGTCGCGTGGCCGACCACGATGGTGAACAGGCCAGGTTCGATGCCCAGGCTCTTGAACGCGGAGAGCAGGGCGATACCGGTGATGATGCCGGGCAGGGCAATCGGCAAAATCAGCATCAGCGAGATGCCCTCCTTGCCAAAAAAGCTGCGCCGGTACAGCGCCGCCGAGGCCAGGGTGCCGAGCACCAGGGCAATCAGTGTGGCCAGGCAGGCAACCTGCAGCGACAGCTTGATGGCTTCGAGCACATCCGGGCGAGCGAAGGCCACGCTGAACCACTTCAGGGTAAAGCCCTGGGGCGGGAAGCTGAACGCCGCGTCTTCGGTGTTGAAGGCATAGAGGACGATGATCAGGATCGGGAAGTGCAGGAACAGCAACCCGCCCCAGGCCGCCAGGCGCAAGCCGGTTGATGCGTTTTCAGAGTGCATCGAATGCCCCCAGGCGCTTGACGATGGACAAGTAGACCGCGATCAGCACGATAGGCACCAAGGTAAACGCGGCGGCCATTGGCATGTTGCCGATCGCCCCTTGTTGGGCATAGACCATGCTGCCGATGAAGTAACCGGGCGGGCCGATCAGCTGCGGCACGATGAAGTCGCCCAGGGTCAGGGAGAAGGTGAAGATTGACCCTGCGGCAATGCCCGGGATCGACAGCGGCAAAATCACCTGCCAGAAGGTTTGCCTGGGCCTGGCCCCCAGGTCCGCCGACGCTTGCAGCAAGGACGGCGGCAAGCGCTCCAGCGAGGCCTGAATCGGCAGGATCATGAACGGCAGCCAGATGTACACGAACACCATGAAGCGCCCCAGGTGCGAGGTCGACAGGGTACTGCCGCCAACGCCAGGCACTGTCAGCACCGCCTGCAGCAGGCCGTCCAGGTGCAGCACCTGGACGAACCATTGGGCCACGCCGCCTTTGGCCAGCAGCAAGGTCCAGGCGTAAGTCTTGACGATGTAGCTGGCCCACATCGGCATCATCACCGCGATGTAGAAAAATGCCTTGGTCTTGCCGCTGGTGTAGCGCGCCATGTAGTAGGCGATCGGGAAGGCCAGCACCGCGCTGGCCAGCGAGACTGCCACTGCCATGCCCAAGGTGCGCAGGATGATGTCGAAGTTCGACGGGTTGAACAGCGCCGCGAAATTGCCCAGGGTCAGGTCCGGGGTCACCGCCATGGTGAAGTCGTCGAAGGTATAGAACCCCTGCCACAGCAGGTTCAGCAACGAGCCCAGGTAGATCGCCCCGAACCAGGTCAGTGGCGGGATCAACAGCAGCATCAGGTAGAGGTTGGGGCGCCGGTATAACAGGTTAGAGAACCTGCGCAGCGGGCTTGGGTTGGCGCGCGGGGCGTTCATCTCAGCGGCCCTCGTCGAGCACGGTTTCCTGCAGCGCCGTCATCGCTTCACGGGGCCAGCGCGCCAGCACCCGCTGGCCGGCCTGCCAGGTGGGCGGCTGTGCCTGCCAGCGGTCGTTGGCCTGGCTTACTGTCAGCAGCTGGCCGCTGTCCAACTGCAGCTCGAAGCGGGTCGCGCTGCCTTGATACTGCACGTCGTGCAACAGGCCGCTGACTTGCACTTCATGGCTGGCAGCGGCTTGTTCGCCCAGGCGGATATGCTCGGGGCGGATGGAAAACGGCGCGGGGCTGCCATTGAGCTGCTCGGCCAACGCGCCGCGCACCACGTTCGAGGTGCCGACGAACTCGGCGACGAAGGTAGTGGCCGGCTTCATGTACAGGTTGCGCGGGGTGTCGACCTGTTCGATGCGGCCGCGGTTGAACACCGCGACCCGGTCGGACATCGACAGCGCTTCGGTCTGGTCGTGGGTGACGAAGATGAAGGTGATCCCCAGCTGGCGCTGGAGTTTTTTCAGTTCGCCCTGCATCTGCTCACGCAGCTTCAGGTCCAGTGCACCTAGCGGTTCGTCGAGCAACAGCACCCGTGGGCGGTTGACCAGGGCGCGGGCGAGGGCGACGCGCTGTCGCTGGCCGCCGGACAGCTGCGCCGGTTTGCGCGCACCGTAACCGGCCAGCGCCACCATCGCCAAGGCCTCTTCAGCGCGGGCGTGGCGCTCGGCCTTGGCCACGCCTTTGACCTTGAGGCCGTAGGCGATGTTGTCGCGCACGTTCATGTGCGGGAACAGTGCGTAGTCCTGGAACACGGTGTTGACGTCGCGTTGGTAGGGCGGCACGCCTGCAGCTTCGACGCCATGGATGCGGATCGAGCCAGTGTTGGGTTGTTCGAAGCCTGCGATCAGGCGCAGGCAGGTGGTCTTGCCCGAGCCGGAAGGGCCGAGCATGGAAAAGAACTCGCCATCTTCGATGTCGATGCTGACCTGGTCGACGGCCTTGACCTCGCCGAAGGTGCGTGAAACGTGGGTGAACTGGACGGCTAGGGGCATGGGCGGTACTCAGCTGTGCTTGTAGTGCCTGCACCGGCCCTTTCGCGGGGCAAGCCCGCAGGGGCCATAGCGACGCTGCCCTTGTGGGAGCGGGCTTGCCCCGCGAAAGGGCCGGGACAGGCTCATTCGACCTTAGCGTCCACCCATGATCGCAATGTAATCCTGCGTCCAACGGCTGTACGGCACGAACTTGCCACCCTGGGCCTGCGGGGTCTTCCAGAAGGCGATCTTGTCGAAGTTGTCGAAGCCATTGGTTTTGCACCCTTCGGCGCCCAGCAGTTCGCTGCCGGTGCAGGCTGCAGGCACTGCCGGCAACGAGCCGAACCAGGCAGCCACATCACCTTGCACCTTCGGTTGCAGCGACCAGTCCATCCATTTGTAGGCACAGTTGGGGTGCTTGGCCTCGCTGTGCAGCATGGTGGTGTCGGCCCAGCCCGTGGCGCCTTCTTTCGGAATGGTCGAGGCCACCGGCTGCTTCTCCGCTTTCAGGCCGTTGACCATGTAGCCCCAGGAGCTGGACGCGGCCACGCCTTCGTTCTTCACATCGCTCATCTGCACCGTGGCGTCATGCCAGTAGCGGTGAATCAGCGGCTGTTGCTGGCGCAACAGTTCGAGCACCGCTTTGTACTGGGTCTCGTTCAGTTCGTAGGGGTCCTGGATGCCCAGTTCCGGCTTGGCCGACTTCAGGTACAGCGCCGCATCGGCGATGTAGATCGGCCCGTCGTAGGCTTGCACGCGGCCTTTGTTCGGCTTGCCGTCGGGCAGGTTTTGCGGTTCGAAGACCACGCCCCAGCTGGTCGGCGGCTGCTTGAATACCGTGGTGCTGTACAGCAGCACGTTCGGCCCCCATTGGTACGGGGTGCCGTAGGCTTGCTTGTCGACCACGTACCAGCCGCCGTTTTGCAGGCGCGGGTCGATGTTTTTCCAGTTGGGGATCAGCGCGGTGTTGATCGGCTGTACCCGCTTGCCGGCGATCAGCCGCAGCGACGCGTCGCCCGAGGCGGTGACCAGGTCGTAGCCACCCTTGGTCATCAGGCTGACCATTTCGTCCGAGGTGGCGGCGGTCTTGACGCTGACCTTGCAGCCGGTTTCCTTTTCAAAGCCAGTGACCCAATCGTAGGCCTTGTCGCTTTCACCGCGCTCAATGTAGCCGGGCCAGGCGACGATATCCAGGCGCCCTTCGCCGGCTCCCAGGGCGTTGAGCGGTTCGGCGGCCTGCAGGCTGGCGCTGGCGAACAACGCGCCCGTCATGGCGCCGAGCAATGCGGTCTTGTGCGCTGACATGGTGTTCCCTCTTCTTGGAGATCTGGGTCGGGGCAGTCATCAAGCAAGCAGTGGAGCAATTGTTATAAGCGTAGTGCGATTGCGCGAGGTATTGGCGATATCGAGTCTAGTTGGCTTTTTGCTGGCCAATGCAACATCCGGAAGCAAATCCCCCCGTGGCGATCGCGTGGGCAAGGCTTAATCTGGCCATTCTTTTGCGACGTCTGGAGGTACCTGAATGAACACCCGCGGACTGCTCGACCAACTGCTCAAGTCCGGCCAGCAACTGCTCGAAAAACAGGCCGGTAAAGGCGGCTCAGGCAAGCCTGGCACCAGCGCCGGTGGCCTTGGCGGCCTGCTCTCCGGCGTGGGTGGCGGCGCGTTGGGGGCAGGGGCGCTGGGCCTGTTGCTGGGTAGCAAGAAGGCCCGCAAATATGGCGGCAAAGCCCTGACCTACGGTGGCCTGGCTGCGCTCGGGGTGCTGGCCTACAAGGCCTACGGCAACTGGCAGGCGCGCCAGCCGGGGGCAGGGCAGGCGCCCGAGCCGCAAACCCTCGACCGCCTGCCACCGGCCCAGGCCGAGCAGCACAGCCAGGCGGTGCTGCGCGCACTGGTGGCAGCGGCCAAGTCCGATGGCCATATCGATGAGCGCGAGCGCGCCTTGATCGAAGGCGAGTTCACCCGCCTGGACACGGACCGCGAACTGCAACATTGGCTGCACGACGAGCTGAACAAACCGCTGGACCCGGCCGAAGTGGCGCGTGCTGCGCAAACACCGGAAATGGCCGCCGAGATGTACCTGGCCAGTGTCATGATGGTCGATCAGGAAAACTTCATGGAGCGCGCCTACCTGGACGAACTCGCCCGGCAGCTGCGCCTGGACCCGGCATTGCGCCAGGAACTGGAGAGCCAGGTGCGGCTCGCCGCAGGCCAATAGCAGGCGACTTGGCTTGTCCATCAGGCAAGGATGCCTGAATACCCGCATTTCAGCCGCAAAAGCGTAGGATGCCTGGGCTATACTTCGGCGATTTTTCCCGCTCGTTGTGAATTCCTGAGGGCTGAATGTGAAGAACTGGACCTTGCGCCAACGGATCCTGGCAAGTTTCGCCGTGATCATCGCCATCATGCTGCTGATGATCGTAGCCGCCTACTCGCGGCTGGTGGCGATCGAAAGTGCCGAGGAGGCAGTGGGGACCGACAGCATCCCCGGGGTCTACTACAGCTCGATGATCCGCAGTGCCTGGGTCGACAGCTACGTCACCAGCCAGCAACTGGTAGGGCTGTCCAACCACCGCGAAATCACCTCGGCGGATATGGAACTGTTCAAGAGCTTCGAGGACCGCCTCAAGCAACACATGGCCAGTTACCAGAACACCATCAAGGACAGCGACGACCAGGCCCGCTTCGACAGCTTCGTGGAGCTGGAACAGAACTACATCAAGATCGTCGGCCAGGTGCTGGACACCTACCGCCAGCACAACTATGCCGAAGCTGAACGGCTTATCATCGAGGTACTCACCCCCACATGGGTTGATGGTCGCAAGCACCTGAACGAAGTCATCGAGAACAACCGAGCTTCGGCCGACGCTGCCACTCAAGATATCGTCAGCGCCGTGAGCACGGCCAAGGGCAGCATGATGGTTTCGCTGCTGCTGGCAATCGTTGCCGCCGGGATCTGCGGGTTGCTACTGATGCGCGCCATCAGCGCCCCCATGCAGCGCATCGTCCACGCCCTCGACAGGCTGCGTTCAGGCGACCTGAGCATGCGCCTGAGCCTGGACCGCAAGGACGAGTTCGGCGCCATTGAAAGCGGCTTCAACGAAATGGCCGAGGCGCTGGCCAACCTGGTGTCCCAGGCCCAGCGGTCATCGGTGCAGGTGACCACCTCGGTGACCGAGATCGCCGCCACGTCCAAGCAGCAGCAGGCTACCGCCACCGAGACTGCCGCGACCACCACCGAAATCGGCGCCACCTCGCGGGAAATCGCCGCCACCTCGCGTGACTTGGTACGCACCATGACCGAGGTCACCTCTGCCGCCGATCAGGCCTCCAGCCTGGCCGGCTCCGGCCAGCAAGGCTTGGCCCGCATGGAAGAAACCATGCACCAGGTGATGGGCGCCGCCGACCTGGTCAATGCCAAGCTCGGCATCCTCAACGAAAAGGCCAGCAACATCACCCAGATGGTGGTGACCATCGTCAAGGTGGCCGACCAGACCAACCTGTTGTCGCTCAATGCCGCCATCGAAGCGGAAAAAGCCGGCGAATATGGCCGTGGCTTCGCCGTGGTGGCGACCGAGGTACGCCGCCTGGCTGACCAGACGGCCGTGGCCACCTACGACATCGAGCAGATGGTGCGCGAAATCCAGTCGGCGGTGTCGGCCGGGGTCATGGGCATGGACAAGTTCTCTGAAGAAGTGCGCCGCGGCATGTTCGAGGTGCAGCAAGTGGGCGAGCAGCTCAGCCAGATCATCCATCAGGTGCAGGCCCTGGCGCCGCGTGTGCTGATGGTCAACGAGGGCATGCAGGCCCAGGCCACCGGCGCCGAGCAGATCAACCAGGCGTTGGCCCAACTGAGCGATGCCAGTACCCAGACGGTCGAGTCGCTGCGCCAGGCCAGTTTTGCCATTGACGAGCTCAGCCAGGTGGCAGCAGGCCTGCGTGGCGGCGTGTCGCGCTTCAAAGTCTGACGACCATGAACGACTTGCAACCCCGCGCAGCGCAGGCAAGCGACGCCAAGGGCACGCTGTACCTGCAGTTTCGCATCGCTGACCAGCGGTTTGCCCTGGACGTGCACGAGGTGATCGAGGTGTTGCCGCGTCGGCCGCTCAAGCCGATTGCCCAGGCGCCGTCGTGGGTCGCGGGCATCCTTGCGCACCGCGGCGCACTGGTGCCGGTGGTCGACCTGTCGGCACTGAGCTTTGGCCAGGCGGCGGCGCAACGCACCAGCACTCGCTTGGTGCTGGTGCGTTACCGGGGCGACTGGCAGCTTGGGCTGATCCTTGAACAGGCCACCGAGACCTTGCGTTGCCGCCCCGAAGAATTCCAGCCGTATGGCCTGGACAATGGCGACGCAGCGTACCTCGGGCCTGTGCGCCAGGATGCCCAGGGCTTGGTGCAGCGCATCGCCGTTGATGACCTGCTGACAGATGCCGTGCGCGAGCTGTTGTTCGCCGATGAACGCGGGGCCCCTGCGCCAGGAATGCCGACATGATTGAACAGCGTTTCTTCCGCTATTTGCACGAGCGCATCGGCCTGGACGTGGAGTCGGTAGGCGCGCCGATGGTCGAGCGTGCCTTGCGCCAGCGCTGCAGTGCCGTGAACGCCGTGGACCTGGACGACTACTGGCTGCGCCTGCAGCAGTCGGCGGACGAGCAACAGGCCCTGATCGAGGCGGTCATCGTCCCCGAGACCTGGTTTTTCCGTTACCCGGAATCCTTCACGGCCCTGGTGGGGCTGGCCCACAAGCGCCTGGCAGAACTGGCCGGCGCCCGCCCGGTGCGGCTGCTCAGCCTGCCGTGCTCGACCGGCGAAGAACCTTATTCACTGGCCATGGCGCTGCTCGATGGTGGCATGGGCCCTGGCACGTTCGTGATCGATGGCATCGACATCAGCCCCAATTCGGTGGCCAAGGGTGAGCAGGCCGTTTATGGCCGCAATGCGTTTCGCGGCAGCGACCTGGGGTTTCGCGAGCGCTTTTTCGATGCGCTCGGTGACGGCCATCGCCTGCATGATCGCGTGCGCCAGCAAGTCAGCCTGCAAGTGGGTAATGTGCTGGACCCGGCCCTGGCCAGCCGCGATGGCCTGTACGACTTCGTGTTCTGTCGCAATCTGTTGATTTATTTCGACGTGGCCACCCAGCAGCGCGTGTTCGAGGTGCTCAAGCGCCTGACTCATCCGCAGGGTGTGCTGTTTATCGGGCCTGCCGAAGGCAGCTTGCTGGCGCGGCTGGGCATGCGCCCGCTGGGTATCGCTCAATCGTTCGCCTACGTGCGTCAGGAGGGCGCCGTGGCACCGGCCCGCGCACTACCCGTGCCTCCAGCCAAGCGCGCGCTGCCGCCTTTGCCCCTGCCCGTGTACCCGCCGCCGACGCCGTCATTGGCGCGGCCGTTGCGAGCGCTTCCGTTCACTGCCAAGGCGCCACTGCCGGCAGAACGCAAAGGCGAGAACGAAGCCGAACTGCTGGCCAGCATTGCCCGGCATGCCAACGCGGGCGCCAGTGCGCAGGCGCGTGCCGCCTGCCAGCGCTACTTGAGCCAGTTCGCGCCGACGGCGCAGGTTTACTACTGGCTGGGCTTGCTCAGTGATACCGAAGGCGACGCCGGCCAGGCGCTTACCCACTATCGCAAGGCCCTGTACCTGGAGCCGCAGCACCCCGAGGCCTTGGTGCACCTGGCGGCCTTGCTCGCGGCCCAGGGCGACCTGGCAGGCGCTCAGCGTTTGCAGGCGCGTGCTGCACGGGCGGGACGGGAGCCTGAACGATGAGGGGTGAATCCGCGATGCAACTGCTTGCGCAGGCCGACGAGCGCATCGACGACTGCTGGAACCGCATCGGCGTGCACGGTGACAAACAGTGCCCGCTGCTGGAGCGGCATATTCATTGCCGCAACTGTGACGTGTATGCCGCTGCCGCCACGCGCCTGCTCGACCGTTATGCCCTGCTGCAGGATGACCACGCCGCAGTTGCGCCAGCGGCCGAGGAATCGGTTGGCCGCTCCATGCTGCTGTTCAGGCTCGGCGAAGAATGGCTGGCCTTGGCCACCGCCTGCCTGGCTGAAATCGCCCCCTTGCAGGCGGTGCATTCGCTGCCGCACCAGCGTTCCCGAATGCTGCAGGGCGTCGCCAACGTGCGCGGTGCCTTGGTGCCGTGCCTGTCGCTGGCGGACTTGCTGGGTGTGCAGCCGGCTGCTGGGCAGCAACGCAGCGGCCGCGAGATGCCGCGCATGCTGATCCTGGCTGCCGAAGGGGGGCCGGTGGTGATGGCGGTCGAGGAAATCGACGGCATTCACCGGCTTGACCCGACGCTGCTGGGCAGTGGCCAGGACGTTACCCACTTTACCGCGGCGGTGCTGCAGTGGCGCGGCCGCAGTGTGCGGGTGCTGGACGATCAACACTTACTGTCTGCGGTGCAGCGGAGCCTGTCATGACCCCAGAGCAAATGCGCGACGCATCGTTGCTCGAGCTGTTCAGCCTGGAAGCCGAGGCGCAGACCCAGGTACTCAGCGCCGGCCTGATGGCGCTGGAGCGCAACCCCACCCAGGCCGACCAACTGGAAGCCTGCATGCGCGCGGCCCACTCCCTGAAAGGGGCCGCACGTATTGTCGGGGTCGATGCTGGCGTGAGCGTGGCCCACGTGATGGAAGACTGCCTGGTGGCGGCGCAGGAAGGCCGCTTGCGGTTGAGCGCCGAGCATATCGATGCGCTGCTGCAGGGGACCGACCTGTTGATGCGCATCGCCACGCCGGGCGACGCGGGCGCCCAAGCGACACTGCCGGTGTTCCTTGCGCAGATGGCCAGCTTGCTGGACCCGGGCGCGGCACCAGCGTCGCTGCCAATGGCGATGGCCATGCCGTCGCCGACAGCGCCCGTGCCAACCCTGCCTGTCGAGCCCTTGCCGATGGCCCCCGAGCCCATGGAAGTGGACGTCGAGCTTGAGCCCGCGCCACGGCGCAAGGCCGGTAAACGCGCCGGCGAAGGCGCTGAGCGGGTGCTGCGGGTCACGGCCGACCGCCTCAACAGCTTACTCGACCTGTCCAGCAAGTCGCTGGTCGAGACCCAGCGGCTCAAGCCTTACCTGGCCACCCTGCAGCGCCTCAAGCGCATGCATGGCCAAGGCATGCAGGCACTCGATGGTTTGCGCATGCAACTGGAGGACAGTGGCCAGAGCAGCGAGGTACTCGAAGCCCTGGCCCAGACCCAGCGCTTGTTGGTCGAGACCCAGCAGATTCTGCAGCAGCAGGCCGCCGACCTCGACGAGTTCGGCTGGCAGGCCAGCCAGCGTGCGCAATTGCTCTATGACACGGCGCTGGCCTGCCGGATGCGGCCCTTTGCCGACGTTCTGGCCGGGCAGAGCCGCATGGTCCGTGACCTTGGGCGGTCTCTGGGCAAGCCGGTGCGCTTGGTCATCGAAGGCGAAAAAACCCAAGTCGACCGCGATGTGCTGGAAAAGCTCGAAGCGCCGCTGACCCACCTGCTGCGCAATGCGGTCGACCATGGTATCGAACTGCCAGAGCGGCGCCTGCTGGCAGGCAAGGCGCAGGAGGGCGTGATTCGCCTGCGTGCCTCGCACCAGGCCGGCATGCTCAGCCTCGAGCTGATTGACGATGGCGCCGGGATCGACCTGGAGCGCCTGCGCAGCGCCATCGTCGAACGGGCCATGTCGCCGGCCGACACCGTGGCGCGGATGAGCGAGGCGGAGCTGATCACGTTCCTGTTCTTGCCCGGCTTCAGCTTGCGCGACAAGGTGACCGAGGTGTCGGGGCGCGGGGTTGGCCTGGACGCCGTGCAACACATGATCCGCGAGCTGCGCGGGTCGATCGAATTGACCCAGCTGGCCGGTCAGGGCTGCCGCTTCCACCTGCAGGTGCCGCTGACGCTGTCGGTGGTGCGTAGCCTGGTGGTGGAAGTGGGCGGCGAAGCGTATGCCTTCCCGCTCGCGCACATCGAACGTACGCTGGAGGTGACTGCCGAGCAGATCGTGCAGATCGAAGGGCGTCAGCATTTTTGGCATGAAGGGCGGCACATCGGCCTGGTGGCGGCCAGCCAGTTGCTCAATCGCCCGGCAGGGCAGGCCGATGAAAGCAGCCTGCGGGTGGTGGTGATTCGAGAGCGCGAGCAACTCTACGGGGTAGCCGTAGAACGCTTGATCGGGGAGCGGGTGCTGGTGGTTATGCCCCTCGATCCGCGCCTGGGCAAGGTCCAGGACATCTCCTCCGGGGCGTTGCTCGACGATGGCTCGGTGGTGCTGATCGTCGACGTCGAAGACCTGCTGCGCTCGGTGGAAAAACTGCTCAGTACCGGCAGCCTGGAGCGCATCGAGCGGGGCAACAGTGGCACCCGCGGCCTGGCGCGCAAACGCATCCTGGTGGTCGACGACTCGCTCACCGTGCGCGAACTGCAGCGCAAACTGTTGGGTAACCGCGGTTACGAAGTGGCCGTGGCGGTGGATGGCATGGACGGCTGGAATGCCCTGCGCGGCGAAGACTTCGACTTGCTGATCACCGACATCGATATGCCGCGCATGGATGGCATCGAGCTGGTCACCCTGGTGCGCCGGGACCAGCGCCTGCAATCGTTGCCGGTGATGGTGGTGTCGTACAAGGACCGTGAGGAAGACCGGCGGCGTGGTCTGGACGCTGGCGCCGACTACTATTTGGCAAAGGCCAGTTTCCACGACGATGCGTTGCTGGATGCTGTGGTGGAGCTGATTGGAGGTGCTCAGGGATGAAGATCGCCATCGTCAACGATATGCCCATGGCGGTGGAGGCGTTGCGCCGTGCGCTGGCCTTCGAGCCCGCGCACCAGGTGATCTGGGTGGCGGGCAACGGCGCCGAGGCGGTGCAGCGGTGCGCCGAGCAGCAGCCAGACCTGATCCTCATGGACTTGATCATGCCGGTGATGGATGGGGTAGAGGCGACGCGGCGGATCATGGCCGAGACCCCCTGCGCCATCGTCATCGTCACGGTCGACCGCAAGCAGAACGTGCACCGGGTGTTCGAGGCCATGGGCCATGGCGCCCTGGATGTGGTCGATACCCCGGCCCTGGGCGCGGGCGATGCCCGTGAGGCAGCGGCGCCACTGCTGCGCAAGATCCTCAACATCGGCTGGCTGATAGGCCAGCAGCGCACGCCGGCCGCGCGCCCGGTTGCCACGCCATTGCGCGAGGCATCCCAGCGTCGTGGCTTGGTGGCAATCGGTTCGTCGGCCGGCGGCCCGGCCGCCCTCGAGGTGCTGCTCAAGGGCTTGCCGCCGGCATTCCCGGCGGCCATCGTGCTGGTCCAGCACGTCGACCAGGTATTCGCCGCAGGCATGGCCGAATGGCTCAGCAGCGCTGCCGGCCTGCCGGTGCGCCTGGCCCGCGAGGGCGAGCCGCCGCAGCCGGGGCAAGTCCTGCTGGCGGGCACCAACCACCATATCCGCCTGCTGCAAAATGGTCAGCTGGCCTACACTGCCGAACCCGTCAACGAAATCTACCGGCCTTCGATCGATGTGTTCTTCGAGAGCGTGGCACGCTACTGGAGCGGCGATGCGGTGGGTGTGCTGCTCACCGGCATGGGCCGCGACGGTGCCCAGGGCCTCAAACAGATGCGCCAGCAGGGCTTCCTGACCATCGCTCAGGATCAGGCCAGCAGTGCCGTATACGGCATGCCCAAGGCCGCCGCGGCGATTGACGCGGCGGTGGAAATCCGCCCGCTGGAGCGAATCGCCGGGCGATTGATGGAATTCTTCGCAAAATGACGATATGTATTGAATCACGCCGCCTGGTCGGCGGTGATCAGGTGAATAGGCATGAATGATCTACCGATCGAAGGTTTCGCGACCACCAACGAGAACTCGGCGATGGTGCTGTTGGTCGACGATCAGGCAATGATCGGCGAGGCGGTGCGTCGTGGCCTGGCCCATGAAGACAACATCGACTTCCATTTCTGCGCCGACCCGCACCAGGCGGTGTCCCAGGCCATGCGCATCAAACCGACGGTGATCCTGCAGGACCTGATCATGCCGGGCCTGGATGGGCTGACGCTGGTGCGTGAGTACCGCAACAACCCGGCTACCCAGGATATCCCGATCATCGTCCTGTCGACCAAGGAAGACCCGCTGGTGAAGAGCGCGGCGTTCGCTGCCGGGGCCAACGACTACCTGGTCAAGTTGCCGGACAACATCGAACTGGTGGCGCGCATTCGCTACCACTCGCGTTCCTACCTGACGTTGCTCCAGCGTGACGAGGCGTACCGTGCCCTGCGGGTCAGCCAGCAGCAGTTGCTCGATTCCAACCTGATGCTGCAACGGTTGATGAACTCCGATGGCCTGACCGGGCTGTCCAACCGGCGTCACTTCGACGAATACCTGGAGCTGGAATGGCGCCGGGCCATGCGTGAGCAGCAGCAGTTGTCGTTGTTGATGATCGATGTCGACTACTTCAAGGCCTACAACGACAGTTTCGGGCATTTGGCGGGTGATGAGGCGTTGCGCCAAGTGGCCGAGGCGATCCGCGGCTCGTGCTCGCGGCCGACGGATCTGCCGGCGCGTTATGGGGGCGAGGAGTTTGCCCTGGTGTTGCCCAATACGTCCCCAGGCGGGGCGCGGCTGATTGCCGAGAAACTGCGCCAGACGGTGTTGGCGCTGGGCATTCCGCACACGGCGCCAGCGGCGGATTCGCGGTTGACGGTGAGCATTGGCCTGGCGACCCAGACACCGGCGGTGGGCGGGCATTGCCGGCAGTTGATTTCGGCGGCCGACAAGGGGCTGTACCTGGCCAAGAATGGGGGGCGTAACCAGGTGGGTATCGCTTGAGGTTGCGGCTGCGGCGTAGTGCTTCGTAGTGCCGGGTGCAGGGTACCGCCCGGCGGGTCTGCCGCCATGCGTTGGACTCGGTTATACTCGCAGGCTTTTCACCGAATTCGCACGAGAGCCGTCGCCCATGGAAATCCAACCGATCCTGAACACCATCAAGGACCTCACCGAGCGTTCCCAGTCAATTCGGGGGTATCTTTGACTACGATCAAAAGCATGACCGCCTGATCGAAGTCAACCGCGAGCTGGAAGACCCGGCCGTCTGGAACAAGCCTGAGTATGCCCAGGCCCTGGGCCGCGAACGTGCCATGCTGGTACAGGTCGTCGAGACGTTGGACAAGATGGCCAACGGCCTGGCCGACTGCAAGGACCTGCTCGACATGGCCGTCGAGGAAGAGGACGAAAGCGCCGTCGGCGACGTCGTGACCGAGCTGGAAGGCCTGGAAGAAAAACTGGCCCAGCTTGAGTTCCGTCGCATGTTCAGCGGCGAGATGGACATGAACAACGCCTACCTGGACATCCAGGCCGGCTCCGGCGGTACCGAAGCGCAGGACTGGGCCAACATCCTGCTGCGCATGTACCTGCGCTGGGCCGACAAGCGTGGTTTCGACGCCACCATCATCGAGCTCTCCGAAGGTGAAGTCGCCGGCATCAAGGGCGCCACCGTGCACATCAAGGGCGAATATGCCTTCGGCTGGTTGCGCACCGAAATCGGCGTGCACCGCCTGGTTCGTAAAAGCCCGTTCGACTCCGGCGCCCGTCGCCACACCTCGTTCTCGGCGGTGTTCGTGTCGCCCGAGATCGACGACAAGGTCGAAATCGACATCAACCCGTCCGACCTGCGCGTCGACACCTACCGCTCTTCGGGCGCTGGTGGTCAGCACGTAAACACCACCGACTCCGCGGTGCGTATTACCCACGTGCCGACCAACACCGTGGTGGCCTGCCAGAACGAACGTTCCCAGCACGCCAACAAAGACACCGCCATGAAAATGCTGCGGGCCAAGTTGTACGAGCTGGAGATGCAGAAGCGCAACGCCGCTTCCCAGGCGCTGGAAGACAGCAAGTCGGACATCGGTTGGGGCCACCAGATCCGCTCCTACGTACTGGATGACTCGCGCATCAAGGACTTGCGGACCGGCGTTGAGCGCAGCGACTGCCAGAAGGTGCTGGACGGCGACCTCGACCAGTACCTGGAAGCGAGCCTCAAGCAAGGGCTGTAAGCCGCACACCACTGCCGCGATGCCTGGCTACCCGCCGGCATCGCGTGCCCTGCCCGAAAAGGGCAACGAATACCTGATGGAAAGAATGACGACATGAGCGACCTCAATAGCGCACCGCAAGACCTGCAACAGGAAGAAAACGCCCTGATCGCCCTGCGCAAGGAAAAACTTGCCGCAGAGCGCGCCAAGGGCAATGCCTTCCCCAATGACTTCCGTCGCGACAGCTACTGCAACGACCTGCAGAAGCAGTATGCCGACAAGACCAAGGAAGAACTGGAAGCTGCAGCGATTCCGGTCAAGGTTGCCGGGCGCATCATGCTCAACCGTGGCTCGTTCATGGTCATCCAGGACATGACTGGCCGCATCCAGGTTTACGTCAACCGCAAGACCCTGCCGGAAGAAACCCTGGCCGCCGTCAAGACCTGGGACCTGGGCGACATCATCAGCGCCGAGGGCACGCTGGCCCGCTCCGGCAAAGGTGACCTGTACGTCGAGATGACCAACGTGCGCCTGCTGACCAAGTCGCTGCGCCCGCTGCCCGACAAGCACCATGGCCTGACCGACACCGAGCAGCGCTACCGTCAGCGTTACGTCGACCTGATGGTCAACGAAGAAACCCGCCACACCTTCCGTGTTCGCTCCCAGGTGATTTCGCACATCCGCAAGTTCCTGATCGAGCGCGACTTCCTCGAAGTCGAGACGCCGATGCTGCAGACCATCCCAGGCGGCGCCGCGGCCAAGCCGTTCGAAACCCACCACAACGCCCTGGACATGGCCATGTTCCTGCGCATTGCGCCGGAGCTGTACCTCAAGCGTCTGGTAGTCGGTGGTTTCGAGAAAGTCTTCGAGATCAACCGTAACTTCCGTAACGAAGGCGTTTCGACCCGGCACAACCCCGAGTTCACCATGCTCGAGTTCTACCAGGCCTACGCTGACTACACCGACAACATGGACCTCACCGAAGAGCTGTTCCGCGAGCTGGCGCAGCTGGTGCTGGGCAGCACCGACGTGCCGTACGGCGACAAGGTGTTCCACTTCGGCGAGCCGTTCGTGCGCCTGTCGGTGTTCGACTCGATCCTCAAGTACAACCCTGAGCTGACCGCTGCCGACCTGCAAGACGTCGACCGTGCCCGTGACATCGCCAAAAAGGCCGGTGCCAAGGTGCTGGGCCACGAAGGCCTGGGCAAGCTGCAAGTGATGATTTTCGAAGAGTTGGTCGAGCACAAGCTGGAGCAGCCGCACTTCATCACCGAGTACCCGTTCGAAGTGTCGCCGCTGGCCCGTCGCAACGACGACAACCCGGCCGTGACCGACCGCTTCGAGCTGTTCATCGGTGGCCGCGAAATCGCCAACGCCTACTCCGAGCTGAACGATGCCGAAGACCAGGCTGAGCGCTTCCTGGCCCAGGTGGCCGAGAAGGATGCTGGTGACGACGAAGCCATGCACTACGATGCCGACTTCGTCCGCGCCCTGGAATACGGCATGCCGCCAACCGCCGGTGAAGGCATCGGCATCGACCGCCTGGTGATGCTGCTGACCAACTCGCCGTCGATTCGCGATGTGATCCTGTTCCCACATATGCGTCCGCAGGCCTGAGTGATCTGAGAAAGCCGCCTCTAGGGGCGGCTTTTTCTTGCCTGAAGCCTTATGTTGTCTGCACCGGCCCCTTCGCGGGCAAGCCCGCTCCCACAGGTATTGCACTGCCCTCAGGCGCGATACCTGTGGGAGCGGGCTTGCCCGCGAAGGGGCCGGTACAGCCAACACACCGTCCGTGAGGTAACCCCGTGACCCCCGCAATCGCCGAGCAAGGCGCCGCCGGCATCGCCACCGCCGTCGCCGAAAGTGTGCAGTACCAGGGCCGCAAGACCGCCCGCCAAGGCAGCGAGCAGCGCCGCCAGCTGATCCTCGACGCCGCCATGCGCATCGTCGTGCGCGATGGTGTGCGCGGTGTGCGCCACCGTGCCGTGGCCGCCGAGGCGGGTGTGCCATTGTCGGCCACCACCTATTACTTCAAGGACATCGAGGACCTGCTCACCGATACCTTCGCCCAGTACGTCGAGCGCAGCGCCGCCTACATGGCCAAGCTCTGGGCCAACACCGAGGTGGTGCTGCGCCAGATGCTCGCCCAGGGCGATGGCAGCCCGCAGGCGCGAGCGCGGCTGGCCGACGAAGTGGCAAGCATGACCGCTGACTATGTGTCGCGTCAGTTGCTCAACCGGCGCGACTTTCTGATGGCCGAGCAGGCCTTCCGCCAGGAGGCACTGCTGTGCCCGCGTTTGGCCGAGCTGGTGTGCGCCCACGACCAGATTCTGCTGCACGGCACCCGGCAATTGCTGCAGGTGGTCGGCTCACGGCAACCGGAACAAGACGCCCAAATGTTGACGGCGATTATCGAGCAGATGGAATATCAGGGCCTGCTCAAGGATGCGAACGCGCAAGCCGATGGGCAGATGCTCGCTATGCTTACCCGTTACCTGCACCTGGTGTTGGCATCGGCCTGAGCTGAGACCTTATTTTCAAGGAGAACCTGATGAAAGCCTGGCGTGTGGTGCTGTTGACGCTGTCATTCCTGCTGCTGGGCGGTTGTCTGGTGACCTTCCATGAGCCCTTGCCGAGCAACCAGGCCGCACCCAAGGCCCTGCTCGGCAAGTGGAGCAGCAAGGACGCCTGGGGTGAACCGCTGAAGCTGTCGATCAGCCGCAGTGGCGGCGATGCCTACAAGGCGGTGGCCACGGCCAAGGGCAAAGCCCCCGAAGAGTACGTCTTCACCGTCTCGCGCCACGGCAACCGCTGGTACCTCTCGGCCGGCGTGCCCAAGCGCCTGGGTGGCAATTTCCTGATTGGCGGTTTTGAAGTCGTCGATGGCAAGGAACTGGTGGTGTACAACCTCGATGTCGAGCAGGTGCAGCAGGCCGTGAAAAACAAAGAGCTGACCGGGCGCAACACCGAAGTGCCGGAAGACAACGGCGAGGGCGTGCTCATCGACAGCCCCTCGGCGCGGGTGCTGGCCTACCTGGACGACCCAGCCAACTCCGACCTGTTCGTTGAGGTGGCACGCTTCCAGCGCTCCGGCAAGTAATGACCTCTGCCGTCCTTTTCAGGGTGTGAAACTGCAATGTGATCCCGGTAGGAGCAGCCTTGTGCTGCGAAAGGGCCGGTGAGACAACAGATATTTGTTGCCGATAAAGGCCTCTTCGCAGCACAAGGCTGCTCCTACAGGGACCGAGGCCGAGGCAGATAAGGAGTCCCCGGTGGACGAGTACCAGCAGACCATACGCGCGCTGTCAGACCGCATCGTTGCGGCGCAGACCCCCATCCGCGTACTCGATGCGGTGAAATGGGACGACAACATCCGCCACGGCTTCCTCAAGGCCAAGGGCAAAGAGCCACCTGCGGTAGACCGCGCCTATTACCAGTCGCGGCCGCTGTCGTTCGACTCCAGCGCGGTCAAGGCCGAATTCCAGAACATCGAACGTGACATCACTCGCCGGCTCGGGCAGTTCAACCCGGTCGGGCAGATCATGCGGCGCATGTGCAAGGAATACCGCATGGTGGTGCGCATGCTCGAGGCGCGCGGCACCGAGGACTTCGGGCTGATCTCGCAGGAGCTGTACGGGGCGGCGTCCGACGCCTTCCACGCCGGTGACCCAACCCTGGCCGACCTGGGCCTGATGCTGTCGGACTACCTGAACAACATCGATGGCCGCGGCGACCTCAAGGACGAGCCAAAGAACCTCACCGCCAAAGAGGCCGTGGACATCCTCCAGCGCCGCCTGAACAAGGTGTTCGGCGAGGCCGAGGAAACCATCCGCGTGTTCGAATCCGACGGTATCGTCGCCGATGCGGCGGCCGGTGCCGACTACATCAAGGTACGTGCCGATGCCATGTTCAACAGCCGCGACGTGCGTGCGCTGGAGGTGCATGAAGGCCTGGTGCATGTGGGGACCACGCTGAACGGCCTGAACCAGCCGATCTGCACCTTCCTGGCCAAGGGCCCACCCTCATCGACGGTGACCCAGGAGGGGCTGGCGATCCTCATGGAGGTGATTGCCTTCGCCTCTTACCCCAGCCGGCTGCGCAAGCTCACCAACCGTACACGCGCCATCCACATGGTCGAGGAGGGCGCCGACTTCCTCCAGGTGTTCGAATTTTTCCGAGCCCAGGGCTTTGAAATGGCGCAGAGCTACAGCAATGCCAGCCGAGTGTTCCGCGGCTCGGTGCCCAATGGCTTGCCATTCACCAAGGACTTGTCCTACCTCAAGGGCTTCATCATGGTTTACAACTACATTCAGTTGGCCGTGAAGAAGGGCAAGCTTGAGCAGATCCCGCTGCTGTTCTGCGGCAAGACCACGCTGGAAGACATGCGCACCTTGCGCCAACTGGTCGAGGAGGGGCTGGTCGAACCGCCCAAGTACTTGCCCGAACAGTTCCGTGACCTCAACGCACTGTCGGCCTGGATGTGCTTCTCCAACTTCCTCAACCACCTGAGCCTGGATCGCATTGAAGCCGACTACGCGAACATTCTCTGAACGCTGCCGCCTGCTGGCCCTTGGCGTGCTCCTGTTGGGCCTGAGCGGTTGCAGCAGCCTGCTGTTCTACCCCGAGCGCGGCCAACCGTTCACCCCGGAGCGGGCCAAGCTCGACTACCGTGACGTCACCTTGACCACTTCGGATGGCGTACGCCTGCATGGTTGGTGGCTACCGGCCAAGGCCGGGGTCGAGGTCAAGGGCACCGTGTTGCACCTGCACGGCAACGGCGGCAACCTGGCCGGCCATCTGGGCGGCAGCTACTGGCTGCCGGAGCAGGGCTACCAGGTGCTGATGGTCGATTACCGGGGCTATGGGTTGTCCCAGGGCAAACCGAGTTTGCCCGAGGTCTATGAAGACCTCGCGGCGGCCATGGCCTGGCTGGACAAGGCGCCCGAGGTCAAGGGCAAGCCGGTGGTGCTGCTGGGGCAGAGCCTGGGCGGCGCCATGGCCATTCATTACCTGGCGGCCCACCCTGAGCAGCGCCAGCGCTTCAGCGCGCTGGTGTTCGATGGTGTGCCAGCCAGCTACCGTGCGGTCGGGCGGTTTGCCTTGAGCACTTCATGGATGACCTGGCCGCTGCAGGTGCCGCTGTCGTGGCTGGTGCCGGACGGCGACAGCGCGATCCGTTCGATCGAGCGCCTGGACAGCCCGCCGAAGCTGTTCTTCCACAGCATCGACGACCACCTGGTGCCGCTGGACAACGGCATCCGCCTGTACCAGCACGCGCCGCCGCCGCGGGTGCTGCAGTTGACCCGAGGGGGCCATGTACAGACCTTCGCCGACCCGGTATGGCGCCAGGTGATGCTGCGCTTCCTCGACGACCCGAGTCATTTCAACGGCCTGCGGCGGCTTGCCGAAGTGCCCAATTACCCTGACGAGAAGAACAAGCAATGAGTGAAGAACGCAACGCCATCCCGCTGATCCTGACCGGCGTCGGCAGCATCATCGTGACGGTGGGGGCTTTGTGGTACTACGGTTACCTGCATTTCGCCAAGCCTGAAGATGCCCTGTTGCTGCAGGATTTCACCATGCTCAAGACCCTGCCGGGCGAAGACTACAAAGCCTCCCTCGACCCTGCACCCCAGGTGGCCCAGTGCGTGGACGGTGTGCTGGTGTTGTTCGATACCCAACAGAAAGGCCTGACCGGCGTGTTGGTCGATAACCGCAAACGTGCGGTGCGCTGCATGGGGGAAGAGACGCCGCAGCAGGTGCAGTGAGGGTATATGGCTGGAGGGCTATGCCATGCACCTCTCGCCCAATAAAAAGCCTTAAGAATGCCGGGGCCGCTCTGCGGCCCATCGCGGCACAAGGCCGCTCCCACACCGACCGCGTTATGCCCCTATTTACAGAGCATGCGCGAACATTGTGGGAGCGGCCTTGTGCCGCGATGGGCCGCAAAGCGGCCCCAATACAGGCGATGGATAACGTAAGTGAATAGCATTCCGCTTAGACAGCGGGGCTTTTCGTCCTACCTGCCAGCCTTACTGCGCCTGGCTCACCGAACGCGGTGCAACCGGCTGGTTGTCATTGGAGATGGTCACCTCCACGCGACGGTTCTGCGCACGGCCCGAGTTGCTGCCGTTGTCAGCCACCGGGTACTCCTTGCCGTAACCCTGGGCGACGATTCGCGCTGGGTCTACGCCAGCACGGATCAGCGCCATGCGCACGGCGCCGGCGCGACGCTCGGAGAGGCTCTGGTTGTAGTTGGCCGAGCCGACGCTGTCGGTGTAGCCCTCTACGATGACCTTGCGTTCCGGGTTCTCTTGGAGGAACTGGGCCAGCTTGGTCACGTTGGGGTAGGCATTGCTCTTGAGTACGGCCTTGTTGAAGTCGAACAGCACGTCGCCGAAGGTGACCAGCGTACCGCGGTCGGTCTGCTTGGCATTCAGGCTGTCCTGCAGCTTGGCGATTTGCGCGTCGCGGGCATCCAGCTTGGCCTGGGCGCGCTGGGCGGAGGCGTTTTTCAGTTCGCCTTCAGCCGTACGCAGGGCAATGGTCTGCTTGGCGACTTCGACACGCTGGTTGGTCAGGTAGGCGAGCTGGTCGACCTTTTTCTGGTCCTCGCGGTCCATGTAGGCCTTGTCAGCTTTGTTCAGCCAATCCTGAGCATCTTTGGTTTCCAGCGCCGCGACTTTGCTCGCCTGCGGGTCGCTTTGCAGCGCAGAGAAGTTGGTGCGGGCCGATTCAAGGTTGGCGTTCGGGTCGTGCGAGCAGGCTGCAAGACCGACGCTCAGGGCCAGCAGGGCGGGAATCATGACGTGTTTGCGCATAGTGTTCATCCTTTGATCGAGTGCGAAGGCTAAGGGTGGCGGGGCAGGGCTCACTGAGCGCTGCGCAGGCCTTCCTCACGTACGTCCTGAACGCCCTGGCGGGCATCCTGCACGGCCTTCTGGGCCTTGGCCGCCTGAGCCTTGCGTTCGGCGAGGCGGGCGTCCCATTCGGCTTGTTCGGCCAGACGCTTGGCGTCGTCGTACTTTTTGTCGTGCATGGCGATTTCGGCTTGCTTGAACTTGTCCTGCGCCGCTTTCATTTCCACCGCGGCGAACTCGGTGCCGCCGGCACTGACCGCAGAGTTCACGGCAGACTGGGTAACGGCATACTGCTCGGTGGGCGGGTTGCCCGCACAGCCGGCCAGGACCAGGCTACTGCCCAGGGCCAGCGCGGCCAGCTTGAACCCGCGCACATGAGTGGATGACGGTTTGAAAGTGCGGGTCTTCATGGTGGTCAGCTCCATTGGATCACTCCTGATAACGACGATGTCCGTAGCAGTCCATCGCTGAATCCCTGACAGTTACCGTGCGCTTCAGCTGAACGGTGCACGAGGGCAGTGTGCAGGGTTTTAGCGTGATGGCTAATTGCTCGGACTCAGGCGTTTTTCGAATGGTTCAGAAAAAAATCCCTTAAACGGGTAAGTTTTTCTGACTGATCAGTCAGTGAGTTTTGTGCGGAACTTTCACGTTCAGGCGGGGTATTCCGGGCCTTGCAGGCCCGGAACAGTGTGCATCGTGGCTATTTTTCGCTGTCGTCAGCGGTGCTGCTCAGCTCATGCAAGTGGTGCCGGGACAACGACAGAAAACGCGGGGTAGGGCCGACATCTTCGAACAAAGGGTCGCCTTCTTCATCGGTGGCGATCACTTGGCTCCCCTTTACATAGGGGAAGCTGGCCTCGATTTCCTCGAGGGCCGCCGCCACCAATTCGCCGAGCAGTTCTTCGGCGGTGCGCTTGGGGTACATGTCGATCAGCGCGGCCAGGCGCGCCTCGGACTCCAGGTCCAGATGCAGCACATGGCCAGTACGGCTGAGGGTGCCTGCGGCATTCTGTTCCCAGTGCTGGGCGAGTTCACGGATTTTCATGATGACCTCTGTCAACGCCTCGAAAGGCTGCATTGCATCGGAGTGCTCTGCTTGCACTTTAGTTTGCTTTGCCGATCACGGCTTGCCCTTAGGCTTGCTATCGGCGCGCGGCTGGGGGCACTCTTGGCCCAGTGCTGTTTCCTGAACGAGTGCGCCAAGGCTGCGCTACAGAGAGGGCCAATGACCGATATCGATGTGCGTTTGCGTGAAGATGTCCATGTGTTGGGGGAGTTGCTCGGCGACACCATTCGTCAGCAGCACGGCGAGGCGTTTCTGCAGAAGATCGAGGGCATCCGCCACAGCGCCAAGGCCGACCGCCGGGTGGCTGGCGAGCAACTGAGCTCGACCCTTGGGGACCTGGCTGACGATGATTTGCTGCCGGTAGCAAGGGCGTTCAACCAGTTTCTCAACCTGGCCAACATGGCCGAGCAGTACCAGTTGATCCGACGCCGCGACGCCGACCAGCCAGAGCCCTTCGAGGCACGCGTGCTGCCTGAGCTGCTGGCCCGCCTTAAGCAGGCCGGGCATGGCAACGACGCCCTGGCCCGGCAGTTGGCCAAGCTAGACATACAGCTGGTACTGACCGCGCACCCCACCGAAGTGGCGCGGCGCACCTTGATCCAGAAGTACGACGCCATCGCCGGCCAGTTGGCCGCCCAGGACCATCGCGACCTGACCCCCGCCGAACGTCAGCAGGTACGTGAGCGCCTGCGCCGGCTGATCGCCGAAGCCTGGCACACCGAAGAAATCCGCCGCACCCGGCCGACCCCCGTGGACGAGGCCAAGTGGGGCTTCGCGGTGATCGAGCATTCGCTGTGGCAGGCCATCCCCAACCACCTGCGCAAGGTCGACAAGGCGCTGCACGACGCCACGGGGCTGCGCCTGCCGCTGGAGGCCGCCCCCATCCGCTTCGCCTCGTGGATGGGCGGCGACCGCGACGGCAACCCCAATGTCACGGCGGCGGTAACCCGTGAAGTGCTGTTGCTGGCACGTTGGATGGCCGCTGATCTGTTCCTGCGTGATATCGATGCCTTGGCCGCCGAGCTGTCCATGCAACACGCCAGCAGCGCGCTGCGGGAGCATGTCGGCGACAGTGCCGAGCCCTACCGCGCAATCCTCAAGCAATTGCGCGACCGCCTGCGTGCGACCCGCGCCTGGGCGCATGCGGCCTTGAGCAGCAGCACGCCCGCCGGTGCCGATGTACTGGTCGACAACCGCGACCTGATCGCGCCGCTTGAGCTGTGCTACCAGTCGCTGCACGAATGCGGCATGGGCGTGATCGCCGAAGGGCCACTGCTCGACTGCCTGCGCCGTGCCGTGACCTTTGGCCTGTACCTGGGGCGCCTGGATGTGCGCCAGGATGCCGCTCGCCACCGTGATGCGCTGACAGAAATCACCGATTACCTGGGCTTGGGGCGCTATGCCGACTGGGATGAAGAGCAGCGCATCGCCTTCCTCCAGGCCGAACTGAAAAATCGCCGGCCATTATTGCCTGCGCATTTCCAGCCACAGGCGGATACCGCCGAGGTGCTGGCCACCTGCCGGGAAATTGCCGCTGCCCCGGCCGCCTCGCTGGGCTCCTATGTCATTTCCATGGCCGGCGCCGCTTCAGATGTGCTGGCCGTGCAGTTGCTGCTCAAGGAAGCCGGGTTGACCCGCCCGATGCGTGTGGTGCCACTGTTCGAAACCCTGGCCGACCTGGATAACGCCGGCCCGGTGATGCAGCGCCTGCTGGGCCTGCCTGGCTATCGCGCCGGCCTGCGCGGGCCGCAGGAAGTGATGATCGGCTATTCCGATTCAGCCAAGGACGCCGGCACCACAGCGGCCGCCTGGGCGCAGTACCGGGCGCAGGAAAACCTGGTGCGCATCTGCCGCGAGCATCAAGTGGAACTGCTGTTGTTCCACGGCCGTGGCGGCACCGTTGGCCGTGGCGGCGGCCCGGCCCACGCAGCGATTCTGTCGCAGCCGCCGGGCTCGGTAGCTGGGCGATTCCGCACCACCGAGCAGGGCGAGATGATCCGCTTCAAGTTCGGTTTGCCCGGTATCGCCGAACAGAACCTCAACCTGTACCTGGCGGCTGTGCTCGAGGCCACCTTGTTGCCGCCACCCCCACCGCAGCCGGCCTGGCGTGAGGTCATGGACCAATTGGCCGCCGATGGCGTGCAGGCCTACCGCAGCGTGGTGCGCGACAACCCCGATTTCGTCGAGTACTTCCGCCAGTCGACGCCCGAGCAGGAGTTGGGCCGCCTGCCGTTGGGCAGCCGGCCGGCCAAGCGACGCGCGGGCGGCATCGAGAGCCTGCGGGCTATCCCGTGGATCTTCGGCTGGACCCAGACGCGCCTGATGTTGCCTGCCTGGCTGGGCTGGGAAACGGCCTTGAGCAATGCCTTGCAACGCGGCCAGGGCGAGTTGCTGGCGCAAATGCGTGAGCAATGGCCGTTCTTCCGTACCCGTATCGACATGCTTGAAATGGTGCTGGCCAAGGCCGATGCGCAAATCGCCGAGGCCTACGACGAACGTCTAGTGCAACCGGAGTTGCTTCCTTTAGGTGTGCACCTGCGCGACCTATTGTCGCAGTCCTGCCAGGTGGTGCTGGGCCTGACCGGGCAGCCGGTGCTACTGGCGCACAGCCCAGAGACCCTGGAATTCATCAGCTTGCGCAACACCTACCTGGACCCGCTGCACCGCCTTCAGGCCGAACTACTGGCGCGCTCGCGCGGCCGCGAAGCCGCTCTGGACAGCCCGTTGGAGCAGGCCTTGCTGGTCACGGTGGCGGGCATTGCAGCAGGCCTGCGCAATACCGGCTGAGGTTATCCGCGGGCCGCCAGGCAAGGGTGCACCTTTAGCCGCGATAAAGGGCGAGGAGGGCGGTTGCGCTTAGAGCAACCGCCTGCCGGGCAGTGCGCAAGTGGCGCATTCCTGCAACTTTGGGACGCTTGTCTGGCTGCCGGGCGCTGTGTATCTTGAGCAGCCTTCTGACCGATTTATGGTCATACCCGATTTTCCGGACTTGGCCCTGGTTGCCGAATCCATTGAATTTCATAAAAAAATTTGAGGAGCACGAGATGCGCGTAATTCTGCTGGGAGCTCCCGGGGCCGGTAAAGGTACTCAGGCAAAATTCATCACCGAGAAGTTCGGTATCCCCCAGATCTCCACCGGTGACATGCTGCGTGCCGCCGTCAAGGCCGGCACCCCGCTGGGCCTGGAACTGAAAAAAGTCATGGATGCCGGCCAGCTGGTTTCCGACGAGCTGATCATCGGCCTGGTCAAGGAGCGCATCGCCCAGCCGGATTGCGCCAACGGCTGCCTGTTCGACGGTTTCCCACGCACTATTCCACAGGCTGAAGCCATGGTCGCTGCCGGTGTCGACATCGATGCCGTGGTCGAAATCGCCGTTGACGATGAAGAAATCGTTGGCCGCATGGCGGGCCGTCGCGTGCACCTGGCTTCGGGCCGCACCTACCACATTCAGTACAACCCGCCGAAAGTGGAAGGCAAGGACGACGTGACGGGCGAAGACCTGATCCAGCGCGACGACGACAAGGAAGAAACCGTGCGTCATCGCCTGTCGGTCTACCACACCCAGACCAAGCCGCTGGTCGAGTTCTACCAGAAGCTGTCGGCCGCCAATGCCGGCAAGCCGAAGTACAGCCACATCGAAGGTGTCGGTTCGGTCGACGCCATCACTGCCAAGGTGCTGGCAGCCCTGAGCTGATCCAACGTCTTGCATGACAACGGCCCGCTTGCGGGCCGTTGTCGTTTATACTGACGCTCTTTTCCCTGCCCCTGGAAACCCGTTCGATGACCACCCTGCTGGCCCTGGATACCGCCACCGAAGCCTGTTCCGTTGCCCTGTTGCATGACGGCAAGGTAACCAGCCATTACGAGGTGATCCCACGTCAGCACGCGCAGAAGCTGCTGCCGATGATCAAACAACTGCTGGGTGACTCCGGTGTAGCGTTGAACGCGCTGGATGCCATCGCCTTCGGCCGTGGCCCGGGCGCCTTCACCGGCGTACGGATTGCCATCGGTGTGGTTCAGGGCCTGGCGTTCGCGCTCGAACGCCCGGTGCTGCCGGTGTCCAACCTGGCCGCGTTGGCGCAAGGCGCGATGCGTGAGCAGGGTGTGCAGCAGGTGGCTGCCGCCATCGATGCACGCATGGACGAGGTGTACTGGGGCTGCTACCAGGCAAGCGAAGGCGAAATGCGCCTGATCGGCCAGGAAGCGGTGCTGCCGCCCGAGCGCGTGGCGCTGCCCGACGCCAGCACGGGCGAGTGGTTCGGTGCCGGCACCGGCTGGGGGTATGCCGAGCGCCTGGCAGTGCAGGTCGCTGCCAGCAATGCCGCAGCGTTGCCCAATGCCCTCGACATCCTCAGCCTGGCGCGCTTCGCCTGGGCGCGCGGCGAGGCCATCGCTGCCGAGCAGGCGCAACCGGTGTACTTGCGCGATAATGTAGCCACACCCAAGAAACGCTGACGGCTACTCGTCGGTTATCGCCGATGACGATAAAACCTTTCGCGCGAACTGTGGTCTAGTTATCACTCGAGCATTAGCGACGGAACACTGATGCTGCTAAATTGCCATCATTGGTCCTGAGTGCTCACACCATGCGTATCGACGGTTTCTCCTCGCAGTCCTACCCGATCAAGCGCGCTCCGCGCAAAGCGTCGGTGCGCGACGAGGCAATCGACGATGCCGAAGTGATCGAGAATGACGCGCAAAGCGACGTCCCCCAAGAGGCCACCACTCGTCGTCGCAGCGGTGGCCTGCCAGCCCGCCAGCAAGACATGGTCTTCCCCCGCGCCCGTGATCGGCGCACAGCAACGGCGCTGGCCAGTTACCTGAGCACAGCCGGTTTTACCGATTGGGACATGGAAGTACTGGGGCTCGACCTGTACATTTGAGGGATGACTCCCTCTCTTCTGCCTTATTTTCTGGGTTGTCCGTCGTGGAGCGAAAGCGCCTGGCGCGATTACCTGTACCCCGCCGACGCCCGAGCCAACGAATACCTGGGCCTGTACAGCCAGGTGTTCAATGCGGTCGAGGGCAACACCACCTTCTATGCCAGCCCCGCGCCCGCGACCGTGGCCCGCTGGGCGCAGGTCATGCCGGCGCACTTTCGTTTCACCGCCAAGTTCCCCCGCGAGGTCAGCCATGCCGCGGACCTTCGCGAGCAACTGGACGCGGCGATCACCTTCACCCGGTTGATGGCGCCGCTGGGTGGGCGAGTATCGCCTTATTGGTTGCAACTGCCTGCCATGTTCGGGCCTGCGCGCTTGGCAGAGTTGAGCCACTTTCTGGATGAAGTGGCGGTGCCGGTGGCCGTCGAGGTGCGTAACGACGCCTTTTTTGCGCGGGGTGAGGAGGAGCGGCAGCTAAACCGGCTGCTGCTTGAACGTGGCGTCGAGCGCATCTGCCTCGACCCACGGGCCTTGTTCAGCTGCACATCGCGCGACCCCGCCGTATTGCATGCCCAAGCCAAGAAACCCAAAGTGCCACCGCGCCCCGCAGCCTTCAGCCAGCACCCGCAGGTGCGTTTCATTGGCCACCCGCAACTGGACGCCAACGAAACCTTCCTGACGCCTTGGGTGGACAAGATAGCCAGCTGGATCGAGGAAGGCCGCAGCCCCTACATCTTCTTGCACACCTCGGATAACCGCCTGGCTGCGGCATTGGCCCAGCGCTTTCACCAGCGCCTGATGCAGCGCCTGCCCGGCCTTGCATCATTGCCGGAATTGCCACGCGCCCCTGAGGTCGAACAACTGGGACTACTCTGACCACTCCTTAATGCCTGAGGTTGAGACCATGGATGTGCAAACCCTGCGAGCCGAAGCCTTCAAGGCCCTGCACGAGCGCGACAGCGCGTTCGTCATCCCCAACCCATGGGATGCCGGCTCTGCCAAGCTGCTGGCCAGCCTTGGCTTCGAGGCACTGGCCACGACCAGCGCGGGCCTGGCCTTCAGCCTGGGCCGGCCAGACGCCGAAGGCGCGTTGAGCCTGGACGAAACCCTGGCTAATGCCGGCGTGATCGTCGATGCCACGGCGTTGCCGGTTGCCGCCGACCTTGAAAACGGCTTTGGCGACCTGCCTGAGGATTGTGCACAGACCATTCTGCGTGCCGCCGAGGCGGGCCTTGTGGGGGGCTCTATCGAGGACGCCAGCGGGCGCAAGGACGCCCCCATCTATGACCACGGCCTGGCGGTGGAGCGCGTGCGCGCGGCGGTTCAGGCGGCGCGCAGCCTGCCGTTTCCCTTCACCCTCTGCGCCCGCGCAGAAAACCTGCTGCACGGGCGAATGGACCTGGATGACACCATCCTGCGCCTGCAAGCCTTTGCCGAAGCGGGTGCTGATGTGCTCTATGCGCCTGGGTTGCGCACGGTCGAAGAAATTCGCGCAGTGGTACAGGCGGTGGCGCCCAAGCCGGTCAACGTGCTGATGGGGTTGGCAGGCGTGACGCTGAGCGTCAATCAACTTCAAGACCTGGGCGTGCGCCGAATCAGCGTGGGGTCGTCGCTGGCCCGCGCAGCGTTAGGGGCTTTCCACCGGGCGGCCCTGGAAATTCGCGATGAAGGCACGTTCGGCTACGGCGAACAGGCGTTGCCGTTCGCGCAGCTCAACGATCTGTTCCGTCGCTGATTGGCCATGCGTGCGTTGCTGGCGCTGCTGGTGGGCCTGTCCTTGATGGCAGCCCTGGCCTGGCACCTCGGCTGGCGCCTGCCCGATGCATGGAACCCCTGGGCGGCGCTGGACGTGCGCCAGCCACCCAACCTGCTCACTGCCTACAAACTGTCGCGCCTGCGCAATAACCCGGCGCTGTGCCGCGAAGCGCTGGCAACCAGTGGCCTGCGTTACCGGGCCCAGGCCGACAGCCCAGCCTCGGCCAACTGCCCGCTGAACAACGTGTGGCGCATCGAAGGCGGTCAGGCACGGCTCAGCAGCAGTTTTCTCGCCAGTTGCCCGCTGGCAGTGGCCTACGCGCTGTTCGAGCAGCATGGCCTGCAGCCCGCGGCGCAGCGGGTATTGGGGCAGCCGGTGACCCAGGTCGATCACCTGGGCAGTTTCGCCTGCCGCAATGTTTACCACCGCAAACAAGGCCGACTCAGCCAGCATGCCACCGCCAACGCTCTGGATATCAGTGGTTTCCGCTTGCAGGACGGCCAGCGCATCGTGCTGGCGCAGGATTGGCAGGCGGGCGGGCAGAAGGCTGAGTTTTTACGCGAGGTGCAGCAGGTGGCCTGCGAGCGCTTCAGTACCGTGCTGGGGCCCGACTACAATGCCGCGCACCACAACCACTTCCACGTTGACATGGGCCTTTGGCAGATCTGTCGCTGAGCTGCTGTAAATTTAGGCGTACGCGCGAACGTTGTTCAGCACCACCGGGCGCGCCCAATGGATGTCGAATTCCAGGTCGTTCTGCTGTTTGGCCAGGGTGGTTTCGTCGTAGGGCTCGGGTGCCGGGTCCAGCAGGTGGGTCTCGAACTCGGCGATAGGCAGGAACAGTGGGCGTGGGGAGGGGCCTGGGCCCGGCTCGGCAAGCGGCTGGCCCTGGCTCATGACCACCGGGCGCAACCAGCTGTTGCTCAGGTCCAGCTCGCGCTGTTGTTCGATCAGCTCGATGGCACTGAACGGCTCAGGCGCAGGTTCCAGCAGGTTTGCCTCAAGCTCTGCCTTGGGCAGGAACAGTGGCTCAGGTGGCGCGATTTCGGTGTCGTGCACGGCGCAGGCGCGCTGGGCATCGATCAGCGCCAGTGCCCTGGCCCCACCAATCGGCTCGCCGCTGTGCTGATCGTACTGCACGAACGACTCGCTGATACTGTCCGCGGGTACGTCCTGTTGCTCGGCCATGGCGCGGGCAAAGAAATCCTGCCACAGGTGGCTGACGCCCCCGAGTGTCTGGGTATTCTGCTGACCGTAGTGGCCGACAGGCGACAGGTAGGTCAAACCGATGGGAAGAGTATCTGTCATGGCAGTCGCGCGCGTTGTGCTCTGGCAGAATAGCGGGATATTGCCTGTATCGGCCGTGGTTGCCGATTCATTAAGGGCTGGGTTTGATTTTTTAGGTGTGGACGATGGAAGAGCAAGGCACGGGGATCAGGGTCGAAGCGATGTCGGCTGAGTATGCGCAACAGGCCACGGCGTGGGCCGAGCGCCTGGGCCTGCCGCTGCAGGACGATGCCGCCGGCTTCGCTGTGCAGGTGGGCGCTGAAGGCTTGCAGATCCAGCAGTTGGGCCCACAGGCGCCTGGGCCCGTGCGGGTGGACTTCGTCGAAGGCCAGGCTGCGCACCGGCGCCAGTTTGGCGGTGGCAATGGGCAGATGATCGCCAAGGCGGTCGGCATTGCTCAAGGTGTTCGGCCGCAAGTGCTCGACGCGACCGCAGGGCTGGGCAAGGATGCCTTCGTGCTGGCCAGCCTGGGTTGCCAGATGACCCTGATCGAGCGCCAGCCGCTGATTGCCGCGTTGTTGGAAGACGGCCTGGCACGGGCCCGTGCCGATGAAGAGGTGGGCCCGATCGTCGGGCGTATGCGCCTGCTGACCGGCAATGCCATCGAGCGCATGCGCGCCTGGGAGGGCGAGCCGCCGCAGGTGATCTACCTCGACCCGATGTTCCCGCACCGGGACAAAAGCGCATTGGTGAAGAAGGAAATGCGCGTGTTCCGGCCGTTGGTGGGGGATGACATGGATGCCCCGGCCTTGCTCGAAGCCGCCCTGGCGTTGGCCAGCCATCGGGTGGTGGTGAAGCGCCCGCGCAAGGCACCGATCATCGACGGGCCGAAGCCGAGCCATTGCCTGGAGGGCAAGTCGAGCCGGTATGACATCTACCCGAAGAAAGCGCTGAAGGCCTGATTACGAAGACGCCTGTAGGAGCAGCCTCGCGCTGCGAAGAGGCCGGTGAAAGCAGTGAAGATTCAAGGTGAATTCACCGGCCTCTTCGCAGCACAAGGCTGCTCCTACCGTACCGGGTGGGTGCCGGTAGGCCGCATGGGTCACGCTAAGGCCGGAACGCCCGCATGAACACCCCTACCACCTCACGCACATGCGCCTCGGCCTCGTCGCCTTCCAGTGGCCCGGCGCACCCCAGCAGCAACCGGTAGTCCGGTGCGCCCTTGACCATGCAGAAGAAGTGCTCTGCCGCGCGCAACGGGTTGTCGATGCGCAGCAACCCGCGCTCATGCGCTCCGCGCAGCAGCGCTTCCATACCCGCCAACACGCGTTTGGGCCCGGCTTCGTAGAAGTACTCGCCAAAACCCGGGTCCGAGCTGCCCTGGGCCATGATCAGGCGGCTGAGCTTGACCGCTTCGTCGCTGCTGATCAGCGCCTGGAAGTTACGGGCAATGGTCAGCAGCACCTCTTCTACCGGTGCCCCCTCGGGGTATTCGAACAGCAGGTCCGGCAGCTGGATCTGGCAGGTTGCCATGACCGCCGAGCAGAACAGCGTCTGCTTGTCGGTGAAGTGGCTGTACACGGTGAGTTTTGAAACACCTGCCGCTGCAGCGACCGCATCCATGCTGGTGTTGGCATAGCCAAGGCTGAGGAACAGTGTCTTGGCCGCTTCGAGGATCGCCTCGCGCTTGGCCAGGTCCTTGGGGCGACCGGGCCCGATGGGTGCGTCGTTGGGCATTGGAGTCTGCATCTGGTTGAAGAGTCGCCCATCTTAACGGGTCGCACGCCATCCGGCCTCAAGGAATGGCCAAACGTTGATGTTGATTTTCTTTCCGGCGCTGGCTTCCCGGCTTCGGTTCGCTGATTTAATATACCCGTCAGTATAAATATTCGATGTGCTCTTCGCGAAAGGATTCATCATGTTGCGCCATGCCTTGTCCATCGCTTTGCCCGCTGCCGTCGCCCTGTTGCTGACGGCGTGTGGCCAGGAAACCGCACCGCCCGCTGCGCCGCGCCCGGCACTGGTGATCCAGCCGCAGCCGGCTGAAGCGGCAGCCGACAGCTACCCCGGCGAAGTGCGTGCGCGCTTCGAGCCGGAACTGGCCTTCCGCATCGCTGGCAAGGTCAGCAAGCGCCTGGTCGAAGAAGGGCAGCGGGTCAAGGCCGAGCAGCCGCTGGCCGAGCTGGACCCCCAGGATGTGCGCCTGCAACTGGAGGCCAATCGCGCCCAACTGGCGGCCGCCGAAGCCAACCTGGCGCTGGTGCGCGCCGAGCGTGATCGCTACCAGAAGCTGCTAGACCGGCAGATGGTCAGCCATTCGCAATACGACAATGCCGAAAACCTCTACCGCGCCGGCATGGCCCGCCTTAAGCAAGCCAAGGCCGAGTTCGACGTTGCCGGCAACCAGGCCGATTACGCGGTGCTGCGTGCACCGCAGGCTGGGGTGATCGCCAAGCGCCAGGTCGAGGTCGGCCAGGTGGTCGCCGCCGGGCAGACCGTGTTCACCCTGGCTGCAGATGGCGAGCGTGAGGTGGCCATCGGCCTGCCGGAGCAGCAATTCGCCCGCTTCGCGGTGGGGCAGGCGGTCAGTGTGGAACTGTGGTCGCACCCTGGTGAGCGTTTCGAAGGGCGCATCCGTGAGCTTTCGCCGGCAGCCGACCCACGTTCGCGCACCTTTGCCGCGCGCATCGCCTTCACTTCCGCCAAGGCACCGGCCGAGCTGGGCCAGAGCGCGCGCGTGTTCATTGCCCATGAGGGCCTCATCCCACTGTCGGTGCCGCTGTCTGCGGTGACCGCAGAAAACGGCCAGGCCTATGTCTGGCGGGTCAACCCGGACCACCGCCTGGCGCGTACGGTGGTGCGCCTCGGGCCATACGGCACCGACAGCGTCCCGGTACTCGAAGGCTTGAAGCCGGGCGACTGGGTGGTCGCCGCGGGTGGCCATGTGCTGCGCGAGGGGCAGGAGGTACGCCCCGTGGACCGCACCAACCGTGTAGTGAACCTGACGGCCAAGGAGTAAGTCCCGATGGGTTTCAACCTTTCCGCCTGGGCGCTGCGCAATCGCCAGATCGTACTGTTCCTGATGATCCTGCTGGCTGCCATTGGCGCCATGTCCTACACCAAGCTGGGCCAGAGCGAGGACCCGCCGTTCACCTTCAAGGCCATGGTCGTGCGCACCCTGTGGCCCGGCGCCACCGCCGAAGAAGTGTCGCGCCAGGTCACCGAGCGCATCGAAAAGAAACTGATGGAGACCGGCGAGTACGAGAGGATCGTCTCGTTCTCCCGCCCGGGCGAGTCGCAGGTGACCTTCATGGCCCGCGATTCGCTGCACTCCAAGGACATCCCCGAGCTGTGGTACCAGATCCGCAAAAAGGTCGCGGACATCCGGCACACCCTGCCACCGGAAGTGCAGGGCCCGTTTTTCAATGACGAGTTCGGCACCACATTCGGCAACATCTATGCGCTGACCGGCGCGGGCTTTGACTACGCGGTGCTCAAGGATTACGCCGACCGTATCCAGGTCCAGCTGCAGCGGGTCAAAGACGTCGGCAAGGTCGAGCTGGTCGGGCTACAGGACGAGAAAATCTGGATCGAGCTGTCCAACCTCAAGCTGGCAACCCTTGGGGTGCCGCTGGAGGCTGTCCAACAGGCCCTGCAGGCGCAGAACGCGGTGAGCACCGCCGGCTTCTTCGAAACCCCCAGCGAGCGCCTGCAATTGCGGGTGAGCGGGCGCTTTGACAGCGTCGAGCAGATCCGCCAGTTCCCGATTCGCGTGGGCGATCGCACCTTCCGCATCGGCGACGTTGCCGAGGTGCACCGCGGCTTTAACGACCCGCCCGCACCGCGCATGCGCTTCATGGGTGAGGACGCCATCGGCCTGGCCGTCTCGATGAAGGACGGTGGCGACATCCTGGTACTGGGCAAGGCCCTGGAGGCCGAGTTCGAACGCCTGGCGAGCAACCTGCCGGCGGGCATGGAGCTGCGCAAGGTCTCGGACCAGCCGGCGGCGGTCAAGGCGGGCGTCGGTGAGTTCGTCCAAGTACTGGCCGAGGCGTTAGTCATCGTGCTGTTGGTGAGCTTCTTCTCCCTGGGCCTGCGCACCGGGCTGGTGGTGGCGTTGGCCATCCCGTTGGTACTGGCCATGACCTTTGCCGCCATGCATTACTTTGGCATCGGCTTGCACAAGATATCGCTCGGCGCCCTGGTGCTGGCGCTGGGCCTGCTGGTGGATGATGCGATCATTGCCGTGGAAATGATGGCGATCAAGATGGAGCAGGGCTACGACCGGCTCAAGGCGGCGAGCTATGCCTGGAGCAGCACGGCCTTCCCGATGCTCACCGGCACCCTGATCACCGCGGCGGGCTTCCTGCCTATCGCCACGGCGGCCTCCAGTACCGGCGAATACACCCGCTCGATCTTCCAGGTGGTGACCATTGCGCTGTTGACCTCCTGGGTCGCTGCGGTGGTGTTCGTGCCGTACCTGGGCGAGCGGCTGCTGCCAGACCTGGCCAAGCTGCATGCGGCGCGGCACGGCAGTGATGGGCACGCACCCGACCCGTATGCCACGCCGTTCTACCAACGCGTGCGGCGGGTGGTGGAGTGGTGCGTGCGGCGGCGTAAGACGGTCATCCTGCTGACCCTCGCGGCGTTTGTCGGCAGCATTCTGTTGTTCCGTTTCGTGCCGCAGCAGTTCTTCCCGGCCTCCGGGCGCCCGGAGCTGATGGTCGACCTGAAACTGGCCGAAGGCGCGTCGCTGGCCAACACCGCCGAGCGGGTCAAGCAACTGGAAGCACTGCTCAAGCAGCAGGACGGCATCGACAATTACGTGGCCTATGTGGGCACCGGTTCGCCGCGCTTCTATCTGCCACTGGACCAGCAACTGCCGGCCGCCAGCTTTGCCCAGTTCGTGGTGCTGGCCAAGTCGATGGATGACCGTGAGCGCCTGCGCAGCTGGCTGATCACTACCATGGACCAGCAGTTCCCCGAGCTGCGCGGCCGCGTCACACGCCTGGAGAACGGCCCACCCGTGGGCTATCCGGTGCAGTTCCGGGTGACCGGCGAGCACATCGAGAAGGCCCGTGCGCTGGCCCGCGAGGTGGCCGACAAGGTGCGTGAGAACCCGCATGTGGTGAACGTGCACCTGGACTGGGAAGAGCCGAGCAAAGCGGTGTTCCTGGAGATCGACCAGGACCGCGCGCGCGCCCTCGGCGTCAGCACCGCGCAGTTGTCCAGCTTCTTGCAGAGCTCGCTGACCGGGACCACGGTCAGCCAGTACCGCGAAGACAACGAATTGATCGAAATCCTGCTGCGCGGCACGCACAAGGAACGCAGCGAACTGACCAACCTCGGCAGCCTGGCGTTGCCCACCGACAATGGCCAGAGCGTGGCGCTGTCGCAGGTGGCGACCCTGGAGTACGGCTTCGAGGAGGGCATCATCTGGCACCGTAACCGATTGCCAACGGTGACCGTGCGCGCCGACATCTATGACAAGGAACAGCCGGCAACGCTGGTGCGGCAGATCGAGCCGACGCTGCAGGCGATCAAGGCCAAGCTGCCGGATGGCTACCTGCTCGAGGTAGGTGGCACGGTGGAGGACTCGGAGCGGGGGCAGAAATCAGTGAATGCCGGCATGCCGCTGTTCATCGTAGTGGTGTTGAGTTTGCTGATGATCCAGCTGCGCAGCTTCTCGCGCACGGTGATGGTGTTCCTGACCGCGCCCTTGGGGCTGATTGGGGTGACCTTGTTCCTGCTGGTGTTCCGCCAGCCGTTCGGCTTCGTCGCCATGCTCGGCACCATTGCCCTGGCCGGGATGATCATGCGCAACTCGGTGATTCTGGTGGACCAGATCGAACAGGACATCGCGGCGGGCATGGCGCGTTGGCAGGCGATCATCGAGGCCACGGTACGGCGCTTCCGCCCGATCGTGCTGACCGCGCTGGCGGCGGTATTGGCGATGATCCCGTTGTCGCGCAGTGTGTTCTATGGGCCGATGGCGGTGGCGATCATGGGCGGGTTGATTGTTGCGACCGCGTTGACCCTGCTGTTCTTGCCGGCGCTGTATGCGGCGTGGTTCAGGGTCCGGAAAGACTGAAGGCTGCAGGGGAGGGCGGTGCCCTCCATTCGCGGGGCAAGCCCGCTCCCACAAGTGCTGCGTATCTCAAAGTGAGGCCTGGACTACCCCCCAAGAAGTTGGACACCAATCCAATCCTTGGGGGCAGTCCAAGTGCTTGCGTATCTCAAAGTGAGGCCCTGTGGGAGCGGGCTTGTCCCGCGAATGGGCTGCAAAGCAGCCCCTTGGCTATCACAGAACGCCGAAGACCTTCTTGGCCAGGCTGGTAGCTGCCTCGGCCGGGTTCTGGCGAATGCTGTGTTCTTGCTTGCCGATCATCTCGAACAGGCCATCCAGCGCCTTTTCGGTCACGTAGTTCTCGATGCTGGCGCTCTTGGCGTCGACCACGCCCAAGGCCACCGCTTGCCCGGCAAAGTTGTTGTACTGCTGGGCCAGGCCCACCTTGTCGGTGGCTTGCTTGACGATCGGCAGGAACTTGGCGCGGATCTGTTCGCGGCTGCTCTTGTTCAGGTACTGGGTGGCCGAATCGTCGCCACCGCTGAGGATGCCCTTGGCATCGGTCACGCTCATGTTCTTGACAGCATCGACCAGGATCGCCTGGGCTTGTGGCACGGCAGCCTCGGCGGCCTTGTTCATGCTGGTTTCCAAGGCGTCGACCTGGTCACCCTTGCCGAACATCTTCATGGCTTTGGCGGCCTTGCCAAGGTTGCCCGGCAGTTCGATGCGCACGTCCGGGTTGTTGTTGAAACCGCCTGGGGTGCTCAGTTGCTTGACGGCAATCTGCGCGCCTTGGGTCAGCGCGTCTTTCAGGCCACCGGTGGCGTCCTTCTGGGACAGGTCGCCCAGCGACAGCGCCAGGGCACTGGCAGACAGCAGCAAGCCGGCGCACAGGGTGGTGAAACGCAGGGAAGAGCGAATCATGAAGCTTTCCTTCTGAACAGAAATGTACGGGTGTTAGCGAACCTGATCGACCTTGATGCGCACGGGCTGGGTGTCGCTGCCGTCGAGTTTCACGCCGTGGTGTTCGGTGTTGATGAACAGCAGCTTGCCGTCGAGCTCGATACGCGCGCTGATCGCATAGCGGTGGCCGGGCTTGACCTGGGCCGGGTCATAGGTGAGGTGGAACGGCAGCGGCACGTTGCCTTTAACCGGGCCGGCTTGGCTGGCCAGGGTCACTGCGGGTGCGTCCATCAGCGACACGTCCTGCAAGCTCACGCTGAGGGTGGCGGTTGGGGGCAGGGCGATGCGCTGCAGGTAAAAGACTTCGCCGTCCAGGCTGGCCTGGGTCGATGGAGTGTGGTTGGAGCAGGCTGCAAGCAGGGATGCGCAACACAGCATAAAGAGCTTTTTCATGGAATCTCCGTAGTCCTTGGCGCTGGCTTTTGGCCAACCCCAGGGACTTTAGCGGATTTGCGCGTCAGATGAAGCCTCAGAGGGCCGAAGTTTCCAGGGAGTCGTCGCGGTGCAAGGCGACTTGGCGGATCGACAAGCGTAACTCCGCCGACAACACGCGCTTGGCTACTGCTTCGGCCACCTCGGCGAGCTTGTCGTGGTAGCCCAGCTTGCCTTGCGCGTCTGCTTGCAGCACGCCTTGCTCGATCAACGTCTGGATGAAGTGGCGGAACAGGGTCTTGTCGAAGAATTCCGGGGCGTTGAGGCCATGCAGAATCGACAGGCGCTGGGCCATCATCACGCAGAGGTCTTCCAACGCTTCGGCACTCAAGGTGTGCTGGCCGCTGTTGAGCAACAGCGAAGTGGCCATGTAGAAGCGCTGCAAGGTCTGGGTGATATTGCGGGCCAGCAATGTCAGCAGTACGAACGGCCGAGAGCTCGGTGCCGGGCGCAGGTAGACATCGTTTTCCTGGCGCAACAGCCCTTGCTCGACCAGTGCTGCCAGCCACTGGTCTATCACCTCCTCCAGTTGTTCCGGCGCCCAGCGCAGGAACAACTCGGTTTGCAGGTACGGGTACAGCGCCCGGACATACTGGCCAAGCAGTTCGCGGCTCATGCGTGAGCTGCTGAGGAAGAAGCTGGCCAACAAGGCCGGCAGGGCGAAGATGTGCAGGACGTTGTTGCGGTAATAGGTCATCAATACCGCATCGGCTTCATCCAGGTACAAGATGCGGCCCAAGGCGTCCTTCTGCTCGGACAGCAGCTTCATACCCTTCACATGCTCGATCAAGGCCAGGCCATCCCCCTCCGGTAAGGTGGTGTGGGGCGAATACGGCACTTTGCGCAACAGCGACAGATACAGGTCCAGTACGCGGCTCAGGGCACGTTCGTCGAGGGCGTGGCGGCTGGTGGACAGCAGCGCCAAGGCCACCAGGTTGACCGGGTTGATCGCCGCGGCCTCGTTGAGGTGGCGCGCCACGGTGTCGCCCAGGCGTGAAGTGGCCTGGTTGAGCCAGGCCGGGCGGAACTGTGGGCCGTGGTCCTGTTCACGCCAGCCGGGTTGCTGCTCGTCGAGGAAGCCCGCCAGGCGGATCGGCTCGCCGAAGTTGACGTAGACCTGGCCAAAGCGCTGCTTCAGGGCACTGAAGACCTTGAAGATGTCGAAGATCGACTCCTTCTTCTTGCTCGCGCCGCGCAGTTCGCCCAGGTAGGTGCGGCCTTCGAGCACGCGCTCATAGCCGATGTACACCGGCACGAAGACGATGGGCGTGCGCGACGAGCGCAGGAAGCTGCGCAGGGTGATTGCCAGCATGCCGGTACGCGGTTGTAGCATGCGCCCGGTGCGCGAACGGCCGCCTTCGACGAAGTATTCCACCGGGAACCCTTTGCTGAACAACGTGTGCAGGTACTCGTTGAACACGGCGGTATAAAGCGGGTTGCCCTTGAAAGTGCGGCGCATGAAGAACGCCCCGCCACGGCGCAGCAGGCTACCGACGACCGGCATGTTGAGGTTGATGCCAGCCGCCACGTGCGGCGGGGTGAGGCCGTTGCGGAACAACAGGTACGACAGCAGCAGGTAGTCGATGTGGCTGCGGTGGCAGGGCACGTAGATCACTTCGTGGCCCGGGGCGATGCCTTGCACCTGCTCGATGTGGTTGACCTTGATGCCGTCGTAGATCTTGTTCCAGAACCAGCTGAGCACCACTTCGAGGAAGCGGATCGCGGTGTAGGTGTAGTCCGAGGCGATCTCGTTGCCATAGCGCAGCGCCTGGGCTTCGGCCTTGGCCAGGGGGATGCCCTCGCGCTCGGCTTCGTCGCTGATGGCCTGGCGTACCTGTGGCGCATGCACCAGGCCCTTGACCAGGTTGCGTCGGTGCGAGATGTCCGGGCCGATCACGGCTGTCTTGAGGTTACGGAAGTGCACGCGCATCAGGCGCTGGGCCATGCGCACGGTGCGCTCGTGGCCCTTGTTGTGCTGTACCAGTTCACGCAGGTGGATCGGTGCAGAGAACTGCACACGCGTCTTGCGCCCCAGGATCAGCACGGTCAGCAGCCGGCGCAGGCGCCCGGTGACCGCCCAGCTGTCGGCGAACAGCAACTTCCAGGGGCTGGACTCACTGGCGGGGCTTTGGCCCCAGAACACACTCACCGGAATGATCTGCGCGTCTTCCTCGGCGTGCTGGGTCACGGCCGCGACCAGGCGTTCGAGGGTGGGCGGGGCGCCGCTTTTGTCCTGGCGGCCCAGCCAGTCGGGGTCGGGCGTCAGGTAAAAGAACGCGGCCGGCTCGTGCAGGGTGCCCACGGCCACCGGCAGCACCGGGCGTGGCAGCCCTGCCTTGGTGCACTCGCGGTCGAGTACTGCCAGGTCGGTCAGCGAGGGCGACGGCAGGGCATAGAACACCGGGCGGCTGCGGTCGAGCTTGAGCGTCAGCGACGACTGGTTGATGGTCTCGGAGCGCACCCACAGGTACAACAGGCGACGCAGGGCGCCGAAGATCAGGCGGCGCAGGGGGGAACGGGTCATGAGGAGTGGGCCCTGGGAGTGATTTTCAGGTGAGTATCCAGCCAATTAGTCTGCCGTATGTGCGTAAGTTCAGCAAAAACCGGCAAAAATCCGGACCGTCATCAATTTTTTTTAATCTGTGTCATATACTCGGCCTGCCACTTGCAGGATATTTCGGCAAGCGGCGTCGGCACGCGGTGATGACTGCGGGCCTACAAGGCGATCTTCACAATAAAAATCCGGAGTAGTTCAGATGTCGTCTCGTGAGACTGGGAATGTAAAGTGGTTCAACGATGCCAAGGGCTATGGCTTCATTCAGCGCGAAGGTGGTGCGGATGTGTTCGTCCATTATCGGGCGATCCGCGGTGAGGGGCATCGTACCCTGGTCGAAGGGCAACAGGTCGAGTACGCCTGCGTGCAGGGCCAGAAAGGCCTGCAAGCCGAGGACGTAGTAGGGCTCTGAGCCTCATGTGGTAAGCCTCAAGCTGCAAGTCCGTGTCACTTGCAGCCTGATGCGATCAGTTTCCAGCGTATTCAGCTGGTGCGCCAGGTGATTTCCTCTTCACCGTCGGCGCTGATGCGGATCCAGCGATCGGCATCTTCTTCACCGTCTTCCTCGACCCAGCCACCCGGTGCGCAGCGTACTTCGACGCCGAGCGCGGCATGCGCGGCGCGTGCACAGGCGACGTCATCAGCCCACGGCGTCTGGTCGCTTTCCAGGTAAAGGCTGTTCCATTTCCCTACAGCCTTGGGTAACCAAGTGACTGGAATGTTACCGGCCTTGCATTTGAAGGTCTGGCCTTTTTGCTGCCATTCGCTGCACGGGCCGACAGCCTCGGCGAGCCAGGCGGCAATTTGCTTGTGGTCGACGTCGGCGTCCTTCAGGTAAATCTCGATATCAGGTTGGCGCATAAGGGCTCCGGGTGTGCTCAGTCTTGGCGCACGAAATAGTCATAACGCATGGAAACCGTGACCTCGAACGGCTCGGCCTGGTCGATCACCAGTGCCCGTTTTTCGGCGCTGGCGCGCCAGCCGTGCGGGGTCATGGCCAGCAGGTCGGCACGTGCCTTGGGCGCAGCCAGGCTCAAGCGGAACTCAAGGGTTTCGCTGTGCGCATGGGCCATGCCGTCCGGCACCAGGGCCAGGTGCTTGTCGTCGGCGTACGGGCGCACTTCATCGTAGAGCACTTCACGCAGCTCCATCAGGTGGCCGCTGGTCGGGCCGACCCGCATCAGGCCACCGCCAGGGCTGAGCAGGCGCTTGGCTTCGGCCCAGTCCAGCGGGCTGAACACACTGGCGATGAACTGGCAGCTGGCGTCGGCCAGGGGCACGCGGGCCATGCTGGCGACCATCCAGGTGACCGACGGATCACGTCGGCAGGCGCGCTTGACCGCTTCGCGAGAAATGTCCAGGGCGTAGCCGTCGGCGTCGGGCAGGGCTTGGGCCAGCTGCGCGGTGTAATAGCCTTCACCGCAGCCGATGTCCAGCCACGCACCCGGCTGGCGCTCGGCAGCGAGTTCGGCCAGGCGACCGGCCACCGGGGCGTAGTGCCCGGCGTCGAGGAAGTCGCGACGGGCTTCGACCATGGCCTGGTTGTCACCCGGGTCGCGGCTGTTCTTGTGCTGCACCGGCAGCAGGTTCAGGTAACCCTGGCGGGCGCGGTCGAAGCGGTGGCCGGCAGGGCACACCACGCCATTGTCGAGCCGCGACAGGGCTGCCTGGCAGAGGGGGCAGGCCAACATCAGGCGAGCAACCGGACCAGGGTCTGGTAGTAGATCTCGGTCAGCAGGTCGAGGTCGCTGGCCAGGATGCGCTCATCGACCTGGTGAATGGTGGCGTTGACCGGGCCGAGCTCGACCACCTGGGTGCCCATGGTGGCGATGAACCGGCCATCGGAAGTACCGCCGCTGGTGGACGGCTGGGTATCCCGGTCGGTGACGGCCTTGATGCTGGCCGACACCGCATCGAGCAATTCGCCCGGCTCGGTAAGGAAAGGCAGGCCGGACAGCGCCCAGTCGACGCTCCAGTCAAGCTGATGCTTGTCGAGGATTGCCGCCACCCGCTGCTGCAGGCCTTCGACCGTCGACTCGGTAGAGAAACGGAAGTTGAACAGCGCAGTCAGCTCGCCGGGTACCACGTTGGTGGCGCCAGTGCCGGAATTGAGGTTGGAGATCTGGAAGCTGGTTGGCGGGAAGAACGCGTTGCCTTCGTCCCAATGCTCGGCCGCCAGTTCTGCCAGGGCGGGGGCGGCGAGGTGGATCGGGTTGCGCGCCAGGTGCGGGTAGGCCACATGGCCTTGCTTGCCACGCACAGTCAATTTGGCGCCCAGCGAGCCGCGGCGGCCGTTCTTGACCACGTCGCCGAGCAGGGTGGTGCTCGAAGGCTCACCGACGATGCACCAGTCCAGGCGCTCGTTGCGTGCTTTCAGGCGCTCGACCACGGCCTTGGTGCCGTGGTGGGCCGGGCCCTCTTCGTCGCTGGTGATCAGGAAAGCGACCTTGCCACGGTGGTCGGGGTAGTCGCGCACGAAGCGCTCGCTGGCCACCACCATCGACGCCAGGCTGCCTTTCATGTCGGCGGCGCCACGGCCGCAGAGCATGCCATCGGCATCGATCAGCGCTTCGAACGGCTCGTGCTGCCACTGCTGCACCGGGCCGGTCGGCACCACGTCGGTATGGCCGGCGAAGCACAGCACCGGGCCGTCCTGGTTGCCATGGCTGGCCCAGAAGTTGTCGACGTCTTCGATGCGCATGGGTTCGAGCTGGAAGCCCACGGCGCCCAGGCGATTCATCATTTGCGCCTGGCAGTCGGCATCGACGGGGGTGACCGAGGGGCGACGGATCAGGTCGCAGGCCAGTTGAAGGGTAGGCGAGAGCTCGGCAGGGGCCGTCATGGGGAACTCCGGGGCAAGGCAAGGCGGAAAAACGAGGGGCGTTATCGTATATCAAACGAGGGTTGTCGGCACGGGGCAATGGGGCCGCTGGGCGGCCCCGGCCTGTTTCAGGTGGCTTGTGCTTCGACGTTCTTCTCGGCAGGTTTTGGCAACGACGACAGCAACGCCATCACCAATGCCGCCAGGTACGGCAACGACTGCACCAGCAGCATCGCCACCCAGAAGCGCATGTCCGAACTTGGCAGCCCTTGCACCAGATAGATGCCCAGCGCCGCGCCCCACAACAGCAGCATGATGAACAGTTCTTCGCGCGCTTCGGAGAGGGCCACCAGCACACCATGGCTGTCGGCATTTTTGGGCGTGCGGAAGAACGGCATGCTGCTAGTGAAGAACCCATACAGCACCGCCTTGGCGATGGTGTGCGACAACGCCAGCCCCGCCAGCGCGGCGGCGAAGGCGTCCTTGAGGTTGACCCCGACCGCCCGGCGGTACAGGAAGATGATCTTGCCAACCTTGAAGAAGAACAGCGCCAGCGGGGGGATGGCGAAGATCATCAGCGGCGGGTCGACCCGGTGCGGCACGATGATCATCGCCGCCGACCACAGCAGTGCGCCGACGGTGAAGAAGATGTTCATGCCGTCGGCGATCCACGGCAGCCAGCCGGCCAGGAAGTGATAGCGCTGGCCGCGGGTCAGCTCGCTGCCCTTGCCGCGCAGCAGGGCGCCGGCATGGTGCTTGATGATCTGGATGGCGCCGTAGGCCCAGCGGAAGCGCTGCTTCTTGAAGTCGATGAAGGTGTCGGGCATCAGGCCCTTGCCGTAGCTGTTGTGGGCGTAGGCGGCCGACAGGCCTTTTTCGAACACCCGCAGGCCCAGCTCGGCGTCCTCGCAGATGCACCATTCGGCCCAGCCCAGCTCTTCCAGGACTGAACGGCGGGTCATGGTCATGGTGCCGTGCTGGATGATCGCGTCACGGTCGTTGCGGGTGACCATGCCGATGTGGAAGAAGCCCTTGTACTCGCTGTAGCACAGCTTCTTGAAGGCACTTTCGTGCTGGTCGCGGTAGTCCTGGGGCGACTGCACCACGGCGATTTTCGGGTCGGCGAAATGCGGCACCATGTGCTTGAGCCAGTTGCGGTCGACGCAGTAGTCGGAGTCGATCACTGCGATCACTTCGGCATCTTTAGCGGTGTGCGGGAGCAGGTAATTGAGCGCGCCGCCCTTGAAACCGGCCAGGGGCGCGACATGGAAGAACTTGAAGCGCTCGCCAAGCTTCTCGCAGTGGGCCTTCAGGGGTTCCCACACGGCCGGGTCCTTGGTGTTGTTGTCGATCACCAGCACTTCGTAGTCGGGGTAGTCCAGCGCGGCCAGGGCATCGAGGGTCTGTTTGACCATTTCGGGAGGCTCGTTGTAGCAGGGGACGTGCACCGACACCTTGGGCCGGTAGGCGCTGTCGGCCTGCACCGGCAGGAATTCGCGACGGCGCTTGTGTATCCATACCGCCTCGGCCAGTTCGTGGGCTTCTGTCAGCAACACGATGAACACGCCCAGCGCACCCAGCGCCAACAGCACGCCCACGGTGAGGCTGAACCAGGTGCTGTATTGCTGGCTGTAGTCGTAGGCAATCCATACCAGCACCGACCCACACAGGAAGGTGATGAAGGTCAGGAAGGTGCGGCCGCGCTGGCGCAGGGCAGAGCCGTCGATGAACAGCACCATCAGGGCAATCATCGCCAGCACCACCGAGGCGACCGCCAGGGCACGCCACTGCGGGATGGCGACTACCGGGCCATCGAAGTTGAACTTCTGCTGGCGCTCGGCGTTGAACACGCCCCAGTAAGCCCCCACCGAACCTTCGTCACTGGCTTTCCAGGGCTGGTCGTAGGCCTCGATCACAAAGTAGTTGTAACCGCGGCGGTTGAGCGTGTTCACCAGGGTGCGCAGGTAGATGGCCTGGTCAGCCTGGGTAGCATCGGCACCGCCGCGCATGCGGCCATTGCTCGGCCAGCCGACTTCCGAAAGCAGCAGCGGCTTGCGCGGGAACTGCTGCTTGAGGTCGCGGGCGCGGTCGAGCACGAACTCCACCGAGTCCTGCATCGGCACGAATTCCCAGTAAGGCAGGATGTGCGCGGCGATCAGGTCGACGTGCTTGGCCAGCTCCGGGTGTTCTTTCCAGATGTGCCACTGCTCACTGGTGGTGACCGGCACCTTGACCGCGGCGCGTACCCGGTCCAGGTACTGGATCAGTGCCTCGGGCGTGACTTCTTCGCGGAACAGCGCCTCGTTGCCGACCACCACCCGCACCACGCTGCGCGAGGTGTTGGCCAGTTCGATGGCGGTGGCGATTTCGCGCTCGTTGCGCTCAAGGTCCGGGCTTATCCAGATACCCAAGGTCACCCGCAGGCCGAATTCCTCGGCCAGGCGCGGGATATCTGCCTGGGTGCCCTCTACGGTATAGATGCGGATGCTGTCGGTCAGCTTGCTCATCTGCTCCAGGTCTTGGCGCATCTCGTCGTCGCTGGGGTACTGGCCCTTTTGCGGGCTCTCGCCGAGGCGGAAGGGCGAGTACGAGAAACCAGAGATCTGCTCCGGCCAGGCAGGCGCGGAGACGGGGCGGTTGATCAGCGCCCAGAACCCGGTGAACAGCGCCGCGATGGCCAGGACCACGACCAGGTTGAGGCCGAATTTGCGTGATGACATTGTCGTCCAAGTCTGTCGAATTGAGTGAATATTAAAGCAGGATTGGCCGGCACTTTCCTAACCATGGAGGCCAACGGCGCCATTGGCATATAATGCGCGCCGTTTTTAGCGGTATGCGCTTCGGGGTAGCAAGATGAGCACAGAAGATCCACGCTTTGCCGGCGTCGCCCGGTTGTATGGCGATGATGGCCTGCAACGGTTGAAACAGGCCCATGTGGCGATCGTCGGTATCGGCGGGGTCGGCTCGTGGGCGGCCGAGGCGTTGGCGCGAAGTGGCGTGGGCGAGATTACCCTGTTCGACCTCGACGATGTCTGTGTCAGCAATACCAACCGTCAGGCCCATGCCCTCGAAGGGCAAGTGGGGCGGCCCAAGGTCGAGGTCATGGCCGAGCGCCTGCGGGCGATCAACCCGGCGTGCACGGTGCACGCGGTAGCTGACTTCGTTACCCGCGAGACCATGGCTGAGTACATCACCGAAGGCCTCGACTTCGTCATCGACTGCATCGATAGCGTCATGGCCAAAGCCGCGCTGATTGCCTGGTGCAAGCGGCGCAAGATCGGCGTTGTGACCACCGGTGGCGCGGGGGGGCAGATCGACCCCACGCAAATCCAGGTCGGTGACCTCAACAAGACCTTCAACGACCCGCTGGCTTCACGGGTACGGTCCACCTTGCGTCGCGACTACAACTTCTCGCGCAATGTCAGCCGTAACTACGCCGTGCCGTGTGTGTTTTCCAGCGAACAGCTGCGCTACCCCAAGGGTGATGGCAGTGTTTGCCTGCAGAAGAGTTTCGTCGGTGAAGGCGTGCGCCTGGACTGCTCGGGTGGTTTTGGCGCAGTGATGATGGTGACCGCGACCTTTGGCATGGTCGCGGCCAGCAAGGCCGTGGAAAAACTGGTGGCGGGTGCCAGGCGGCCTTCGGAGCGGGTCAAACCCGAGTAACCTGTTCCTATTCGCGGGCAAGCCCGCGAAGAAGTCCCACTGTTCAGTGGCTGGAGGTGATTTCTGCCATCCGCAGCAACACCGCATGCAGGCCATTGCTGCGCGAGGGGGACAGTTGCCGTTCCAGGCCTAACTGGCTGAACCAGCCCGGCAAATCCAGCTCAGCCAGCTCGCTGCTGGCCAGGCCTTGCACCCGCACCAGCAGCAAGGCCAGCAACCCGCGCAACAACCGTGCATCGCTGCTGGCCTTGAATCGCCACTGGCCATCTTGCTGTTCAGCCACCAGCCACACCAGGCTTTCACAGCCATGCACACGGTTGTGCTCGCATTTGTCGGCATCACTCAGTGGCTCAAGACGATCACCCCACTGCATCAGCAGCCGCGCACGTTGCTCCCAGCCGCGGGCCTGCTCGAACTGTTCCAGCGCCTCGCGGGCAGCTGTCGGCAAACTCATCGCAACATCTCCAGCCCTTGATCCAGCGCGTCGAAAAAGCGCTGCAGGTCATCGCTGTCGTTATACAGCCCCAGCGACACCCGAATCGCCCCCTCAAGCCCCAGCCCTTTGAGCAGCGGCATGGCGCAATGATGGCCGGCACGCACGGCGATGCCTTGCTCGGTCAGCAGATGGGCGATGTCGGCGTTGTGCACCCCTTCGATCACGAAGCTGGCCAAGGCCGTCTGTGGCGAGCCGAGCACGCGAATGCCATCGCGGTCGGCCAGGCCGCGCAGCAAGTGCTGGTGCAAGCTGGCCTCATGCCGTTCGACCGCCTGAGCATCGAGGCTGGCCAGGTAATCGAGCGTGGCGCCTAGGCCGATGACACCCGCGATGGGTGGGGTACCGGCTTCGAAGCCCAGCGGGGCGGGGCGGAAGCTGGCGCTCTGGTACTCGGCCAGTTGCACCATCTCACCGCCAAATTGCCAGTGGCGCAGCAGCGCCAGCGCCTGGCTGCGACCGTACAGCACGCCAACCCCTTCCGGGCCATACAGCTTGTGGCTGGAAAAGACATAGAAGTCGCACGCCAACTGCTGCACATCATGGCGGCCATGCACCACGCCCTGGGCGCCGTCGACCACGGTCAATGCGCCTTGGGCCCGGGCATGGGCCAGCAAGGCCGACAGCGGTTGCCAGGTGCCCAGCACGTTGGACAGCTGGCTGACCGCCAGTACCCGGGTGCGTGGCCCGATCAGTTGCAGGGCCTGATCGAGGTCGATGCCGCCGTGAATGTCGAGCGGCAAGATAACCAGGCGAAGGTTGCGCCGCCGGGCCAGCTGTTGCCAGGGCAGCAGGTTGGCATGGTGTTCCAGGGCACTGACGGCGATTTCGTCACCGGCTTCGAAGCGGTGCTCCAGGCCATAGGCCAGCAAGTTGAGGGCCGAGGTGGCGCCATGGGTGAAAACGATCTGCCGCGAATCGGCGGCATTGAGCCAGGCGGCAACCTTGTCGCGGCTGGTTTCGAACGCCTGGGTCGCCAGCGCGCCGGGCAGGTGTTGGGCACGGTGCACGTTCGCCGCGCCATGGCCGTAGTAATGGCTCAGGGCATCGATCAGGGCTTGCGGTTTCTGGCTGGTGGCGGCGCTGTCCAGGTAAGTCTGGTGCTGCCGTTGCAGGGCGGCGATGGCGGGGAAATCGGCACGCCAGGGGGAGGGCTGGAACATGGTCGCGGGGCCTGGAATGAAAAACGGGTCTGGCATTACGCCAGACCCGATCTTATCACTTCAAACCGAGGAAGGTTCTCAGTTGTGGGCGTGCAGCGCCTCGTTCAGCTCGATGGCCGACTTGTGAGTCTTGCATTCCACCGCGCCATTCAGCGAGTTGCGACGGAACAGCAGGTCGGTCTGGCCGGCCAGGTCGCGGGCCTTGACCACTTTGACCAGCTCGTTGTTCTCGTCGAGCAGGTTCACCTTGGTGCCAGCGGTAATGTACAGGCCAGCTTCGACGGTGTTGCGGTCGCCCAGCGGGATGCCGATACCGGCGTTGGCGCCGATCAGGCAGCCTTCGCCGACCTTGATGACGATGTTGCCGCCACCGGACAGGGTGCCCATGGTCGAGCAGCCGCCGCCCAGGTCCGAACCCTTGCCGACGAAGACGCCCGCCGAAACGCGGCCTTCGATCATGCCTGGGCCTTCGGTGCCCGCGTTAAAGTTGACGAAGCCTTCGTGCATGATGGTGGTGCCTTCGCCGATGTAGGCGCCCAGGCGCACACGGGCGGTGTCGGCGATACGCACGCCGGCCGGGACCACGTAATCGGTCATTTTCGGGAACTTGTCCACCGAGAACACTTCCAGCAGCTCGCCCTTCAGGCGTGCTTCCAGTTGCAGTTCGGCCAGCTCGCCCAGGTCGACGGCGCCTTGGTTGGTCCAGGCGACGTTTGGCAGCAGCGGGAAGATGCCGGCCAGGCTCACGCCGTGCGGCTTGACTAGGCGGTGCGACAGCAGGTGCAGCTTGAGGTAGGCCTCTGGGGTCGAGGTCAGCGCGGCGTCTTCTGCCAGCAGGGTGGCGACCAGCGGCTTGTGGCTTTCAGCCAGGCGGGTCAGCAGGGCAGCCTGGGCGGCATCGATGCCTTTCACGGCTTCAGCCAGCTGCGCCGCTTGCGCATTGCTGAACGCAATGGCCTGGTTGCCGCCTTCGTAGCCGAGGATCGGGGTAACGGCAGCGATCAGCTCGGCGCTTGGGTTGACCAGCGGTTGTGCGTAGAAGACTTCAAGCCAGGTGCCCTGGCGGTTCTGGGAGCCGACACCGAAGGCCAGGCTGAACAGGGTATTGGACATGGGATTACCTCGTGCGAAATAGGGTGGAAGCGCAGGCGGGCTCAGGCCAGCGCTGCGGCATACGAATCAGCTTTGAAACCAACCAGGGTGCGCTCGCCCAGATCGAGCACCGGGCGCTTGATCATCGAAGGTTGGGCAAGCATCAGCTCGACGGCCTTGGCCTGGTCGATATCAGCCTTGCTGGCGTCGTCGAGCTTGCGGAAGGTGGTGCCGGCACGGTTGAGGATGACTTCCCAGCCGTGTTCGTCGCACCAGCGGTTCAGGCTGTCACGGTCGATGCCTTGGGTTTTGTAGTCATGGAATTCGTAGGCGATGGCTTTGTCTTCGAGCCAGGTACGCGCCTTTTTCATGGTGTCACAGGCTTTGATGCCGTAGAGCGTGTAAGTCATTGTGTACATTGGGGCAAAGGTTCCCCAATTTCTCCATTTTTCGAAAGTCAGTCGCGGGATTATGCGGGAACGATTCGGTGAGCGCCACGGGGTGTGGGCGAATGGGGAGGGGTTGAGCGTTGTAGCGCCTATGAGACCGAGCGCCGCCCGCGCGGCGCTTCGCAGCACAAGGCTGCTCCTACATCTGTTTCGGGCCAGTCACGCCTGTGGAATCTGCGCGCGACCGCCTTGTTTGTCCGACTCGATATCAAGGTGGGCACCAAGGGGCCGCGCGCCCATGCCACAGGAATAATTGGCCCGAAACAGATGTAGGAGCAGCCTTGTGCTGCGAAGCGCCGCGCGGGCGGCGCTCGTTCTCATAGGCGCCAACGCCCTTCAGCCTTGCCCCCCGTCACCCAAACACATGCATCATCGTGTTACATATTCCCGCCGCACCTGCGACTATCGTGCAGCGGCCCCGCATTGCCATACGCCGCTAACATATTGTTTCAATGGCGATGTTTCGCCTCGCTACGGTTATTGATTCATAAAGGAAGCTTTCACGGATGCAGTCAGCCTATACCGTCCTCATTTTGCTCACGCTGGTCAGCGTGTCGAAGCTGGTCGGCCGGATGATTCCGCTGCCCCTGCCATTGGTGCAGATTGCCGCTGGCGCGCTGCTGGCCTGGCCCACCCTGGGGCTGCACGTGGCCCTGGACCCCGAGCTGTTCCTCTTCCTGTTCCTGCCGCCGCTGCTGTTTGCCGATGGCTGGCGCATTCCCAAGCGCGAATTGTGGCGCATTCGCGGGCCGGTGGTGGCGCTGGCCGTGGGGTTGGTGCTGTTTACCGTGGTCGGCGCCGGTTACTTCATTCACTGGCTGTTGCCGAGCATCCCGCTGCCGGTCGCTTTTGCCCTGGCAGCGGTGTTGTCGCCTACCGATGCCGTGGCCGTTTCGGCCATTGCACAGGACCGTCTGCCAACCCCGCTGATGCATATGCTGCAGGGTGAGGCGCTGATGAACGATGCCTCGGGCCTGGTGACGTTCAAGTTCGCCTTGGCCGCAGCGATCACGGGGGTGTTCTCGTTGGCCGATGCAAGCTTCAGCTTCGTCCTGGTCGCCCTTGGCGGCCTGGCGGTCGGCGTTGCCCTGAGCTGGCTGATCGGCCGTCTGCGCGCCTGGATGATCGCCCGCGGCTGGGACGACCCCGCCACGCACGTGGTGTTCATGCTGTTGCTGCCCTTTGCGGCATATGTATTGGCAGAGCGCCTGGGGGTATCCGGCATTCTGTCGGCAGTGGCGGCCGGCATGATGCAGAGCTGGCTCGACCTGCTGCCCCGCCAGACCAGTACCCGCTTGCTCAATCGCAGTGTGTGGTCGTTGCTGGAGTTTGCCTTCAATGGCCTGATCTTCCTGCTGCTCGGCCTGCAATTGCCGGACATCATCAAGGCCGTCGTGAGCCACGAGGCCACTGTCTGGCCGACCTTGGCCTGGCGCTGCCTGGATGTACTGGCGATCTTCGCGGCGTTGATCCTGCTGCGGTTTATCTGGGTGCAGAGCATCTGGCGGGCCATTGGTGTGGTACGCCGCTGGCGGGGCAAGCCGGCGCTGGTGCTGATGCCCACGGCGCGTTCCTGCTGGCTGCTGACCCTAGGGGGTGTACGTGGCGCCGTGACTCTGGCGGGTGTGATGTCGGTGCCGCTGTTGATCAGTGCGGGGCAGGCGTTCCCCGAGCGTGATTTGCTCATCTTCATCGCCGCAGGGGTCATTCTGCTGTCGTTGATCAGTGCCTGCATTGCCTTGCCGATTCTGCTGCGCGGCGTCACCCAAAGCCCGGATGAGCGGCTGCATCAAGAAGTGCTGGAGGCTTGGCGACGCACGGCCGAGGCCGCGATTCATGCCCTGGAGGCGGAAGAGGTGATCGATGCCAATGCGCCGCAGGATGCCGCGCAAGCAACACTGGCGACCGAGCTCAAGGCGCGGTTGATGGCCGAGTACCGGGACGAGCTGGACAGTTACAACGACACGGCGGAGGCACGGGCCCTGGCTGAGCAGATGGACCTGCTTGAGCGGCGTTTGCGCTTGCGTGCGCTGCGGGCGCAGCGGCTGGAGTTGTACAACCTGCATCGTCAGCACCTGGTGGGCGATGAGGTGGTGCGGCAGGTGCTGGGTGAGCTGGATATGAGCGAGGCGAACCTGGGCGCTGTCCGGTAGCTCGCAGGGGCCGCTCTGCAGCCCATTCGCGGGGCAAGCCCGCTCCCACAGGGGCCTCACAAGGTCTGAGCCTGCGCAGTTATCTGTAGGAGCTGGCTTGTCGGGGCGCCGAACCGCTGCGATGGGGCGCAAAGCGCCCCCTGCCTAATCAGCGGTTCTGCAGGAACGCGCGAATCCGCTCGGCGGCCTCGATGCACTCGGCCAGCGGCGCAACCAACGCCATGCGCACTCGGCCAGCGCCAGGGTTCACGCCATCCACGTCACGCGACAGGTACGACCCCGGCACCACGGTCACATGCTGGGCTTCGAACAGGTCGCGGGTGAACGCGGCGTCGCAGCCCGGCACCTTGGCCCACAGGTAGAAGCTGCCATCCGGGCGTTGCACATCCATCACCGGCTGCAGGATATCCAGCACGGCATCGTACTTGGCGCGGTACTGGTCACGGTTTTCGCGCACGTGCGCCTCGTCCTGCCAGGCAGCGATGCTGGCCAGCTGGGTCTGCACGGGCATGGCGCAGCCGTGGTAGGTGCGGTACAGCAAAAATGGCTTGATGATCTCGGCATCGCCCGCGACGAAGCCCGAACGCAGGCCAGGCAGGTTGGAACGCTTGGACAGGCTGTGGAACACCACGCAGCGTTTGAAATCGCTGCGGCCCAGTTCGGCGCAGGCGCTGAGCAGGCCCGGTGGTGGGGCGTCTTCGTCGAAGTACAGCTCGCTGTAGCATTCGTCGGCGGCGATCACGAAATCATGCTCGTCGGCCAGGGCAATCAGCTTCTTCAGGGTGTCCATCGGCACCAGCGCGCCGGTAGGGTTGCCTGGCGAGCACAGGAAGAGGATTTGGCAACGCTGCCAGACATCAGCCGGCACGGCGTCGAAGTCAGGGTTGAAGCCGTTGTTTTCAAGGCACGGCAGGTAGTGCGGGGTGGCGCCTGCCAGCAGCGCCGCGCCTTCGTAGATCTGGTAGAACGGGTTAGGGCTGACCACCAGGCCATCATCGGCCCGGTTGACCACGGCCTGGGTGAAGGCGAACAGTGCTTCACGGGTGCCGTTGACCGGCAGGATGTGACGGTCGGCATCCAGCCAGCCGGTTGGCACGCCGAAGCGGCGCTCGCACCACTGGCCGATGGCCTGGCGCAGCCCTGGCAGGCCGAGGGTGCTGGGGTACACCGCCAGCTTGTCGAGGTTGTCGGCCATGGCCTGGGCGACGAACGCCGGCGATGTGTGCTTCGGCTCACCGATCGACAGCGCGATGGCGCGCTTGTCGGCCGCAGGTTTCACACTGCCCAGCAGGGCGCGCAGTTTCTCGAACGGGTAGGGCTGAAGCTGGGTCAGGGCATGGTTCATCGGCGCAAGGTCTCGTCAATCGTCTAATCGTTAAAAGGTCACGCGGGTCGGGCTGGCGTCGCTCGCCTGGCCAGCCTGCAACTGCTGGACGATAGCCTCCTGCAGGCGGCTGCACAGCTGCGGGTCGGACAGCGGCTGGTTATCGGCATCGGTGATGAAGAACACGTCTTCCACGCGCTCGCCGAGGGTGGCGATCTTGGCGTTCTGCAACGACAGGTCGAACTCCAGGAAGATGCGGCCGATCCGAGCCAGCAGGCCCGGCCGGTCGGGCGCGGTGATCTCAAGGATGGTCACCGGCCGTTGGGCATCGTTGAGGATGGTCACCTGCGGCGGGAAATTGAAGTGCTTGAGCTGGCGTGGCACCCGGCGTTGAATGATCGTCGGGTAGTCCTCGGGGTTGCGCAGCGCTTCGGTGAGGCCGTCGCGAATCTGCTTGACCCGCTGCGGGTTGTCGCCGATCGAGCCGCCGTCATTGTCGAGCACGATATAGGTGTCGAGGGTGAACTGGCTGCTCGAGGTGATGATGCGCGCGTCATGGATGTTCAGGTTCAACTGCGACATGGCCGCCACGGTCACGGCGAAGAAGTCGTGCTGGTCGGGGGCATAGATGAAGATCTGCGTACCGCCCTCGAACTCGCGCTGGGTGGTTTCCTTGATCAGCACCAGCGGCCCGCCGTCGGCCGGCTGCTGGAGGATGGCGTCGGTGTGCCAGGCCACATCGGCCGCGTTGTGCTTGAGGAAGTAGTCGTCGCCCAGCTGCGACCAGAGTTGCTCGACGTCGTCCGGGTCGACGCCTTCGCGCACGAGGATGTCCAACGCGGCGCTTTGGGTCTGGCGGATCTGCTCTTCGCGGTCCAGTGGGTTTTCCAGGCCACGGCGCAGGGCGCGCTTGGTCTCGGTGTACAGCTGGCGCAGCAGGCTGGCGCGCCAGGAGTTCCACAGGCTGGGGTTGGTGGCGTTGATGTCGGCCACGGTCAGCACATAGAGGTAATCCAGGCGGGTCTCGTCCCCCACATGCAAGGCAAAGTCGTTGATCACCTGTGGGTCGGACAGGTCTTTGCGCTGTGCGGTGGTGGACATCACCAGGTGGTTCAGCACCAGCCAGACGATCAGGCGGCTGTCCCAGGCCGGCAGTTGGTGGCGCTCGCAGAACGTCTGTGCGTCCACCGCGCCCAGCTCCGAGTGGTCACCCTGGCGGCCCTTGCCGATGTCGTGGTAAAGCCCGGCCAGGTAGATCAGCTCGGGTTTGGGCAGGCGGCCCATGAGCTTGCTGGCCAGCGGGAATTTCTCGGAAACCGGCGTGTACTGCAGTTTGCGCAGGTGCTTGATCAGGTTGAGCGTGTGCGCATCGACCGTATAGATGTGGAACAGGTCATGCTGCATCTGCCCGACGATCAGGCCGAATTCCGGCAGGTAGCGGCCGAGGATGCCGTAGCGGTTCATCCGGCGCAGATTGCGGTGGATGCCGATCTCGCACTTGAACAGCTCGATGAACAGGCTGGTGTTGCGGATATCGTGACGGAAGGTTTCGTCGATCAGGTGCCGGTGCTCGCGCAGCAGGCGCACGGTATCAGCGCGTACCCCTTTGATCTCCGGGTGCTGGGCCATCAGCACGAAGATTTCCAGCATGGCGAACGGCGTGCGTTTGAATACGTTCGGCTTGGCGGCTTCTATATAGCCGTCATGCAGGCGGAAGCGCGCATTCAAGGGTTGAGTGGTGCCGCTGTCATCGTCGGCGAGGATGACTTCCTCGAAGTGCTGGATGATCAGGTCGCACAACTGGCTGATGCTCATCACCACCCGGTAGTACTGCTGCATGAACTGCTCGATCGCGCGCTTGGGGTTCTCGTCGCTGTAGCCCAGCAAGGCGGCGATGCTGCGCTGGTGGTCGAACAGCAAGCGGTCTTCCGAGCGCCCGGCCAGCATGTGCAGGGCATAGCGCACCTTCCACAGGAAGTCCTGGGAGGAGGCCAGCAGTTCGTTCTCGCTTTCCAGCAAAAAACCTTCACCGGCCAGGGCGTGCAGGTTCAGCGTGCCGTATTGGCGGCGCGCCACCCACAACACGGTCTGGATGTCGCGCAGGCCACCGGGTGAGCCCTTGACGTTGGGCTCAAGGTTGTACTCGGTGTCGTTGTACTTGTGGTGGCGGGCCTTGAGCTCGGCGCGCTTGGCCAGGAAGAACTCCTTGCTCGGCCACATGTGCTCGGTGCTGGTGACGTCCAGCATGCGCTGGCGCAAGGCTTCGGGGCCGGCGACGGTGCGGCTTTCCATCATGTTGGTGATGACCGTCAGGTCGGCACGTGCCTGCTCGGCACATTCGTCGACGGTGCGCACACTCTGGCCCACTTCCAGGCCGATGTCCCAGAGCAGGGTGAGGAAGCGCTCGATGGCCTCGCGGTACTGTTCGTGTTCGGCAGCACCTAGCAAAATCAGCAGGTCGATGTCGGAATGCGGGTGCAGTTCACCGCGCCCGTAACCGCCTACCGCGACCAGGGCGATGCCGCGCTGGTCGCCCCAGTCGAACTGGTTCCAGGCCTGCTGCAGGATGTTGTCGACGAGCCAGGCGCGGTCCTCGATCAAACGGCGGATTTCGCGGCCTTCGCGAAAACGCCGGTCGAGCACCTCGCCCGCCTGGCGGATGGCTTTCTTGAAGGCGGCGATAGGGCTCGCCTTGAGGGCCAGTTCCGCCTGGAACTGGCCGCGGTCGAACAGCTCGGGATCCACCTGGGGCATTGCGTCGCGTTCCTGTCGTGGGGTGCCTGGCGCGGACTCAGGCCGAGGTGCGCGCGATAGTGTCGTCCTTGCGCAGGGTGAAGATCTCGTAACCGGTCGCCGTCACCACCAGGGTGTGCTCCCACTGGGCCGAGAGCTTGCGGTCCTTGGTAATGGCGGTCCAGCCATCGCCCAGGACCTTGGTGTCTGCCTTGCCCTGGTTGATCATCGGCTCGATGGTGAAGGTCATGCCTTCTTTGAGTTCCATGCCAGTGCCGGCGCGGCCGTAGTGGAGGATCTGCGGTTCTTCGTGGAACACTTTGCCGATGCCGTGCCCGCAGAATTCGCGCACCACCGAGAAGCCGTTCTTTTCAGCGTGCTTCTGGATCACTTCGCCGATGTCGCCCAGGCGGCAGCCCGGCTTGACCAGCTCGATGGCCTTGTACATGCATTCCTGGGTGACCTTGGACAGGCGCTCGGCCCAGACCGGCACGTTGCCGACGTGGAACATGCGGCTGGTGTCGCCGTGGTAGCCGTCCTTGATCACGGTGACATCGATGTTGAGCGTGTCACCGTCCTTGAGCGGTTTGTCGTTGGGGATGCCGTGGCAGACCACATGGTTGATCGAGGTGCAGATCGACTTGGGGTAACCCTTGTAGTTGAGCGGCGCCGGGATGGCCTGCTGCACGTTGACGATGTAGTCGTGGCACAGGCGGTCCAGTTCTTCGGTGGTGACACCGGGCTTGACGTGCTCTTCGATCATTTCCAGCACCTCGGCGGCCAGGCGGCCGGCGATGCGCATCTTCTCGATGTCTTCTGCGGTCTTGATGGTGACGGTCATTACAGGCTCTCTACGGCGCCGTGCACGGCGCGAACAAACGGGAAAGGCCGGATTCTAGCAGAGCAGGGCGGCAATCGGTCGGGATAAAGCCGGCCATCCTGCTGTCTATAGAGGGCATTTTGGCCTGAAAGCCTGGGTGCTGCAAAAACCGCTGACGGACGCGACAGTATTCGGGTTCCGTTCGCTCGCGGTCTGTGGTATAAAATGCGCCGCTTTCGGGGTCGACCCCGTAAGCCCTAAACCCACACACGTGTCGACACGATGACCTGGGTGCCCCGGATTCTAGAATCTGTGGGTTGGTCATTGGGATGCGTGGAGGCCCAACCCGACTTATCAAGGAACTATCATGTCCCAAGTCAACATGCGCGATATGCTGAAGGCCGGTGTGCACTTCGGCCACCAGACCCGTTACTGGAACCCGAAAATGGGCAAGTACATTTTCGGCGCGCGTAACAAGATCCACATCATCAACCTGGAAAAAACCCTGCCAATGTTCAACGAAGCTCTGGCTTTCGTAGAGCGTCTGGCCCAGGGCAAGAACAAGATCATGTTCGTCGGCACCAAGCGTTCCGCCGGCAAGATCGTCGCCGAGCAAGCTGCTCGTGCCGGTTCGCCATACGTTGACCACCGCTGGTTGGGCGGCATGCTGACCAACTACAAAACCATCCGTGCTTCGATCAAGCGTCTGCGCGACCTGGAAACTCAGGCCGAAGATGGCACCTTTGCCAAGCTGACCAAGAAAGAAGCCCTGATGCGTTCGCGCGATCTGGAAAAGCTGGACCGCAGCCTGGGTGGTATCAAGGACATGGGCGGCCTGCCTGATGCCCTGTTCGTGATCGACGTTGACCACGAGCGCATTGCTATCACCGAAGCCAACAAGCTGGGCATCCCGGTTATCGGCGTTGTCGATACCAACAGCAGCCCGGAAGGTGTTGACTACATCATCCCAGGTAACGATGACGCCATCCGCGCTATCGAGCTGTACATGACTTCGATGGCCGACGCCATCATCCGCGGCCGCAACAACGTTGCTGGCGGCACCGAAGTCTACGCTGAAGAAGCGGCTGCACCTGCTGCTGAGTAATTGACGCCTGGCGTCTACTTGGCACGCAAAAAGGGGGCTTTGCCCCCTTTTTGCCACCTTGAAATCCTGCTGTCAGCAACCGCCCCGCACTATGGGCCTGCTGAGATAGAAACAGCGGATTTGCAGAATTGAACGCCCGTGATGAGCGGGTGGAATGGTTGAAAAACTTTCCAAGAGGATTTTGAAATGGCAGCAATTACTGCAGCGCTGGTCAAAGAACTGCGCGAGCGTACCGGCGAAGGCATGATGGATTGCAAAAAGGCCCTGGAAAAGGCCGGCGGCGACATCGAAAAAGCCATTGACGACATGCGTGCCTCGGGCGCCATCAAGGCCGCCAAAAAGGCTGGCAACGTCGCTGCTGAAGGCGCTATCGCCGTCAAGACCGACGGCAAAGCCGCCGTTCTGCTGGAAGTCAACTCGCAGACCGACTTCCTGGCCCTGCAAGACGACTTCAAAAACTTCGTAGCCGAAAGCCTCGAAGAAGCCTTCGCCCAGAAGCTGACCGACGCTGCACCGCTGATCGCCTCGCGCGAAGCAGCCCGTGAAGCCCTGGTCGCCAAGTGCGGCGAAAACGTCAACATCCGCCGCCTGGCGCGCGTTGAGGGTGACGTTGTTGGTGCTTACCTGCACGGCAACAAGATCGGTGCCGTTGTTGTCCTGAAAGGCGGCGACGTCGAGCTGGCCAAGAACATCGCCATGCACGTTGCTGCTTCGAACCCGGAGTTCCTGGATGCTTCGGAAATCTCCGCCGAGGCCATCGAGCGCGAGAAAAATGTCTTCCTGCAGCTGAACGCCGACAAGATCGCCGGCAAGCCGGAAAACATCGTTGAGAACATGATCAACGGCCGTATCACCAAGTTCAAGGCTGAAGCTTCGCTGAAAGAGCAAGCCTTCGTCATGAACCCGGAAGTCAAGGTTGGCGAGCTGGCCAAGAAAGCCGGTGCTGAAATCGTTTCCTTCACCTACTTCAAGGTCGGCGAAGGCATCGAGAAGCCAGTCGACAACTTCGCTGAAGAAGTTGCCGCTCAGGTAGCTGCTGCCAAGCAGTAAGACAGACACGTCTGTCGCCCCAAAGAGGCTGCCCGCTCACGCGCGCAGCCTCTTTGTCAAAGCGGGAGCGGTTTTCCAAACCGCTGTTCGCTGACGCAGTCGCTGCGTCACGTTAGAGTTACACGCAGGCTCAAACAGCCCGCCAGAATTTTTTTACAAACGCCGCAGGAGAGATTCGCAATGGCTCAGCAGGGCAGTGGTCATCAGGCTCGCTATAAACGCATTCTACTCAAACTTAGCGGCGAGGCCCTGATGGGCTCGGAAGAGTTCGGGATCGACCCCAAGGTCCTGGATCGCATGGCGCTGGAAGTCGGCCAACTGGTCGGCATCGGTGTGCAAGTCGGTCTGGTGATCGGCGGTGGCAACCTGTTCCGTGGTGCGGCGCTCAGTGCAGCCGGCATGGACCGCGTCACCGGTGACCACATGGGCATGCTGGCGACCGTCATGAATGCCCTGGCCATGCGCGACGCGCTGGAGCGGGCAAACATTACCGCCATCGTCATGTCGGCGATTTCCATGGTAGGCGTGACCGATCACTATGATCGCCGCAAAGCCATGCGCCACCTGAACGCCAAAGAAGTCGTAATCTTCGCTGCCGGTACCGGCAACCCGTTCTTCACCACCGACTCTGCCGCTTGCCTGCGCGCCATCGAAATCGATGCCGACGTGGTATTGAAGGCAACCAAGGTCGATGGTGTATACACTGCAGATCCATTCAAGGACCCGCATGCCGAGAAGTTCGATCATTTGACCTACGATGAAGTGCTGGATCGCAAGCTGGGTGTGATGGATCTGACGGCAATCTGCCTTTGCCGCGACCACAAGATGCCGCTGCGCGTCTTCAATATGAACAAGCCGGGCGCCCTGCTGAACATCGTGCATGGCGGCGCGGAAGGAACCCTGATCGAGGAAGTTCAAAAATGATCAACGCTATCAAGAAAGACGCCCAGGACCGCATGGGCAAGTCCATCGAGGCGCTGGGTCGCCACCTGGCTGCCATCCGCACCGGCCGTGCCCACCCAAGCATCCTGGACAGCGTCAGGGTCACTGCCTGGGGTAGCGAAATGCCGCTGAACCAGGTGGCCGCGATTACCGTCGAGGACGCGCGCACCCTGAAGATCGTTGCGCACGACAAGAACCTCAGCGCTGCCATCGAAAAAGCCATCCTGACCTCCGACCTGGGCTTGAACCCGTCCAGCGCCGGTACCACCATCCGCGTCCCGATGCCGGCCCTGACCGAGGAAACCCGCAAGGGTTACACCAAGCAGGCCAGCGGCGTTGCCGAAGATGCCAAGGTGGCCGTGCGTAACGTGCGCCGTGACGCACTCGCCGACCTGAAGAAGCTGACCAAGGACAAGGAAATCAGCGAAGACGAAGAACGTCGCGCCGCTGACGAGATCCAGAAGCTGACCGACAAGTTCGTCGCCGAAATCGACGCTGCGTTCAAGGCCAAGGAAAAGGACCTGTTGGCCGTCTAAGGCCGAGGTTTTTTAATGGAAAAGACCAAGCCAGCGGCGCCGTCCTCGGTGCCGCGACACGTCGCGATCATCATGGATGGCAACAACCGCTGGGCGAAGAAGCGCTTGCTGCCCGGCGTTGCCGGGCACAAGGCTGGCGTAGATGCCGTGCGTGCGGTCATCGAAGTCTGCGCCGAATCGGGGGTCGAGGTACTGACCCTGTTCGCCTTCTCCAGCGAAAACTGGCAGCGCCCCGCCGAAGAGGTCGGTGCGCTGATGGAGTTGTTCTTCTCGGCCCTGCGCCGTGAGGCGCGTCGCCTCAACGAGAACAACATCAGCTTGCGCATCATTGGTGATCGCTCGCGCTTTCATCCTGAGCTGCAGGCGGCCATGCGTGAGGCTGAGGCACTGACCGCCGGCAACAACCGCTTCATCCTGCAGATCGCGGCCAACTACGGTGGCCAGTGGGACATCGCCCAGGCTGCCCAGCGCCTGGCGCGGGAAGTACAGGCGGGCCATCTGCGTCCAGACGATATCACGCCGGGTTTGCTGCAGACGTGCCTGTCCACCGGTGAGTTGCCGTTGCCGGACCTGTGCATCCGCACCGGGGGCGAACGCCGCATCAGCAATTTCCTGCTGTGGCAGCTGGCCTATGCCGAGCTGTATTTCTCCGACCTGTACTGGCCGGACTTCAAACACGAGGCCATGCGCAATGCCCTGGCCGATTTCGCTTCGCGCCAGCGCCGCTTCGGTAAGACCAGCGAGCAGGTCGAGGCTGGAGCTCGTGCTTAATGCTTAAACAACGCATCATTACCGCGCTGATCCTGCTGCCGGTCGCGCTGGGTGGCTTCTTCCTGCTCAATGGTGGGGATTTCGCCCTGTTCATCGGCTTCGTGGTCACCCTCGGCGCCTGGGAGTGGGCGCGCCTGGCGGGGTTGATGACCCAGCCACTGCGCATTGCCTACGCCGCGGTCGTCGCCGGAGCGCTGATGCTGCTGCACCTGATGCCCGACCTGGCACCGTGGGTGCTGGGTGCGTCGGTGATCTGGTGGGGGCTGGCCACCTGGCTGGTGCTGACCTATCCGCGCAGCAGCGAGCTATGGGCCAGTGCGGCCTGCCGCTTGCTGATCGGCCTGCTGGTGTTACTGCCGGCGTGGCAAGGCTTGGTGCTGCTCAAGCACTGGCCGCTCGGCAACTGGCTGATTCTGTCGGTCATGGTGCTGGTGTGGGCCGCCGACATCGGTGCTTACTTCTCTGGTCGAGCCTTCGGCAAGCGTAAGCTGGCGCCGCAGGTCAGCCCGGGCAAAAGCTGGGAAGGCGTCTATGGTGGCCTGGCTGTCAGCCTGGTGATTACGCTGGTGGTCGGTATCAGCCGCGACTGGGGTGTTGGCCAGATCCTGCTGGGTCTGTTGGGCGCGGCACTGGTGGTCATGGCCTCGGTGATCGGTGACCTGACCGAAAGCATGTTCAAGCGCCGCTCGGGCATCAAGGACAGCAGCAACCTGCTGCCCGGCCATGGTGGCGTGCTCGACCGCATCGACAGCCTGACGGCGGCCATCCCGCTCTTTGCCGTGCTGCTGTGGGCTGCCGAATGGGGTGTGATGTGAGTACGTTGCAGCGCATTACCGTGCTGGGCGCCACCGGCTCCATTGGCTTGAGCACGCTGGATGTGATTGCACGTCACCCTGAGCGTTATTCGGTATTCGCCCTGAGCGGTTACTCGCGCATCGACGAGCTGCTGGCGCTGTGCGTCCGGCATCGCCCGGAGTACGCGGTAGTACCGAATGCCGAAGGCGCTGCGCGCTTGCGCGACGGCCTGGCTGCCGTCGGGTGCGCTACCCAGGTGCTGGAAGGCGAGGCGGGGCTTTGCCAGGTTGCCGCAGCGCCCGAGGTGGATGCGGTGATGGCCGCCATCGTGGGTGCAGCAGGGCTGCGACCGACCTTGGCTGCCGTCGAGGCGGGCAAGAAAGTGTTGCTGGCCAATAAAGAGGCGCTGGTGATGTCTGGCGCGCTGTTCATGGAGGCGGTGCGGCGCAGTGGTGCCGTGCTGCTGCCGATCGACAGCGAGCACAATGCAATCTTCCAGTGCCTGCCCAGCGACTATGCCCGCGGCCTGAGCCAGGTGGGGGTGCGCCGCATCCTGCTGACGGCATCGGGTGGCCCGTTCCGCGAAACACCGTCCGCCGCATTGGCCGATGTCACCCCGGAGCAGGCGTGCGCGCACCCTAACTGGTCCATGGGGCGCAAGATTTCCGTGGATTCGGCCAGCATGATGAACAAAGGGCTCGAGTTGATCGAGGCCTGCTGGCTGTTCGATGCCTCGCCCGCCAAGGTCGAGGTGGTGGTGCACCCGCAGAGCGTGATCCACTCGCTGGTGGATTACGTGGACGGTTCGGTGCTCGCCCAGTTGGGCAACCCGGACATGCGCACGCCGATCGCCAATGCGCTGGCCTGGCCAGAGCGCATTGATTCTGGCGTCGCACCGCTGGACCTGTTTGCTATCGCACGCCTGGATTTCCAGGCGCCCGACGAACAGCGCTTCCCGTGCCTGCGCCTGGCGCGGCAGGCTGCCGAGGCCGGCAACAGTGCACCTGCCGTGCTCAATGCGGCCAACGAAGTGGCTGTCGAGGCATTTCTCCAGCGGCGTATCCGCTTCCCGGAGATCGCGGGTATGATCGAACAAGTGCTCGATCAGGAGCCTGTAGTGCCACTGGCCTCGTTGGACGCGGTATTTGCCGCCGACCAGCGTGCCCGGGAGTTGTCCCGTGAGTGGTTGCGGCGTCACGGTCGATGATGCAGGCCTGCCAGGGCTTGTGCGAAAAGTCGTTCTGCTGAACGTCATCTGGAGAAAGATATGACTGCGCTCTACATGATTGTCGGCACCCTGGTGGCCTTGGGTGTTCTGGTCACGTTCCACGAATTTGGCCACTTCTGGGTGGCCCGACGCTGCGGCGTCAAGGTGCTGCGTTTTTCGGTGGGCTTCGGTACGCCGTTGTTGCGCTGGCATGACCGCCAGGGCACCGAATTCGTGGTGGCGGCGATTCCGCTGGGTGGCTACGTCAAGATGCTCGATGAGCGCGAAGGCGATGTGCCGCCTGCGTTGGCCGACCAGTCGTTCAACCGTAAAAGCGTGCGTCAGCGTATCGCCATCGTTGCCGCTGGCCCGATTGCCAACTTCTTGCTGGCCATCGTGTTCTTCTGGCTGTTGGCCATGCTCGGCACCCAGCAGATTCGCCCGGTTATCGGTGCGGTCGAAGCGGGCAGCCTGGCAGCGTCGGCAGGCCTGACCGCAGGTCAGGAAATTGTATCCATCGATGGCAAGGCGACCAGCGGTTGGTCTGCGGTCAACCTGCAACTGGTTCGCCGTCTGGGCGAGAGCGGCACCCTGCAGGTAGGCGTGCGCGACGAAGGCGCCAGTGCCGAGCAGCACTTGCAGATCAAGCTGGACCACTGGCTGAAAGGCGCCGACGAGCCAGACCCTATCCAGTCCCTGGGCTTGCGCCCATGGCGCCCGGTGATCGTGCCGGTGCTGGCCGAGATTGATTCGAAAGGGCCGGCCGCTGCCGCCGGCTTGAAGACAGGTGACAAGCTGCTGGCCCTCGATGGCGTGGCAGTGAGCGACTGGCAGCAGGTGGTCGACACCGTGCGCGCCCACCCGCAAGCCAAGGTCGTGGTGCGTGTCGAGCGCGATGGTGCTGCGCTGGATGTGCCAGTAACCCTGGCCCGCAAGGGTGAGGGCAAGGCCGCGGGCGGTTACTTGGGCGCGGGGGTAAAAGGTGGCGAATGGCCTGCCAACATGCTCCGCGAAGTCAGCTATGGCCCGTTGGACGCGGTAGGCGAGGGCTTGTCGCGCACCTGGAACATGAGCGTCCTGACGCTCGAGTCGCTGAAGAAAATGCTGTTCGGAGAGCTCTCGGTAAAAAACTTGAGCGGACCGATAACCATTGCTAAAGTGGCGGGCGCTTCAGCCCAGTCCGGCGTGGGGGATTTCCTGAATTTCCTGGCCTACCTGAGCATAAGCCTGGGGGTTCTTAACCTGCTGCCCATTCCAGTACTGGATGGGGGGCATTTGCTGTTTTACCTGGTCGAGTGGGCGCGCGGTCGTCCGCTGTCAGATCGGGTGCAAGGTTGGGGGGTCCAGATCGGTATCAGTTTGGTCGTAGGGGTGATGTTGCTCGCCCTGATCAACGATCTGGGTCGACTATAAAGCTTCGCATTGCGAACCTGCCGCCACTTCGCGGCGGGTTGTTTATTGCCAGTTGGAATAAAAGGACTTCATGAAACGTCTGCTGCTAACTGCGGTCCTCTCCGCACTGATGATCGCTGAAGTTCACGCCGAGTCCTTCACCATCTCCGATATTCGTGTCAACGGCCTGCAGCGGGTTTCCGCCGGCAGCGTCTTCGGTGCCTTGCCGCTCAACGTCGGCGATCAGGCCGATGATCGGCGCCTGGTGGATTCGACCCGTTCCCTGTTCAAGACTGGCTTCTTCCAAGACATCCAGCTGAGCCGCGATGGCAATGTCCTGATCATCAACGTGGTCGAGCGCCCGTCGGTTTCCAGCATCGAGATCGAAGGCAACAAGGCGATCAGCACCGAAGACCTGATGAAGGGTCTGAAGCAGTCTGGCCTGGCCGAAGGTGAGATCTTCCAGCGCGCTACCCTTGAAGGTGTGCGTAACGAGCTGCAGCGCCAGTACGTGGCCCAGGGCCGCTACTCGGCCGAGGTCGACGCCGAAGTCGTGCCGCAGCCGCGCAACCGCGTCGCGCTGAAAATCAAGATCAACGAAGGCACCGTCGCGGCCATTCAGCACATCAACGTGGTGGGCAACAACGTCTTCGACGACGAAGAGCTGTCGCAGCTGTTCGAGCTGAAAACCACCAACTGGCTGTCGTTCTTCAAGAACGACGACAAGTACGCCCGTGAAAAACTCTCCGGTGACCTGGAGCGTCTGCGTTCCTACTACCTGGACCGTGGCTACATCAACATGGATATCGCCTCTACCCAGGTATCCATCACGCCAGACAAGAAACACGTCTACATCACCGTCAACATCAACGAAGGCGAGAAGTACACCGTCCGTGACGTGAAGCTCTCCGGTGACCTCAAGGTGCCGGAAGACCAGGTCAAGTCGCTGCTGCTGGTGCAGCCGGGCCAGGTATTCTCGCGCAAGGTGATGACCACCACGTCCGAGCTGATCACCCGTCGTCTGGGTAACGAAGGCTACACCTTCGCCAACGTCAACGGCGTACCACAGCCGAACGACCAGGACCACACCGTCGATATCATGTTCGTGGTCGACCCGGGCAAGCGTGCCTACGTCAACCGCATCAACTACCGCGGCAACACCAAGACCGAAGACGAAGTGCTGCGTCGCGAAATGCGCCAGATGGAAGGCGGCTGGGCGTCGACCTACCTGATCGACCAGTCCAAGACCCGTCTGGAGCGCTTGGGCTTCTTCAAGGAAGTCAACGTCGAGACCCCGCCGGTGCCTGGCACCGATGACCAGGTCGACGTCAACTACAGCGTCGAGGAACAAGCGTCCGGCTCCATTACGGCGTCGGTCGGTTTCGCCCAGAGCGCCGGTCTGATCTTGGGTGGTTCGATCAGCCAGAGCAACTTCCTGGGTACCGGTAACAAGGTCTCCATCGGCCTGACCCGTTCCGAATACCAGACCCGCTACAACTTCGGCTTCGTGGACCCCTACTTCACGGCTGACGGTGTCAGCCTGGGTTACAACGCCTTCTACCGCAGCACCGACTACGACGACCTCGATGTCGACGTTGCCAGCTATGCGGTCGACAGCCTGGGCGCCGGTGTCAGCCTGGGTTACCCAATCAGCGAAACCTCGCGCCTGACCTATGGCCTGAGCGTTCAGCAGGACAAGATCAAGACCGGTAAATACACCGTCGACGAGATCTTCGACTTCCTCGATCAAGAGGGTGACAACTTCCTGAACTTCAAGGCGTCGATCGGCTGGTCCGAGTCGACCCTGAACAAAGGCGTGCTGGCGACTCGTGGTCACTCGCAAAGCTTGACCCTGGAATCGACCATTCCGGGCAGCGACCTGTCGTTCTACAAGCTCGACTACCGCGGCCAACTGTTCAAGCCAATCAACAACGACTACACCCTGCGCCTGCACACTGAACTGGGCTATGGTGATGGCTACGGCAGCACCTCGGGCCTGCCGTTCTACGAGAACTACTACGCGGGCGGCTTCAACTCTGTCCGTGGCTTCAAGGACAGCAGCCTGGGCCCACGCAGTACGCCTAGCCGTGGTGAAGGCAACCCGGGTGGCAAGCCGGGTACCATCGCCGACCCGGATCAGGATCCGCTGCCGTTCGGTGGCAACGTGTTGGTCCAGGGTGGTGTCGAACTGCTGTTCCCACTGCCGTTCGTCAAGGACCAGCGTTCGCTGCGCACGTCGGTATTCTGGGACGTGGGTAACGTGTTCGATACCAACTGCGGCAGCAAGCCAGATTGCGAGAAGGTCGGTTTCTCGGGCATGGCCAGTTCGGTGGGTCTGGGTGTGACCTGGATCACTGCACTGGGCCCGTTGAGCTTCAGCCTGGCGATGCCGGTCAAGAAGCCGGACGATGCCGATACCCAGGTGTTCCAATTCTCTCTGGGCCAGACCTTCTAAGGTCGGCCCTTGCATAACGACAACGGTTTATCCAGGAGTGCATCGTGCGTAAGTTGACTCAACTGGCCATTTTGGCCGCGGCGCTGGTCGCCACCCCGGCTTTCGCCGAAATGAAGGTTGCCGTCCTGAACTATCAGATGGCCCTGCTGGAATCGGATGCCGCCAAGAAGTATGCGGTTGATGCAGAGAAAAAATTCGGCCCGCAACTGACCAAGCTGAAAAGCCTGGAAAGCAGCGCCAAGGGCATCCAGGACCGCCTGATCAAAGGTGGCGACAAGATGCAGCAGCAGGAGCGTGAGCGCCTGGAGCTCGAGTTCAAGCAAAAGGCCCGCGACTTCCAGTTCCAGTCCAAGGAACTGAACGAAGCCAAGGCCGTTGCGGACCGTGACATGCTCAAGCAACTCAAGCCGAAGCTGGACGGCGCTGTCGAGGAAGTGATCAAGAAGGGCGGTTTCGACCTGGTTCTCGAGCGTGGCGCGGTCATCGATGTCAAACCTCAGTACGACATCACCCGCCAAGTCATCGAGCGCATGAACCAAGCCCGTTGATATGACCTTGAACATGACGCTTGGCCAGTTGGCCGAAGCCCTCGGCGCCACCCTCAAGGGGCCCGAGGCGCTGCAGATTACCGGGCTGGCCACCTTGCAGGAGGCCGGCCCTGGTCAATTGAGCTTCCTCGCCAACCCGCAGTACCGCAAATTCCTGGATAACAGCCAGGCGGCAGCGGTGCTGCTCAAGGCTGCGGATGCTGAAGGCTTTGCTGGCAATGCACTGATCGTCGCTGATCCGTACTTGGCCTATGCGCGCATTTCCCACCTGTTCGATCCCAAGCCCAAGGCTGTGGCGGGAATTCATCCCAGCGCCGTAGTGGCTGAAGATGCCCAGGTGGATGCCAGTGCGAGCATCGGCCCGTTCGTCGTCATCGAAAGTGGTGCGCAGGTTGCTGCCAATGTCAGCATCGGTGCCCACTGCGTGGTCGGTGCCCGTTGCGTCATCGGTGAGGGCGGCTGGCTGGCGCCACGGGTCACCCTGTACCATGACGTGACCATCGGCAAGCGTGTGGTGATCCAGTCTGGCGCAGTGATCGGTGGTGAGGGCTTCGGCTTCGCCAACGAGAAGGGCGTATGGCGCAAGATTGCCCAGATCGGCGGCGTGACCATCGGCGATGATGTAGAAATCGGCGTCAACACGGCAATCGACCGTGGTGCGCTGTCGGACACGCGCATTGCCGACGGGGTCAAGCTCGACAACCAGATCCAGATCGCCCATAACGTTCAGATTGGTGAGCACACGGCCATGGCCGCCTGTGTCGGGATTTCCGGCAGCACGCGCATTGGCAAGCACTGCACCATTGCTGGCGGTGTCGGCATGGTGGGTCATATTGATGTCTGTGATAACGTTTTCGTGTCCGGGATGACCATGGTGACCCGATCGATCACCGAACCGGGTGCCTATTCTTCCGGCACAGCCATGCAGCCATTGGCTGACTGGCGCAAGAGCGCCGCGCGTATCCGCCACCTGGACGACATGGCCAAGCGTCTCCAGCAGGTGGAAAAGCGCATCGATACCGTGACCTCAGGTGGCCAGCCGGCATCAGAAGGCTGATACCATTCCCTGAGCAAGAGTGAACAGACGCTAGCTGGCTCCTCTTTGGACTGCAAAAGGAGCGCGTGGTCAGCACCTGCGCTCCCTATTCTTATTACAGGCTTCCCCCCGAAATGATGGACATCAACGAGATTCGCGAATACCTGCCTCACCGTTACCCGTTCCTGCTGGTGGATCGCGTGACGGATCTGGACTTCGAGGCCCAGAGCATTCGTGCCTACAAGAATGTCAGCATCAACGAGCCGTTCTTCAATGGCCACTTCCCGGCCCACCCGATCATGCCGGGCGTTCTGATCATCGAGGCCATGGCCCAGGCGGCCGGCATCCTCGGTTTCAAGATGCTCGATGCCAAGCCGGCAGATGGCACCCTGTACTACTTTGTCGGGTCCGACAAACTGCGTTTCCGTCAGCCGGTATTGCCGGGTGACCAGCTTGTGCTGGAAGCCAAGTTCCTCAGCCGCAAGAGCATGATCTGGAAATTCGAGTGCCGCGCCCTGGTCGACGGCAAGCCTGTCTGCTCGGCAGAAATCACCTGCGCGGAACGCTCCCTATGAATTTGATTGATCCTCGGGCCATCATCGACCCGTCGGCCAAACTGGCCGACGGTGTCGAGGTGGGCCCCTGGTCGATCGTTGGCCCTGATGTCGAAATCGGGGAGGGCACCGTCATTGGCCCGCATGTGGTGCTCAAAGGGCCGACCCGTATCGGCAAGCACAACCGCATCTACCAGTTTTCCTCGATCGGCGAAGACACCCCTGACCTCAAGTACAAGGGTGAGCCGACGCGCTTGGTGATCGGTGATCACAATGTGATCCGCGAAGGTGTGACCATTCACCGCGGTACCGTTCAGGACCGTGCAGAAACCACCGTCGGCGATCACAACCTGATCATGGCCTACGCCCACATCGGTCACGACAGTGTCATCGGCAATCATTGCATTCTGGTGAACAACACCGCGTTGGCGGGGCATGTTCATGTGGGGGACTGGGCGATTCTGTCCGGGTACACCCTGGTGCACCAGTACTGCCATATCGGTGCACATGCGTTTTCCGGCATGGGTACGGCGATCGGCAAAGACGTACCGGCCTTCGTCACGGTGTTCGGCAGCCCGGCCGAAGCGCGCAGCATGAACTTCGAAGGCATGCGTCGTCGGGGGTTCAGCGACGAGGTCATTCATATCCTGCGTCGTTGCTACAAGATCGTCTACCGTCAGGGCCTGACCGTCGAAGACGCGATCAAGGCGCTGGACGAATTGGCAGCCCAGCACCCTGAGGTCGATCTGTTCCGTCAGTCGATCCTGAATTCTGCCCGCGGCATCACCCGCTGACATGGCCCAGCTTTGCGTAGCCCTGGTCGCGGGTGAGGCCAGCGGCGATATTCTCGGGTCTGGCTTGATGCGCGCCCTCAAGGCGCGCCATCCCGACGTACGCTTTATCGGTGTTGGCGGCCCCTTGATGGAAGCCGAAGGCCTGCAATCCTACTTCCCCATGGAACGTCTGGCGGTCATGGGCCTGGTCGAGGTGCTGGGACGGCTGCGTGAGCTGCTCAAGCGCCGCAAGTTGTTGATCCAGACCCTCATCGCCGAAAAGCCCGATGTGTTCATCGGCATCGACGCCCCGGATTTCACCCTCAACATCGAATTGAAACTGCGTCAGGCCGGTATCAAGACCGTGCACTACGTCAGCCCATCCGTATGGGCGTGGCGGCAGAAGCGCGTGCTGAAGATCCGCGAAGGCTGCGACCTGATGCTGACGCTGTTGCCGTTCGAAGCCCGGTTCTACGAGGAGCAGGGGGTGCCGGTGCGTTTCGTCGGCCACCCACTGGCCGATACCATTCCGCTCGAGGCCGACCGACAGGCGGCGCGCGCTGAGCTTGGGCTGGGCCCAGGCCCGGTGGTGGCGTTGATGCCTGGCAGCCGCGGCGGCGAGGTCGGGCGCCTGGGGGCGCTGTTCCTCGATGCCGCCGAGCGCTTGCGCGAACGAGTACCGGGTGTGCGCTTCGTGCTGCCCTGCGCCAACGCCGCACGGCGTGCCCAGGTTGAGCAGATGCTCGAAGGGCGCGCGCTACCGCTGACCCTGCTCGACGGCCAGTCGCACCAGGCCTTGGCGGCCTGCGATGCGGTGCTTATCGCGTCGGGTACCGCCACCCTGGAGGCACTGCTGTACAAGCGTCCCATGGTGGTGGCTTATCGCCTGGCGCCGTTGACCTACTGGATTCTCAAGCGCCTGGTCAAAAGCCCTTACGTGTCGTTGCCCAACCTGCTGGCCCAGCGCGAGCTGGTGCCTGAACTGCTGCAGGATGACGCCACCAGCGAAGCCCTGGCGCAAACCTTGGCCCCCTTGGTGGCCGATGGCAGCCAGCAGACCGAACGTTTCGACGAGATTCACCGCACCCTGCGCCGGGATGCTTCCAACCAGGCCGCCGAGGCGGTACTGGCCTTGCTCAAGGACCGCTGAGATGCAAATAGGACTGGATTTCAACCTGGTCGAAGACCTGGTCGCCGGGGTCGATGAAGTCGGCCGTGGCCCCTTGTGTGGCGCGGTGGTGACGGCTGCAGTGATCCTCGACCCGGCACGGCCGATCCTCGGCCTCAACGATTCGAAGAAACTCACCGAAGCCAAGCGCGAGGCGTTGTTCGACGAAATCTGCGAGAAGGCGCTGAGCTTTTGCATTGCCCGCGCCGAGGTCGAAGAAATCGACCGCCTGAACATTCTTCAGGCCACCATGCTGGCCATGCAGCGTGCGGTCGAGGGGCTGCATGTCACGCCCAAGCTGGCACTGATCGACGGCAACCGTTGCCCCAAGCTGGCGGTACCCGCTGCGCCGGTCGTCAAAGGCGACAGCCAGGTGCCGGCCATTGCGGCTGCGTCGATCCTGGCCAAGGTGACGCGTGATCGGGAGATGAGTGCGTTCGAGCTGATCTACCCCGGTTACGGCATCGGTGGGCACAAGGGTTATCCGACGCCGGTGCACCTTGAAGCCCTGGCCCGGCTTGGGCCTACGCCCATTCACCGACGCTCCTTTGCGCCGGTACGGGCGGCTTGGGAGGCCCGTGAGGGCATTACCGATTCTTTGATCTAGTGCATGGGGCCGCTTTGCCGCCCTTTCGCGACGCAAGGCCGCTCCTACAGAGGTTACGCGTTTCCTTGTAGGAGCGGCCTTGTGTCGCGATGGGCTGCGAAGCAGCCCCAAATCCTGCCCTCATTTACGCTACAATCCCGCCCTTGTCGTTCTGCTACAGGATCACCCATGTCGGTTCCCTTCGTTCACCTTCGCGTGCACTCCGAATTCTCGCTGGTCGACGGCCTGGTGCGGATCAAACCGCTGGCCAAGGCATTGGCGGGGATGAACATGCCGGCGGTGGCGATCACCGACCAGAGCAACATGTGCTCGCTGGTGAAGTTCTACAAGACCGCCATGGGCGCCGGGATCAAGCCGATCTGTGGTGCCGACCTGTGGCTGGCCGGGCCCGACCCGGAAGCCCCGTTGTCGCGCATCTGCTTCCTGGCGATGAACCCCCAGGGCTATCGCAACCTCACCGAGCTGATTTCGCGCGGTTGGGTCGAAGGCCAGCGCAATGGCCTGGTGATTTTGCAGCGCGAGTGGATCGCCCCCGCCAGCGAAGGCCTGATCGCTTTGTCCGCTGGCAAGGAAGGTGACATTGGCGCCGCGCTGCTCTCTGGTCGGGTTGAAGAGGCCGAAGCGCTGTTGCGCGACTGGCTGAGCATGTTCCCCGAGCGCTTCTACGTTGAAGTGCAACGCACCAACCGCGCCCGCGACGAAGAATACGTACACGCTGCTGTGGCCCTGGCCGACAAGGTCGGCGCGCCGCTGGTGGCGACCAACGATGTGCGCTTCATCAAGCAGGCCGACTTCGATGCCCACGAAACCCGTGTCTGCATCGGCGAGGGCTGGACCCTGGACGACCCGCGTCGCCCGCGCAACTACAGCGATCAGCAGTACCTCAAGAGCGCGGACGAAATGGCCGAGCTGTTCAGCGACTTGCCCGACGCCATCGCCAACACTGTCGAGATCGCCAAGCGCTGCAACATCCAGGTGCAATTGGGCAAGCACTTCCTGCCCGATTTCCCGACGCCCAATGGCATGGGCATCGACGATTACCTGCGCCATGTCTCCCATGAAGGCCTGGAGGAGCGCCTGGCGGTGCTCTGGCCCAAAGAGACCACGCCAAACTATGAGGAAAAGCGCCAGGTCTACCTGGACCGCCTGAAGTTCGAGCTGGATATCATCATCCAGATGGGCTTCCCCGGCTACTTCCTGATCGTTATGGACTTCATCAAGTGGGCCAAGAACAACGGCGTGCCGGTCGGCCCAGGCCGAGGCTCGGGTGCCGGTTCGCTGGTCGCCTACGTGTTGAAGATCACCGACCTCGACCCGCTGGCCTATGACCTGCTGTTCGAGCGCTTCCTCAACCCTGAACGGGTATCCATGCCCGACTTCGACGTCGACTTCTGCATGGATGGCCGTGACCGGGTCATCGAATACGTGGCCGATGCCTACGGGCGCAACGCGGTCAGCCAGATCATCACCTTCGGTACCATGGCCGCCAAGGCGGTGGTGCGCGACGTGGCGCGGGTGCAGGGCAAGTCCTACGGCCTGGCTGATCGCCTGTCGAAGATGATCCCCTTCGAAGTCGGCATGACCCTGGAAAAAGCCTACGAGCAGGAAGAGATCCTGCGCGACTTCCTCAAGGGCGACGAAGATGCCCGCGAGATCTGGGAGATGGCCCTCAAGCTCGAGGGTGTCACGCGGGGTACCGGCAAGCACGCCGGTGGTGTGGTCATCGCCCCGACCAAGCTCACCGATTTTTCGCCGATCGCCTGTGACGAAGAGGGCGGCGGCCTGGTAACCCAGTTCGACAAGGACGATGTCGAGGCCGCCGGGCTGGTCAAGTTCGACTTCCTCGGCCTGCGTACGCTCACCATCATCAAGTGGGCGATGGAGACGATCAACCGCGAGCAGGCCAAGCAGAACCTGCCGGACCTGAACATCGACTTCATTCCGCTGGATGACCGCAAGACCTACGAGTTGCTGCAAAAAGCCGAGACCACGGCGGTGTTCCAGCTCGAATCGCGCGGCATGAAGGAGCTGATCAAGAAGCTCAAACCAGACTGCCTGGAAGACCTCATCGCACTGGTGGCGCTGTTCCGCCCAGGCCCGCTGCAGTCGGGCATGGTGGACGACTTCATCAACCGCAAGCACGGCCGCGCCGAGCTGGCCTACCCGCACCCGGACTACCAGTATGACGGCTTGCAGCCGGTACTGGCGCCGACCTACGGCATCATCCTGTACCAAGAGCAGGTGATGCAGATTGCCCAGGTCATGGCCGGCTATACCCTGGGCGGTGCCGACATGCTGCGGCGGGCCATGGGTAAGAAAAAGCCCGAAGAGATGGCCAAGCAGCGCGGCGGCTTTATTGAAGGTTGCGCGAACAACGGCATCGATGGCGATCTGGCAGGTAACATCTTTGACCTGGTAGAGAAATTCGCCGGTTACGGCTTCAACAAATCTCACTCTGCCGCCTATGGCCTGGTGTCCTACCAGACCGCCTGGATGAAAACCCACTACCCGGCGCCGTTCATGGCCGCGGTACTGTCGGCGGACATGCACAACACCGATAAGGTGGTGGTGCTGATCGAGGAAGTGCGCAGCATGAAGCTGCGCCTTGATGCGCCCGATGTGAACACTTCCGATTTCAAGTTCACCGTCAATGACGATGGCCGTATCGTCTATGGCCTGGGTGCGATCAAGGGTGTGGGCGAGGGGCCGGTGGAAGCCATCGTCGAAGTGCGTGCGCAGGGCGGCCCGTTCAAGGACCTGTTCGATTTCTGCGAGCGCGTCGACCTCAAGCGCGTCAACAAGCGCACCCTCGATGCGTTGATCCGCAGTGGTGCACTGGACCGTCTGGGCCCGTACTTCCATGACGAGATCAAGGCCTACCAGGCCAACATCGACCGTAACCGTGCAACCTTGCTGGCGGCGCTGGAAGAGGCGATCAAGTCGGCCGAGCAGACCGCACGTACTGCCGACAGTGGCCACGTCGACCTGTTTGGCGGCTTGTTCGTCGAGGCAGACTCGGACGTCTATGCCAACCACCGCAAGGTCCGCGAGCTGACCCTCAAAGAGCGCCTCAAAGGCGAGAAGGACACGCTGGGCCTGTACCTGACCGGTCACCCGATCGACGAGTACGAAAGCGAGATTCGCCGTTTTGCCCGGCAGCGCATCATCGACCTGAAGCCGTCCCGTGAGTCTCAGACGATCGCCGGCATGATCATTGCGTTGCGGGTCATGAAGAACAAGAAGGGTGACAAGATGGGCTTCGTCACCCTCGATGACCGCTCGGGGCGCATCGAGGCGTCGCTGTTTGCCGACTCCTTCATGGCGGCCCAGTCATTGCTGCAGAACGACGCCATGGTCGTGGTCGAAGGGGAGGTCAGTAACGATGACTTCTCGGGCGGCCTGCGCCTGCGGGTGAAGCAGGTAATGACCATGGAAGACGCGCGTACGCGCCTGGCCGAAAGCCTGCGCCTGAAAGTCGGCCATGACGCGCTCAAGGGCGACCGCCTGAACTGGCTGGGTGAGCTGATCACTCGTCACCGCGGCGGCTGCCCTATTACCCTGGAATACACCGGCAGTGACGCCAAGGCCATGCTGCAGTTTGCCGATGAGTGGTCAATCGACCCGGCTGACGGCCTGATTCAGGCACTGCGTGACCAGTTCGGACGTGAGAACGTCTTCCTGCAATATCGTTGAATCGACGAATTTTAATCTCGACCTGAATGCGCCCGATCCCTTAAGGTAGGGCGCCAAACGGATCAACCGGCCGGCCGCCTGGCCGTAGACCCAAGACGGATGCCTATGAACCCGAATTTCCTCGATTTCGAACAGCCGATTGCCGACCTGCAAGCCAAGATCGAAGGCCTGCGCCTGGTGGGTAACGACAACTCGCTGAACATCAGCGATGAAATTGCCCGTCTGCAAGACAAGAGCAATACCCTGACCGAAAGCATCTTCGGCAACCTGACCAGCTGGCAGATCGCCCGCCTGGCCCGTCACCCACGTCGTCCTTACACCTTGGACTACCTGCAGCACATCTTCACTGAATTCGAAGAGCTGCACGGTGACCGCCATTTCTCCGATGATGCCGCGATCGTGGGCGGTACCGCCCGCCTGGATGGCAAGGCAGTGATGGTCATCGGCCACCAGAAGGGCCGCGAAGTACGTGAGAAGGTGCGCCGCAACTTCGGCATGCCGCGCCCTGAGGGCTACCGTAAGGCGTGCCGCCTGATGGAAATGGCCGAGCGCTTCAAGATGCCGATCCTGACGTTCATCGACACCCCAGGTGCCTACCCAGGTATCGACGCCGAAGAGCGCAACCAGAGCGAGGCGATTGCCTGGAACCTGCGTGTCATGGCGCGCCTGAAGACGCCAATCATCGCCACCGTGATCGGTGAGGGTGGTTCTGGCGGTGCACTGGCCATTGGTGTGTGCGACCAGCTGAACATGCTGCAGTACTCCACCTACTCGGTGATTTCGCCGGAAGGCTGCGCCTCGATCCTGTGGAAAACCGCCGACAAGGCTGCCGATGCCGCCGAGGCCATGGGTATCACGGCCGAACGCCTGAAGAGCCTGAACATCGTCGACAAGGTCATCTCGGAGCCGCTGGGCGGCGCCCACCGTGACCCGGCCGCCATGTCTGAAAGCATCCGTGCCGACCTGGTGCAGCAGCTGGACATGCTGGGCAAGCTCGACAATGACGCGCTGCTGGCACGTCGTTACGAGCGCCTGATGAGCTACGGCCTCTGATACACCCCGGGGCCGCTTTGCGGCCCTGTGGGAGCGGGCTCGCCCCGCGAAGAGGCCGGCTCTGGCAGCGGAGTCGTATGGCAAGGGCTTCGCCCTTGTTCGCGGGGCAAGCCCGCTCCCACAGTGCCCCGGCGATTGCGAATCATGTGAGGCGCCCTTGATCAACCTCACTCCCTGGCTCCAAGCCCCCGCCTGGCACATCGCCTTCTCTGGCGGCCTGGACTCCACCGTCCTGCTGCACCTGCTGGCCGATTACGCCCGCACCCACCCCGCGCCCCCGTTGCGCGCCATCCATATCCATCACGGCCTGCAGCCCGCCGCTGACGCGTGGCCCGCCCACTGCGAGCTCGTCTGCGCCAACCTCGGCGTCGAACTTCGTGTGATCCACGTCCAGGTCGCCCCCGGCGCCAGTCTCGAACAGGCGGCCCGCGATGCCCGTTATGCGGCATTCACGAACGTGGTCGGCCCCGGTGAGGTGCTGTTCACCGGCCAGCACCGCGATGATCAAGCCGAAACCCTGCTGTTTCGTTTGCTGCGCGGTGCCGGGCTACGTGGTCTGACCGCAATGCCGGCGCAGCGTCCGCTGGGGCAGGGCAGCCTGGCTAGGCCGTTGCTGGCGATTGCCCGCCAGCAGCTGCACGCGTATGCCCAGGCCCAAGGCCTGACCTGGATCGAAGACCCCACAAACAGCGACACCGCCTTTGCGCGCAACTATTTGCGCGGCGAAGTGTTCCCGGTGCTGCAGCAGCGTTGGCCGCAAGCCAGCCAGAACCTTGCCCGTTGCGCAGCGCACCTGGGTGAAGCGCAGGGTTTGCTGGACGAGGTGGCTCAGGCCGATCTGGCCAAGGCCGAGGAGGGGGCTGCCGCTGCATGGGTGGGGCTGGACTCCCTGGCGCTTGCGGTGCTCGCGGCGTTGTCACCCGCTCGTCAGCGCAATGCCCTGCAATACTGGCTCAGCCATCGCACCCGGCTGCCGGATGCGCGCCACTGGGCTGGCTGGGCCGACCTGCGCGATGCCGCGGCCGACGCCCAGCCGACCTGGCGCTTGGCCGACGGCCGGTTGCTGCGCAGCAACGGCCGTATCTGGTGGCTGAGCGGTGACTGGTTGCAGGCGCCGCAAGGCGAATTCGCCTGGGCAGACTCGGCTTGCGAGCTGGCCTTGCCGGGCAACGGCAGCGTTCGGTTGACTGCGTCCAAGCCCCTGGCGGGCCTGACTGTCCGCTATCGCCAGGGCGGTGAAGTGCTTGAGCTTGCGGGGCGCGGTCGACGCGACCTCAAACGCCTGCTCAACGAGCTGCAGGTGCCGCCTTTCGTGCGTTCGCGCCTGCCATTGCTGTATCAGGGCGAGCGCTTGCTGGCCGTGGCCAACCTGCCGGCACTGGGGCAGGCAGATTGCCAACTGCACTGGCAGTTACCGACGAACGCGCAAGGTTTGAGCTGAAGGGTACATTCCGGTAGACTACCCTCCCTTCTTGATACAACTTCTGTGGGTTCCTCGAAAACACAGCAGTTGCCGATTACCACGCAGTTTTTTGCTGGGCTGATTCTGGAAATGACGAGCGAGCTCCATGCCGGGGATACCCTGGTTTGTACAGACGCGGCAGTTTTTCGAGATGCACTGTGATTGACGCAGGTGATCGGGGGCTTCGGCCTTCCTTCGCTTTCTCCGGCGGCGCTGGCCGCCTTAACGCAGACTTCTAGGGTTTTTCATGACGCGCTACATATTCGTCACGGGCGGTGTTGTTTCTTCATTGGGGAAAGGCATTGCCTCGGCTTCCCTGGCGGCCATCCTGGAAGCGCGGGGACTCAAGGTCACCATGCTCAAGCTGGATCCGTACATCAACGTCGATCCTGGCACCATGAGTCCGTTCCAGCACGGTGAAGTCTTCGTCACCCAGGACGGCGCCGAGACTGACCTTGACCTGGGCCACTACGAGCGGTTCATCCGCACGACCATGACCCAGAACAACAACTTCACCACCGGCCGTATCTACGAGCACGTGCTGCGCAAGGAGCGCCGTGGTGACTACCTGGGCGCGACCATCCAGGTCATCCCGCACATCACCGACGAAATCAAGCGTCGCATCATCAAGGGCGCCGGCGATGCCGACGTGGCCCTGGTTGAAATCGGCGGTACCGTCGGCGACATCGAGTCGCAGCCGTTCCTCGAGGCCATCCGCCAGCTGCGCGTCGAAGTGGGCTCCAAGCGCGCCATGCTGATGCACCTGACCCTGGTCCCGTACATCGCTACCGCAGGCGAAACCAAGACCAAGCCGACCCAGCACTCGGTCAAGGAGCTGCGCTCCATCGGCCTGCAGCCTGACGTGCTGATCTGTCGCTCCGACCACCCAGTCGATGCCTCGTCGCGCCGCAAGATCGCCCTGTTCACCAACGTTGAAGAGCGTGCGGTCATTTCGCTCGAAGACGTCGACACCATCTACAAGATCCCGGGCGTGTTGCATGCCCAGGGCCTGGATGACTTCGTCACCGAGCGCTTCGGCCTGCAGTGCGACAGCGCCGACCTGTCCGAGTGGGACAAGGTCGTCGATGCCAAGCTCAACCCAGAGCACGAAGTGACCATCGCCATGGTCGGCAAGTACATGGAGCTGCTGGATGCGTACAAGTCGCTGATCGAAGCGATGAGCCACGCCGGCATCACCAACCGTACCAAGGTCAACCTGCGCTACATCGACTCTGAAGACATCGAGAACCAAGGCACCAGCCTGCTCGAAGGCGCCGACGCCATTCTGGTACCGGGCGGTTTCGGCCTGCGCGGTGTCGAAGGCAAGATCACTGCGGTGCAATACGCCCGTGAGAACAAAGTGCCTTACCTGGGTATCTGCCTGGGCATGCAAGTTGCCGTGATCGAGTTCGCCCGTAACGTGATGGGCTGGAAAGACGCCAACTCCACCGAGTTCGACCGCAACAGCGGCCACCCGGTTGTCGGCCTGATCACCGAGTGGGCTGATGCCACCGGCGCCGTCGAGACCCGTACCGAAGCCTCCGACCTGGGCGGCACCATGCGCCTGGGCGCGCAGGACTGCCAGATCGTCTCGGGCTCCAAGGTTCACGATTGCTACGGCAAGGACGTGATCACCGAGCGTCACCGCCACCGCTACGAAGTGAACAACAACCTGCTGCCACAACTGGTCGACGCTGGCCTGGTGGTTTCCGGTCGTTCCGAAGACGGCGCGCTGGTTGAAGTGGTCGAGTCCAAGGACCACCCATGGTTCGTCGCTTGCCAGTTCCACCCAGAGTTCACCTCGACCCCGCGTGACGGCCACCCGCTGTTCAGTGGTTTCGTCAAGGCAGCCCTGGCTCAGAAGAACAAGGCCTGATCAATGACCCAGAAGATCATTCGCGTCGGTAACATCGAGATCGCCAACGACAAGCCGTTCGTCCTGTTCGGCGGCATGAACGTCCTGGAATCCCGTGACCTGGCAATGAAGGTCTGCGAAGAGTACGTGCGGGTCACCGAGAAGCTCGGTATCCCGTATGTGTTCAAGGCCAGCTTCGACAAGGCTAACCGTTCGTCGGTGACGTCCTACCGTGGCCCGGGCATGGAAGAGGGGCTGAAGATCTTCGAGGAGATCAAGCGCACCTTCAACGTGCCGGTAATCACCGACGTGCACGAGCCTTACCAGGCCGAGCCGGTGGCCAAGGTCTGCGACATCATCCAGTTGCCGGCCTTCCTGTCGCGTCAGACCGACCTGGTGGTGGCCATGGCCAAGACCGGCGTGGTGATCAACATCAAGAAGGCCCAGTTCCTTGCACCCCAGGAGATGCAACACATCCTGGCCAAGTGCGAAGAGGCGGGTAACGACCAGTTGATCCTCTGCGAGCGTGGTTCGAGCTTCGGCTACAACAACCTGGTGGTGGACATGCTCGGCTTCGGCATCATGAAGCAGTTCGAGTACCCGGTCTTCTTCGACGTGACCCATGCCCTGCAGATGCCGGGCGGTCGCTCGGACTCTGCCGGTGGCCGTCGCGCCCAGGTCACCGACCTGGCCAAGGCTGGCATGAGCCAAGGCCTGGCCGGCCTGTTCCTCGAGGCTCACCCTGATCCGGACAATGCCAAGTGCGATGGCCCTTGCGCCTTGCGCCTGGACAAGCTGGAGCCGTTCCTGACCCAGCTCAAGCAACTGGACGAGCTGGTGAAAAGTTTTCCGACGGTAGAAACCGCGTAAAGCTCATTTCTCGGGTAAAGTACCGCCCGTTCTCTCCCTGACCAAACGGTCAGGGAGCGCTTTCATCAGGCCTGCCTGCTGCATACCCCGCCTGATGAAGTGCAAGGATTTCCTAAGCTGCGTTGTTTTCGTCAATTCTGGAGTGCTTACAACAATGGCAAAAATCGTCGACATCAAAGGTCGTGAAGTTCTCGATTCGCGTGGCAACCCCACCGTGGAAGCCGATGTACTGCTCGACAACGGCATCATCGGCAGTGCTTGCGCGCCGTCCGGTGCTTCCACCGGCTCGCGCGAAGCGCTGGAGCTGCGTGATGGCGACAAGAGCCGTTACCTGGGCAAGGGCGTGCTGAAAGCCGTCGCCAACATCAACGGCCCGATTCGCGACCTGCTGCTGGGCAAGGACCCTTCCGACCAGAAGGCTCTGGACCGCGCCATGATCGACCTGGACGGTACCGAGAACAAAGCCAAGCTGGGCGCCAACGCCATCCTGGCTGTTTCCCTGGCTGCCGCCAAGGCCGCTGCCCAGGACCAGGACCTGCCGCTGTACGCGCACATCGCCAACCTGAACGGCACCCCGGGCCAGTACTCGATGCCGGTTCCGATGATGAACATCATCAACGGTGGCGAGCACGCCGACAATAACGTCGACATCCAGGAGTTCATGGTGCAGCCGGTTGGCGCCAAGACCTTCTCCGATGGCCTGCGTATGGGCACCGAAATCTTCCATCACCTGAAGGCTGTACTGAAGGCTCGCGGCCTGAACACTGCCGTCGGTGACGAAGGTGGCTTCGCGCCGAACCTGGCGTCCAACGAAGACGCGCTGGCCGCCATCGCCGAAGCCGTTGAAAAGGCCGGCTACAAGCTGGGCACCGATGTGACCCTGGCCCTGGACTGCGCAGCGTCCGAGTTCTATGAAGACGGCAAGTACAACCTGTCTGGCGAAGGCAAGTCGTTCGACGCCGAAGGCTTTGCCGAGTACCTGAAAGGCCTGACCGAGCGCTTCCCGATCATCTCGATCGAAGACGGCCTGGACGAGTCCGACTGGGCTGGTTGGAAGATCCTCACCGACAAGATCGGCGAGAAGGTGCAACTGGTCGGTGACGACCTGTTCGTGACCAACACCAAGATCCTCAAGGAAGGCATCGAGAAGGGCATCGGTAACTCGATCCTGATCAAGTTCAACCAGATCGGCTCGCTGACCGAGACCCTGGAAGCCATCCAGATGGCCAAGGCTGCAGGCTACACCGCGGTGATTTCGCACCGTTCCGGTGAAACCGAAGACTCGACCATTGCCGACCTGGCTGTAGGTACCGCTGCTGGCCAGATCAAGACTGGCTCGCTGTGCCGTTCCGACCGCGTCTCCAAGTACAACCAACTGCTGCGCATCGAAGAGCAACTGGGTGCCAAGGCGGTTTACCGTGGTCGTGCCGAGTTTCGCGGTTAAGCAAGAGATGGTAAAAAGACAGCAGCCGTAGCTGTAGGAGCTTTCGTACTGAATTTTCCTACACTTGCAAAGGGTTTCTGTCGACGAAGCCTGGCCTCGGCCAGGCTTCGTGCTATTCGAGGCCCCGAAGTGAACAGTAAGCGGCGGTCTTTTTAACCTGGATACCTTGATGCGCAGTCCCTATTGGTTGTTCCTCGTTCTGCTTCTGCTGTTGGGTGGCCTGCAGTACCGCCTGTGGGTGGGCAATGGCAGCCTGGCGCAAGTGACCGAGCTCAAGCAGCAGATCGCCGAGCAGCACGCCGAAAACGAGCGCCTGCTTGAGCGTAACCGCGTGCTTGACGCAGAAGTCCTGGAGTTGAAGAAAGGTATGGAGACCGTGGAAGAACGGGCTCGTCATGAATTGGGGATGGTCAAAGAGGGTGAAACCCTCTTCCAGTTGCCGCAAAAATGACTGACACATTACCGGCCTTCTGGGCCGTGATTCCTGCTGCGGGCGTGGGTGCCCGCATGGCTGCCGACCGCCCCAAGCAGTACTTGCAACTGGGTGGGCAGACCCTTCTCGAGCATAGCCTCGACTGTTTTCTTGGCCATCCAACGCTCAAGGGCGTGGTGGTCAGCATTGCCGCAGACGACCCTTACTGGCCCAGCCTGCGCTGTGCCAGCGACCCGCGCCTCCAGCGCGCGGCGGGCGGTCGCGAGCGTGCCGACTCGGTACTCAACGCGTTGCTGTTGCTGCATGCCCAAGGGGCTTCGGACAGCGACTGGGTGCTGGTGCACGATGCCGCGCGGCCGAACCTGGCGCGCAGTGACTTGGACAAGCTGTTGTCGGAGCTGGCAGATGACCCGGTGGGTGGCCTGTTGGCGGTGCCGGCGCGCGATACGTTGAAGCGTTCCGACAGTAATGGCCGGGTGAGCGCTACCGTAGACCGCAGCACCATCTGGCAGGCCTACACGCCGCAGATGTTCCGCCTGGGGGCCTTGCACCGCGCGTTGGCCGAGTGCCTGGTGTCGGATGTGGTGGTCACCGACGAGGCTTCGGCCATCGAGTGGTCCGGCCAGGCGCCGCGGCTGATCGAAGGGCGCAGCGATAACATCAAGGTGACCCGGCCGGAAGACCTTGAGTGGTTGCGCCAGCGCTGGGCGGGGCGCCGCTGACACTGTAATCCTGTGCTGGCCTCTTCGCGGGCAAGCCCCCTCCTACAGGGAATTGCGATCTCTTGTAGGAGCGGCCTTGTGCCGCGAAAGGGCCGCAAAGCGGCCCCAGTGCACTATCAAGCCACACGATACTCCGGCAACCCCGCCAACCCTTCCTTCAGATAATCCACCAGCCGCCTTACTTTCGGCGACAGATGCCGCTGCTGCGGGTACAACGCCCACACCGCCGTATTCGGCGGCTGATGCCCCTCCAGCAGCGATACCAGTGCCCCCGTGTTCAGGTGCTCCAGCACGTAATAGTCCGGCAACTGGCACAAGCCCATCCCCTGCAACGCGGCGTCGAGCACGGCCTGCCCGCTGTTGCAGCGCCAGTTTCCCTGCACTCGCTGGCTGATCTCGCGGCCATCCTGCTGCAGTGCCCACAAATCCGAACTGCCAATCAAGCAGTTGTGCCGCGCCAGTTCCGACAGGCTGTGCGGCCTGCCGTAACGCTCCAGATACGCCGGTGAGGCGCACAGGTACATGCGCCGCGGTGCCAGGCGGGCGGCAACCAGCCTGGAGTCAGCAAGCCGGCCGAGGCGAATGGCTAAGTCCATGCCTTCATGCAGCAAGTCCAACGTGCGGTTGCTCAGTTCCACTTCCACCCTCAACTGTGGGTACAGCGCCATGAAGCGCGTCACCAGCGGCACGATGAAACGCTCGCCATAGGCCACCGCACAGGTCATGCGCAGCAGCCCCTTGGGCTCGCTGGCCAGGTCGCCCATCGCCCGCAGGGCTTCTTCACGGCCATCTTGCAGACGCTGGCAATGCTGCAGGAAGGTCTGCCCGGCCTCACTCAGGGTGACACGCCGGGTGCTGCGGTACAGCAGGCGCGTCTGCAGGCGTTCTTCCAGGCGGGCGATCTGCCGGCTGATGTGCGAAGACGATACGCCCAGGCGCTCCGCCGCCGCGGTGAACTGGCCAGACTCGGCCACCGCCACGAATTCGTCGATGCCTTCCCAGCGGCTACTCATTGATTGTCCCTGTGCGGCAATAATGTTTTGTCTTGGCCTGGATTATTCATCAAAACCCCCTGAATTACACTGCAAGACTGAATTGACCCCTTGTTTGGAGACCGTTGATGATCAAGTCCCGTGCTGCCGTAGCCTTCGAAGCCAAGAAACCCCTGGAAATCGTCGAAGTGGACGTGGCCATGCCCAAGGCCGGCGAAGTGCTGCTGCGCGTGGTTGCCAGCGGTGTTTGCCATACCGACGCCTACACCCTGTCCGGCGCCGACCCGGAGGGTATCTTCCCGTCGATCCTTGGCCACGAAGGCGGCGCGATCGTCGAGGCAGTGGGCGAGGGCGTGACCTCGGTGGCCGTGGGTGACCATGTGATTCCGCTGTACACCCCTGAGTGCGGCCAGTGCAAATTCTGCCGTTCGGGCAAGACCAACCTGTGCCAGGCCATCCGTGCCACCCAGGGCAAGGGCCTGATGCCAGACGGCACCACGCGCTTCTCGTACAAAGGCCAGCAGCTGTTCCACTACATGGGCACCTCGACCTTCTCCGAGTACACCGTGTTGCCAGAAATCTCCGTGGCCAAGATCCAGAAGGAAGCGCCGCTGGAGAAGGTCTGCCTGCTTGGCTGTGGCGTCACCACCGGTATCGGCGCGGTCATCAACACCGCCAAGGTCCAGCCGGGTGACACCGTGGCCATCTTCGGCCTCGGCGGCATCGGCCTGTCGGCGATCATTGGCGCCGTCAAGGCCAAGGCCTCGCGCATCATCGCCATCGACATCAACCCGGCCAAGTTCGAGATCGCTCGTCAGCTGGGTGCCACCGATTGCATCAACCCGAAAGAATACGACCGCCCGATCCAGGAAGTGATTGTCGACCTCACCGACGGCGGCGTGGACTTCTCCTTCGAGTGCATCGGCAACGTCCAGCTGATGCGTGCGGCCCTGGAATGCTGCCACAAGGGGTGGGGCGAGTCGGTCATCATCGGCGTTGCCGGTGCCGGCCAGGAAATCGCCACCCGTCCGTTCCAGCTGGTCACCGGTCGCGTCTGGCGCGGCTCGGCGTTCGGTGGCGTACGCGGCCGCAGCGAGCTGCCAAGCTATGTCGAAATGGCCGAGAAGGGCGAGATCCCGCTGGACACCTTCATCACCCACACCATGGGCCTGGAAGACATCAACAAGGCCTTCGACCTGATGCATGAAGGCAAGAGTATCCGCAGCGTGATCCACTTCTGAGGTCTGCCATGAGCCTGGACAACATCTCTTGCCAGAAAAGCTTCGGCGGCTGGCACAAGCGGTACCGGCATCAGTCCAAGGTGCTCGGCTGCGACATGGTGTTCGCGGTGTATCTGCCTCCTCAGGCCGAACAGGGGGCCAAGCTGCCGGTGCTGTACTGGCTGAGCGGCCTGACCTGCACCGACGAGAACTTCATGCAGAAGGCCGGCGCCCAGCGCCTGGCCGCCGAGCTTGGGTTGATCATCGTTGCGCCCGACACCAGCCCGCGTGGCGAGCAGGTGCCGGGCGACCCGGATGGCGCCTGGGACTTTGGCCTGGGGGCGGGCTTCTACCTCAATGCCACCCAGCAACCGTGGGCGCAGCACTACCGCATGCATGACTACGTGGTAGAGGAGTTGCCCGCGCTGATCGAGGCGCACTTCCCGGCCTCGGACCAACGCAGCATCAGTGGCCACTCGATGGGCGGGCATGGCGCATTGGTGTGCGCCTTGCGTAACCCGGGGCGCTACCGTTCGATCTCGGCGTTCTCGCCGATCAGCAACCCGATGGACTGCCCGTGGGGTGAAAAGGCCTTCAGCCGCTACCTGGGCGAGGACCGTGCGCGTTGGCGCGAGTGGGATGCCAGCGTCCTGCTGGCCGAGACACCCGCGGGCAGTTGCCCGCCGTTGCTGGTGGACCAGGGCGACCGTGATGACTTCCTCGAGAAGCAGCTCAAGCCTGAGGCACTGGAGCAGGCCGCGCGCAAAGGGGGGCATGCACTGAACTTGCGCCTGCAGCCTGGTTATGACCATAGCTACTACTTTATCGCCAGCTTCATCGAAGACCACCTGCGCCATCACGCGGTGGCGTTGGGCCGGGTGTAAGGCGCAGCCCCAATACCGCACAAAGCAGGTAGAATCACGCCCTGACTCAATCAGGGCGTTTTTCTATGCGTATTGGCCACGGCTACGATGTGCACCGTTTCTGCGACGGTGATTTCATTACCCTGGGCGGGGTCCGTATCCCCCACAAACACGGCCTCCTGGCCCACTCCGACGGTGACGTGCTGCTGCACGCCCTGAGCGATGCCTTGCTGGGCGCTGCGGCGCTGGGTGATATCGGCAAACACTTCCCCGACACCGACCCGCAGTTCAAGGGTGCCGACAGCCGTGCCTTGCTGCGTCATGTGGTCGCTATCGTCCAGGCCAAGGGCTGGAAGGTGGGCAATGTCGACGCCACCATCGTTGCCCAGGCGCCGAAAATGGCGCCGCACATCGAGACCATGCGCCAACTGATCGCCGAAGACCTGCAAGCCGAGCTCGACCAGGTCAACGTCAAAGCGACCACCACTGAAAAGCTGGGCTTCACCGGCCGTGAGGAGGGGATTGCCGTGCATGCGGTCGCCCTGTTGCTGCCAGCATGACCGAACTGGAACTGCTGGGCCCGCGTGCATCGGGTGAAGCGCTGGGCACTGCGGTGCTCAAGGCCGTGGCTGAAGACTTCCAGGTCGACGAGGTGCTGGATATCCCGCTGTCGGGCCAGGGTGAGCACCTATGGCTGTGGGTCGAAAAGCGCGACCTCAACACCGAAGAAGCGGCCCGCCGACTGGCCCGCGCCGCAGGCGTCCCGGCCCGTTCGATCAGCTATGCCGGCCTCAAGGACCGCCAGGCCCTGACCCGTCAGTGGTTCAGCCTGCACCTGCCTGGCAAGGCCGACCCGGACCTGTCGCGTGCCGAGGATGCCAGCCTGCGCGTGCTCAAGCAGGTGCGTCACCAGCGCAAGCTGCAGCGTGGGGCGCATTCGGCCAATGGCTTCACCCTGCGCCTGACGGCACTGGCAGCTGATCACGCTGCGCTGGACGCGCGCCTGGAGGCGCTCAAGCAGCACGGCGTGCCGAACTACTTCGGCAGCCAGCGGTTTGGCCATGGCGGCGGCAACGTCCATGACGCGCTCGACTGGGCGGCCCGCAAGGCGCTGCCAGAGCAACGCAATGTGCGTTCGCGTTTGCTTTCGGCAGGGCGCAGCTACCTGTTCAACCAGATTCTCGCCGCCCGTGTTACCGACGGCAGCTGGGCCCGTGCGCAAGTCGGGGACCTGTTGGCCTTCACCGATAGCCGTAGTTTCTTTCCCGCGACCGAGCAGGAATGTTCCGATCCGCGCTTGGCCATTCTCGACCTGCATCCCACCGGTGCGCTGTGGGGCGAGGGCGAAACGCCCGCCACAGGCGCCACTGCCGCGTTGGAAAGCGCAGTTGCCGCGCGGCAGCCGGCACTGTGCCATTGGCTGGCCCAGGCGGGCATGGATCACGAACGGCGCATTCTGCGGCTCCCTATTGGCGGCCTGACGTGGCATTATCCCGAGCCTGATATCCTGCAACTGGAATTCGTCCTTCCGGCCGGATGCTTCGCCACCGTGGTGGTGCGCGAAGTCGTGGATCTGGTGCCGGTAGGGCAGACGGACAGCCCATGCGTATTCTGATTTCGAACGACGACGGTGTTACCGCACCTGGCCTCGCCGCGCTGCACGCTGCGCTGGTGGATTATGCCGAGTGTGTGGTAATCGCCCCGGAGCAAGACAAGAGTGGCGCCAGCAGTTCGCTGACGCTGGACCGGCCGCTGCATCCGCAGACCCTGGCCAACGGTTTCATCAGCCTCAATGGCACGCCGACCGATTGCGTGCACCTGGGGCTCAATGGCCTGTTGCCGCAGACCCCGGACATGGTGGTGTCGGGGATCAACCTGGGCGCGAACCTGGGCGACGACGTGCTGTATTCGGGCACCGTCGCCGCTGCGTTGGAAGGCCGCTTCCTGGGCAACACGTCGCTGGCGTTTTCGTTGCTCTCGCGTCAGCCGGACAACCTGCCCACGGCGGCGTACATCGCCCGCCGGCTGGTGGAGGCGCAGTCGCGTCTCACACTGCCGCCGCGCACCGTGCTCAACGTCAATATCCCCAACCTGCCGCTGGAGCACATCCGCGGCATCCAGCTGACCCGCCTCGGTCACCGGGCGCGGGCGGCGGCGCCGACCAAGGTGGTCAACCCGCGCGGCAAGGAGGGGTACTGGATTGCCGTGGCCGGCGATGCCGAAGACGGTGGCCCGGGCACGGACTTCCACGCGGTGATGCAAGGTTATGTATCGATCACACCGCTGCAGCTTGACCGCACCTTCAACGATGCTTTCGAACAGCTCGACGGTTGGCTGGAGGGCCTGCTCTGATGCGTGAGGACGATATGTTGCGCCGGGGTATCGGCATGACCTCCCAACGGACCCGGGAGCGGCTGATCCAGCGCCTGTGCGAAGAAGGCGTGGCGAACCCCAAGGTGCTCGACGCGATCCGCCGCACCCCGCGCCACCTGTTCGTCGACGAGGCCCTGGCGCATCGCGCCTATGAAGACACGGCGCTGCCGATCGGCCACAACCAGACCATCTCGCAGCCGTTCATGGTTGCGCACATGAGCGAGCTGCTGCTTGAGGCCGGGCCGCTCGACAAGGTGCTGGAGATCGGCACGGGCTCCGGCTACCAGACGGCGATACTTGCCCAGCTCGTGGAGCGGGTGTTCTCGGTGGAGCGCATCAAGGTGCTGCAGGATCGCGCCAAGGAGCGCCTGGTAGAGCTGAACCTGCGTAACGTGGTGTTCCGCTGGGGCGATGGTTGCGAGGGCTGGCAGGCGCTGGCACCCTACAACGGCATCATCGTCACCGCCGTGGCGCCCGAGGTGCCACAGGCACTGCTCGATCAACTGGCGCCGGGGGGGCGCATGGTGATTCCGGTGGGCCCGGCAGGCGAAACACAGCAGTTGATGCTGATCGTGCGTGAGGAGCATGGGTTCTCCCGGCGTGTGCTAGGCGCCGTGCGCTTCGTGCCATTGCTCAATGGCCCGCTGGCCTGAACCACGGAATATTTACGCCAGCGACGAATTCTTGCGCCATTGCCCTGTCTATCTGGCGGGGTGATCTGCTATAGCACGAGTGGCCTTTGCAGCCGTCCACCCAATACAGGTGGGCTCGGTTATAATTGCAACAATATTGCATTTCTTATCGTTATTTCGGTATTCGGCACCATGAGGGGAGCGCGGGTGGGTCACACAGTCATTCGGCAGCGCAAGGAATGGGCGGGCTTCAAGCTTCTGGTGATTGCACTGGCCATGGGCACCTTGCTGGCGGGTTGTTCCAGCACCAGCTCGACAAGCGCGCGGGTGGTCGACCGTAACAATGCAGCGCCCAAACGGCCGACGGTGACCTCCGGTCAGTACATCGTCAAGCCGGGCGATACGTTGTTCTCCATCGCCTTCCGTTACGGCTGGGACTACAAGGAGCTGGCCGCCCGCAACGGCATCCCGGCGCCTTACACCATTCGCCCTGGCCAGCCGATTCGCTTCAGCAGCGGCGCCACGGGTAGCACCACGGTGGTATCCAACCCTTCGTCCTCGAGTAAAACCACGGTCATTCGTCGCCCCGTTGGTAGCACCGCCCCGAGCGGTAGCACCAAGCCGGCTACGACGGCCCCGACAACCAGTGCACCAGTGGTCGCCACCGTGCCGGCCGCAGAGCGCGCGGTAGGCGGTTGGACCTGGCCGGCCAACGGCGTGCTAATTGGAAAATTTGCTTCAAACGGTAGTTTGAATAAAGGCATTGATATCGCCGGTGATTTGGGACAGCCTGTTTTTGCTGCGTCTGATGGTGCAGTGGTCTACGCCGGGAGTGGCTTGCGGGGCTACGGCGAGCTGATCATCATCAAGCACAGCGATACCTACGTCAGTGCCTACGGTCACAACCGCAGGCTGTTGGTTCGGGAGGGGCAGCAGGTCAAGGCTGGGCAGTCGATTGCTGAAATGGGGTCCACGGGCACTGATCGGGTGAAGCTGCATTTCGAGATTCGCCGCCAGGGCAAACCCGTCGATCCGCTCCAGTTCCTGCCACGTCGTTGATTGTTGTACCTGGCCTGTTCCTCTGATGTAGAGGGGACAGGCTCCAGCGCTGCCAGGGATACAGGTGCCGCTCGAGTCTGAGTTCGAACTCAGCAAAGGACTATAACAATGGCTCTCAATAAAGAAGCGCCGGAGTTTGACATCGACGATGACGTCCTCCTGATGGAGACGGGCATCGTTTTGGAAACGGATGTGGTGTCAGACGAACCTGCTGTATCTTCGGTTCGGACAAGGGCCAAGACCGGCTCTTCGCTCAAGCAGCACAAGTACATCGATTACACTCGGGCACTTGATGCTACTCAGTTGTACCTCAATGAGATTGGATTCTCGCCTCTGCTGTCGCCAGAAGAGGAAGTGCATTTTGCGCGCCTGTCGCAAAAAGGCGACCCCGCCGGCCGCAAGCGCATGATCGAAAGCAACCTGCGCCTGGTTGTGAAAATTGCCCGTCGTTACGTGAATCGTGGCCTGTCGTTGCTCGACCTGATCGAGGAGGGCAACCTGGGGTTGATCCGTGCGGTCGAGAAATTCGACCCGGAACGTGGTTTCCGGTTCTCGACCTATGCGACCTGGTGGATTCGCCAGACCATCGAACGGGCGATCATGAACCAGACCCGTACCATTCGCCTGCCGATCCACGTGGTCAAGGAGCTCAACGTCTACCTGCGCGCTGCGCGGGAGTTGACCCAAAAGCTTGATCACGAGCCCTCGCCAGAAGAAATCGCCACCCTGCTGGAGAAGCCTGTCGCTGAGGTCAAGCGGATGCTGGGGCTGAACGAGCGAGTGTCTTCGGTGGATGTTTCGCTCGGGCCGGACTCGGACAAGACCCTGCTCGATACCCTTACCGATGACCGCCCGACCGACCCGTGTGAGCTGCTGCAGGACGACGACCTGTCGCAGAGCATCGATCAGTGGCTGGGTGAGCTGACCGACAAGCAGCGTGAGGTGGTGGTGCGCCGCTTTGGCCTGCGTGGGCATGAGAGCAGCACCCTGGAAGATGTTGGCCTGGAGATCGGCCTGACGCGTGAGCGTGTACGGCAGATCCAGGTAGAGGGGCTCAAGCGCTTGCGCGAGATCCTCGAGAAGAATGGCCTGTCTAGCGAGTCGTTGTTCCAGTAACAAGCTGTTCGCCAGCATAAGACGCCCCGATAGCCTCGGGGCGTTTTTGTGTGCGCGGTGCAGCGCAGAATAACGCGCCTCCCTGTAGGAGCAGCCTTGTGCTGCGAAGAGGCCGGTGGCAACAGTGCAAATTCGCGGTGGGGTCACCGGCCTCTTCGCAGCACAAGGCTGCTCCTACAGGGGGATGCGCAGGTCAGAAGCCAGATTTGCCATCCAGCATTTGTGTACCGCGCCACCCCAGTAACATCGGGTGTAAGAGATCGCTTACTTGTTTTGTAAGCTATCTATGCAACCAACAGTAAATCATTGTCGTTTTCAGCTCTGCCGTAATCCTAACTTACTGAAAATCATGGATTATTTGGATGTGAGGAAAAGTGTCCGCGGTAATATCTTGAGAGGTGCCTCGGTTGTCTCGCCCGCTGAAGTCGCTAGTATTCGAACTGTGCACACGGACATGCACAGGCTTTCAGGGAGAAGGCCAAGGACATCGCAAGAAGCGATTTCATCAGGATGATGTTTGGGACAATCAGGGACTACGGAAAAAAATGTGGGCGGGTCATACCGCCCCTTTTTTTTGCCTGCTGAAAATGAAAAAAGGCCCGAATGGGCCTTTTTCGTATCCGCGCGCTATCAGCGCTCCAGATCTGCAATCTTGCCAGTCTTGCCATCCCACGCTTCAGCGTCCGGCAGGGCGTCCTTACGCTCGGTGATGTTTGGCCAGATTTCCGCCAGTTCGGCGTTCAGCTCGATGAAGTTTTCCATGCCCGATGGCACTTCGTCTTCCGAGAAGATGGCTTGCGCTGGGCATTCCGGCTCGCACAGTGCGCAGTCGATGCACTCGTCCGGGTGGATGACCAGGAAGTTCGGGCCTTCGTAGAAGCAGTCCACCGGACAGACTTCCACGCAGTCGGTGTATTTGCATTTGATGCAGTTGTCGGTGACGACGAAGGTCATTTCTAGTTCTCTCCTCAGGCGACGGCGGCGGCCCTTCCTCTCGGGGCCGCGCGGTTTACGGGTATGTGGCTGCAGGCCAGGCTAATAACCTGCAGCACCAGCAAACCGCGGCGGATTCTACCAGCTTGTAGTGGGCGCCGTTATAACAGGTTCTTTAGTTGATATAGCATTTCGATAGCTTGGCGCGGGGTCATGTCGTCCAGGTTCAGCTTACCCAGCTTCTCGATGGCCGGGTGCGGCAGGCTGGCGAACAGATCGCTCTGGTGCGGGACGTGTGGCTCATCCTTGGCCTGCTTGCCCAGCGGCTGCTCGTGCGGCAGGCTCGCGGTTTCCAGGCGGCCCAGGTGCTCGCGGGCGCGCTGAATGACCGGGGTGGGCACGCCGGCCAGTTGTGCCACGGCCAGGCCGTAGCTTTGGCTGGCAGGGCCTGGCAGCACATGGTGCAGGAAGACGATGCGCTCGTTGTGCTCGGTGGCGTTCAGGTGCACGTTGGTCACCAACGGCTCGTTTTCCGGCAGTACAGTGAGCTCGAAGTAGTGCGTGGCGAACAGCGTGTAAGCACGCAACTGGGCCAGGCGCTCGGCGGCGGCCCAGGCCAGCGACAGGCCGTCGAAGGTGCTGGTGCCGCGGCCGACTTCGTCCATCAGCACCAGGCTGCGGTCGGTGGCGTTGTGCAGAATGTTGGCGGTTTCACTCATCTCGACCATGAAGGTCGAGCGCCCGCCGGCCAGGTCGTCACTGGAGCCGATGCGGGTGAAGATGCGGTCGACCAGCGACAGCTCGCACTGGGCTGCCGGCACGAAACTGCCGATGTGCGCCATCAGCACGATCAAGGCGGTCTGGCGCATGTAGGTAGATTTACCGCCCATGTTCGGGCCGGTAATGATCAGCATGCGGGTGCTGTTGTCCAGGTTCAGGTCGTTGGCCACGAACGGCGTGGTCAGCACCTGCTCGACCACCGGGTGACGGCCCTGGTCGATGCGCAAGCACGGCTCGTCGACGAAGCGAGGGCAGTTCAGGTCGAGGTTCAGGGCTCGCTCGGCGAGGTTGCTCAGCACGTCCAGTTCGGCCAGGGCGGCAGCGCTGTCTTGCAGCGGTGCCAGGTGGCTGATCAGGGTTTCGAGCAGGGCATCGTAAAGCATCTTCTCGCGGGCCAGGGCGCGGCTCTTGGCCGACAGTGCCTTGTCCTCGAACGCCTTGAGCTCTGGGGTGATGAAGCGCTCCGCACCCTTGAGGGTCTGGCGGCGAATGTAGTCGCCCGGGGCTTGTTCGGCCTGCTTGGTCGGCAGCTCGATGAAGTAGCCATGCACGCGGTTGTAGCCGACCTTGAGATTGGCCAGGCCGGTACGGGCTTTTTCACGGGCTTCCAGGTCGATCAGGAACTGGCCAGCGTTCTCGCTGATCGCCAGCAACTCGTCCAGCTCATTGTCGTAGCCGGCCTTGAGCACGCCGCCGTCACGGATTACCGCGGGCGGGTTGTCGATGATCGCCCGCTCCAGCAGGCTGGCCAGCTCTGGGTAAGTGCCGGTAATGGCGGCCAGGCGCGCCAGGTGCGGGGCTTCCAGCTCGGCCATGGCGTTTTGCAGCTCGGGCAGGGCGCCGAGGGCATCACGCAGGCGTGCGAGGTCGCGTGGGCGGGCATTGCGCAGGCCGATACGGGCGAGGATCCGCTCGATATCGCCAATTTCCTTGAGCTGCGGCTGCAGTTTTTCGAAACGGTAGCCGTCGAGCAGGCAACGGATCGAATCCTGGCGCGCCTGCAGGACCTTGAGGTCACGCAGTGGGCGGTTCAGCCAGCGGGTCAGCAAGCGGCTGGCCATGGCGGTCTGGCAGCGGTCGATCACCGACTGCAGGGTATTGTCGCGCCCGCCCGCCAGGTTGACGTCCAGCTCCAGGTTGCGGCGGCTGGCGCCATCCAGGATGACCGTGTCGTCCAGGCGCTCGTGGCGCAGGCTGCGCAGGTGCGGCAGGGCGGTGCGCTGGGTTTCCTTGGCGTAGGTCAGCAGGCAACCGGCGGCGCCGATGGCCAGGGTCAGCTTGTCGCAGCCAAAGCCTTTGAGGTCCTTGGTCGCGAATTGCTGGCACAGGGCCTTGCGCGCCGAATCGCGGTCGAAGTCCCACGGGGCGCGGCGGCGCGCACCAGGGCGTTTTTCGGCCGGCAGGTCGCGTGGCCAGTCGTCGGGGATCAGCAGTTCGACCGGGTTGAGGCGGTCGAGCTCGGCCAGCAGGTTTTCCCAGCCTTTGATCTCTTGCACGCCGAAGTTGCCACTGGTGATGTCCAGCACCGCCAGGCCAAACAGGCGTTCATCGCCCAGCAGCGCGGCAATCAGGTTGTCGCGGCGCTCGTCGAGCAGTGCTTCGTCGCTGACCGTGCCGGGGGTGATGATGCGCACCACCTGGCGCTCTACCGGGCCCTTGCTGGTTGCCGGGTCGCCAATCTGTTCGCAGATCACCACCGATTCGCCGAGCTTGACCAGTTTGGCCAGGTAGCCTTCCAGCGAATGGAACGGAATGCCGCACATGGGGATGGACTGGCCGGCCGACTGGCCGCGCGCGGTCAGGGTGATATCCAGCAGTTTTGCGGCTTTCTTCGCATCTTCGTAGAAGATCTCGTAGAAATCGCCCATGCGGTAGAACATCAGCTGGTCCGGGTGCTGGTTTTTCAGCTTCCAGTACTGCTGCATCATCGGGGTGTGTGCGGAGAGATCTGACATTCAGGGCCTTACAGCGGGTGATCTGGTTGGCGATGGTAAAACCGGCAATGGTACAGGCTTTTTCATCCAGATGCAGGCGGCCGCAGTGGGGCATGTGCGCGCAGTTCGGCGGGCCATCATGGAGCTTCGTCCTTGACTGCACTAGAATGCGCGGCCTTTTTGAATGCCCCTAGCCGTGACGTAGTGATGAACCTGTCCAGCCGTATCCCTTATGTAAAGCAGCAACTGATCTACCTCCTGTACGGTGATCGGCGGATTTACCAGCTGGAAGCCAAGCTCAGCATCCTCACCGCCCTGGCGCGCTGCAAGCCGGCGGAGCTGCCGGTGATTCGTGTGTTGACCGACCAGCCGCAGGCATTCGCCGGTTGGCCGGTAGAGGTGATCGCGCTGGATGACGCGACCCTGCAGGCCTGGACCGGGGAGGGCGGCTACACCCATCGGCGCAAGGCCTGCGCCATTGCGCAAGCTGGGCAGTGGGCGGACAAGACAGTGTTCATCGACACCGACACGGTGTTCCTGCAGTCACCGCTGAAGCTGTTTGGCCAGGTGGATGCCGGGCAGTACCTGGTGGACGAGGTCGAGATGCGCTGGGCCGAGGCGTCGCACCGTGAGGACTACCTCGGCTTCAGCGCAGGGCTTGCGCGTGCGGGCGCTGTGCCGAGCGACGACCTGCGGCTGTGCAACAGCGGTGTCCTGGGCTTCACCCGTGAGAATGCCGGCATTGCCGAACGGGCCATCCAGCGCATCGATGCATGGACGCCTTACGCCCGTGAGTTGCACACCATCGAGCAGATCGCCTTTTCGTTCGAGTTGCAGGGCGTGCAGATCAACCAGGCGCGTGGCGTGATCAGCCACTACTTTGCGATGAAGCAGTACATCCACGCCATTCTGGAGATTTTCTTCGCCCGCCACGGCGAGCGCTTTACGCCGAAGATGCCTGGCCTGGCCTTGAAGGTGCCTGCGCATCGCCCGGTGCCATCCTGGCTCAACCGCCTTTCGGTCAAGTGGAGCCTTACGCGCGTGCCCCCAGAGCTCCGGGGTGTCGGCCGCAAGCTTTTATATGGCAGTGTCATCGGCCGCGACGATTACCAGCGCGCCTGCAAGGTGGTCTGGTGGCGTTCGGCGATTGAGGACATGCGCCATTTGCGTGGCCTGGACTGGACCCAGGGCTGGCCAGCGGGCCTGCCGCGTCTTGGGCGGCGCGACGAGCGTGCGTTCAGCGCCATTGCCCGCGATAGCCTGAAGGTTTCCTGAAGCCGCGCCGCGCATGGGGTGGTAGGGTAGTGCGCAGTCTTCAAGGAGCCTGACATGGACCCGATCACCGCACTTTCCGCCCGCCTGGGCGAGCACCTGCGCCGCCTCAATGCCCAGGTGACCACCGCCGAATCCTGCACGGGCGGTGGCATCGCCGAGGCCATTACCCGCATCCCCGGCAGTTCGGCCTGGTTCGAGGCCGGGTACGTGACCTACTCCAATGCCCAGAAGACCCGCCAGCTGGGGGTGCCCGCGGCACTGTTCGGCCAGGTGGGGGCGGTCAGCCAGGAGGTGGTCGAAGCCATGGCCCGCGGCGCGCAGGCGGCCAGCGGCGCGCGCTTTGCGGTGGCGGTGAGCGGTGTGGCCGGGCCGGACGGTGGCTCGCCGGCAAAACCGGTGGGTACCGTGTGGCTGGCCTGGGCCGATGGCAGCCGTGTCTTCAGCGAGCGCCGCCAGTTCGACGGCGACCGTGATGCGGTGCGCCGACAAACTGTGATCGCCGCGTTAGACGGCTTGTTACAGCTTGGTGCCGAGTAAATCGACGACAGGGGTTTGCGCGCGCGCTTCGCTGTGGAATAATACTGGCTACTTATACAGGTATTCCGGCCATCAGGGCCAAGTCGAACACGTGAGGGTTTCAATGGACGACAACAAGAAACGCGCCTTGGCTGCGGCCCTGGGTCAGATCGAACGCCAATTCGGCAAAGGCGCAGTCATGCGCATGGGCGACCACGAGCGCACCGGCATCCCGGCTATCTCCACCGGTTCCCTGGGCCTGGACATCGCCCTCGGCATTGGCGGCCTGCCAAAAGGCCGTATCGTCGAAATCTACGGCCCGGAGTCATCGGGTAAAACCACGCTGACCCTGTCGGTCATCGCCGAAGCCCAGAAGAATGGCGCCACCTGCGCCTTCGTCGACGCCGAGCATGCCCTTGACCCGGAATACGCCGGCAAGCTGGGCGTCAATGTCGACGACCTGCTGGTGTCGCAGCCAGACACCGGTGAGCAGGCGCTGGAAATCACCGACATGCTGGTGCGCTCCAACGCGGTCGACGTGATCATCGTCGACTCCGTGGCAGCCCTGGTGCCCAAGGCCGAGATCGAAGGCGAGATGGGTGACATGCACGTAGGCCTGCAGGCTCGTCTGATGTCCCAAGCGCTGCGCAAGATCACCGGTAACATCAAGAACGCCAACTGCCTGGTCATCTTCATCAACCAGATCCGTATGAAGATCGGCGTGATGTTCGGCAGCCCGGAAACCACCACCGGCGGTAACGCCCTGAAGTTCTACGCCTCTGTGCGCCTGGACATCCGCCGTACCGGCGCGGTCAAGGAAGGCGACGAAGTGGTCGGCAGCGAAACCCGCGTCAAGATCGTCAAGAACAAGGTCTCGCCGCCGTTCCGTCAGGCCGAGTTCCAGATCCTCTACGGCAAGGGTATCTACCGCAACGGCGAAATCATCGACCTGGGTGTTTCTCAGGGGCTGGTGGAGAAGTCCGGTGCCTGGTACGCCTACCAGGGCAACAAGATTGGCCAAGGCAAAGCCAACGCCGCCAAGTACCTGGCTGAGAACCCGGCCATTGGTGCCGAGATCGAGAAGCAGATCCGCGAGAAGCTGCTCAAAGCCGGTGCTGCCGCCGAAGCGGGCAAGGCTGCCGCTGCCGAAGCCAGTGCTGACGACGTGGCTGATGCCGACGCCGGTTATTGATCACTGTTGTAGATAGCGACTATGTCCGCCGTACTCGACACCCCCGTCGCCATTCGGCGGACAGCCATGGACCTGCTCGCGCGACGTGAGCATGGTCGCGTCGAGCTGACGCGCAAACTGCGTCAGCGAGGCGCTCTGGATGAGATGATCGAGCCTGAGCTCGATCGGCTCGCCGAAGAAGGGCTGCTCAGCGAAGCCCGCTACCTTGAAAGCTTCATCAGGTACCGCTCCAATTCCGGCTATGGCCCTGCGCGTATACGCGAAGAACTGGGCCAGCGTGGCCTGGACCGTGGCGATATCGATCAGGCGTTACGGGAAAGCGGTGTGGATTGGGCGCAGCGTTTGATGGATGTCTGGCAACGCAAGTTTGCCGGGCAACGCCCGCATGACCCCCGCAGCCGTGCCCAGCAAACCCGATTCCTTGCCTACCGTGGGTTCTCCCTGGAAATGATCGGCCGCCTGCTCAGTGGTCGGGATCTCGACGACTACTAAAACGGTGTGAGAGCCGGCTTCGCCGGTGAACGAGGGCACGCCAGTCCCCACAGGTGCGCCGCTAGACTTGGAGGTTACACAGTTCGGGTGGGAGCAACTGTCTTGCGCAATTTCTAAAAATTGACGCACGTGGGAGCGGGCTTGCCCCGCGAACACCGGCGAAGCCGGTGCCATGCACCGCGTAGCCCCATTCGCGGGACAAGCCCGCTCCCACAAGGTAGCTGTAAGCCTCAACTAACCTTCAACGCCTCCCTGGCCCGCTGAGTCGTGTGCATAGGCTGAGGCTTGGCCCAGTTCTCTGGCAGGTTGATAAAGTCCACCAGTTCGCGCAGGCGGCCCTGGTCGCGGCCGTTGAAGGCGAACGACAACCGAGTCAGATGGCTGAAATTACCCACCTCGTGTTCCGCGCCGCTGTCGGCGTGCTGGTGGTATTTGCCGCTCAGGCGCAAATCGGCGAAGCCCTCCTGGATGTCGTACAGCGCCGCCTCGCTGAGCGGGTGATGCATGCGGATCACGAATTGGTTTTTCAGCCAGCGGCTGGAGTGGTAGTTGCTGTAGAACTGGTTGATTTCCTCCACCGCCTCATCGGCGCTGTGCACCAGGCGCACCAGCTTGAGGTCGCTGGGCAGGATGTAGCGGTTTTCTTCGAGCTGACGGCTGATGAAATCGAGGCAGTCGCGCCAGAAGGTACCCCCGGGTGAGTCAAGCAACACCACCGGCACCAGCGGGCTCTTGCCGGTCTGTATCAGCGTGAGCACTTCGAGTGCTTCATCCAGCGTGCCGAAGCCGCCAGGGCAGAGCACCAGCCCATCAGCCTCCTTGACGAAGAACAACTTGCGAATGAAGAAGAAGTGGAACGGCAGCAGTTTGTCGGTGCCGTCCACCGTGGGGTTGGCATGCTGTTCGAACGGCAGGGTGATGTTGAAGCCCAGGCTGTGATCGCTGCCGGCCCCTTCATGCGCTGCCGCCATGATGCCGCCGCCAGCGCCGGTGATGACCATCAGGTCGGAGCGTGCCAGGGTGGCGCCCAGTTCACGGGCCAAGGCGTACATCGGGTGTTCCAGCGGGGTTCGGGCCGAGCCGAACACCGTGACCTTGCGACGGCCCTTGTAGCGCTCCAGGGCGCGGAATGAATGATCAAGCTCGCGCAGCGCCTGCAGGGTGATCTTGGCGCTCCAGCGATCCGTGTCGTCGTGGGCCATGCGCAGGATGGTCAGCATCATGTCCCGGTACAGCGGCAAGTTGGGGCTGTTTGGTGCAACCAGTTGCAGCTGTTCGTCAATCTTGCTCAGGTCGATGTTGTTGTCCCTGAAGTGATTGAACAACAGCTCGTTGGGTTGGTAAGGCATTCAACGTCTCCTTCTGCAGCAAAACCTCTGACCGGGTCGATGGTGTGTCCCGGCCGCGACACTGCGTGCGTCGCTGGCTGCTCAGGCTCGAGTGTGTATCCCGAGCGTTGCAGTAGGCCTTCAAGGCCATGGTGCAGTGGCAAAAATCCATCTGGGCGTTTTTGGCGCTCTCGCTATCAATCTAGACCGTTGCGCCTGATCGTGCCGAAGTGATGGCGAACGCCGCTCGTCGGCGCGCAGCCTATGGGGGTGAGGGTTTGATTAACTGGGAAAGCGAATCGTATCGATGCAGGAGGTGGCGGTATGCATCGCTTGACCATCGAAGTGGACCGGCAGTTGTATCAGCAGCTGGAACATGCAGCTCAGGTGCATCACCTGAGCCTTGAGGCAGAGTGCCGTCGCAGGCTTTCGGGGCTGGAGTGCCAGTCACGCTACCTGCAAGCGCTTCTGGCAGAGTTGCGCGCCGATGCCGAGGAGGAGCAGTGGCGCGCCCCTGATGACCACCCCGTGGTCTAGGTTTACTTCTTCTTGCTGCCCGCGACGCAGCTGGCGGCGTCAAATGCCTGGTCCATGACTGGCTGGTTGGTCTTGTAGACCGTGAAGCGATAGACCATGACGGCGCCCTTGGACATCAAGTTGCGGAAGCCGCTGTTACGGCAGACGCTGTCGCCCAACTGGCTGCGTACTTGCTCGGGGTTTGCCTGCATGCGCTCGGCGTGGCTCTGGCGCACGCTCAGGTGGTTGACCAGCGCCTTGCCTTCGACGGTATAACCCTGGTCGAGGATGTCTTCGTTGATGGCGCGCGGCGTGCCGACGCTGCTTTCCGTAGCGACCTTCTGCAGCATCTTGTTCAGGTCGTAGTCCTGTTTGGACGCCGCCTGGGCCGCCAGGGGCAGGGTGAGCAAAAGGCTCAGGGTCGGGACGATAAGACGCAGCATGTATCTCTCCTGGTTCAATGACTGGCGGTTTGACATGCGCCGGCAGGTGGCGTTCCCTGATGCGCGCTTTTGCGCGCGTCAGGCTCGCCAAAGTGTCGATTATAAGGGGCCAGCCCGTCCCGCTGCACGGCAAATGACGCCTGCTCTGGTAGACTTGCGTTTTGTGTATCCGAGCCGTCGCAGTGTGCATTTTCAACCTGTTCAAAGGCCTGCCAGCATGAGCCACGCGGTAGCGCGCTTGCGCGCCGAACGCCTGGCCCGCAGCAACAAGCCGTTCATTGCCCGTGGTTCACGGGCCGTCCGTTGCCCGCATTGCCGGGTCATTGCCAGCCATTGCCTGTGCGCCTGGAAGCCCCGGGTGCCGGCGGAGTCGGGCGTGTGCCTGCTGATGCACGACACCGAGCCACTGAAGCCGACCAACACCGGTTGGCTGATCGCCGACCTGGTCGAGGACACCTCGGCCTTCGGCTGGCAGCGTACTGCGGTGGACGACAACCTGCTGGCGCTGCTCGAACAGCCCCACTGGCAGCCCTATATCGTCTTCCCTGGCGAGTTCGTTGCCCAGGAGCGGGTGGTCAACGAGGTGGTGCGCGAACCCGGCAAGCGGCCGTTGTTCATCCTGCTCGACGCCACCTGGACCGAGGCGCGCAAGATGTTCCGCAAGAGCCCCTACCTGGACCGCTTCCCGGTGTTGAGCCTGGAGGCCGAGCAGATGTCGCGCTACCGCCTGCGCCGTTCCAAACGTGACGATCACTTCTGCACGGCGGAAGTGGCGGCCATGTGCCTGGAGCTGGCCGGCGACCAGCGCGCCTCCCAGGCCCTGGACGCTTACCTGGACGTGTTCAGCCTGCACTACCTGAGCGCTAAGCGGCATTTGCCGCTGGATGAACAGGACGACGCGCATCAGCGTTTGCATACCTTCCTATAGTCCAAGGGGCAGTCGGGCCGGTTTGGTTCATAATGTCGGGGCTGGCAGCCAGGGTGGGCGAGTGCGGCAGGGCAATTGGCTTGACCACCCCGACCGTGCTCGGCATCCTTGGCGCCGATTCGGGCACGCCGAAGGTGCCGTTACCCCGGACTTCGCCGTGCCTTTCCGCCAAGCGCCCTTACTACCCCGCAGCGCCTGGCACAGAACAGGATCCTTAGATCGATGGCCACTTACGAAATCCTGATTGCCGATGACCACCCACTGTTTCGTGGCGCCCTGCGCCAGGCTGTTACCCTCGGCCTTGGCGCTGATGTACGCCTGGTTGAAGTGGCGAGCATTGCCGAACTGGAAACCCGACTGAGCGAAAAAGCCGACTGGGATCTGGTCCTGCTGGACCTGAACATGCCGGGCGCCTACGGGTTCTCCGGGCTGGTCCTGCTGCGTGGGCAATACCCGCAGATCCCCGTGGTCATGGTGTCGGCGCAGGAAGAGGCAGCCGTCGTGGTGAAGTCTCGCGAGTTTGGTGCCAGTGGTTTCATTCCCAAATCCAGCCCGCTGGAAGTGATTCAGGACGCCGTGCGCAAGGTGTTGGACGGTGAGGTCTGGTGGCCGCCGCAAGCCTTCGAGAAAGTCGACGTTTCGGCTGAAGCCAAAGCGGCCAGCGAAGGGCTGGCCAGCCTCACGCCGCAGCAGTTCCGCGTGCTGACCATGGTCTGCGAAGGTTTGCTGAACAAGCAGATCGCCTATGAGCTGAGTGTCTCGGAGGCCACCATCAAGGCCCACGTGACGGCGATTTTCCGCAAGCTGGGCGTGCGCACCCGCACCCAGGCGGCCTTGCTTCTGCAACAACTTGAATCGGTTGCAAGCCACTAACTGGCTGCTTCTTCACGCTTTTTTGACCCCAGCTGGACTAGTCTGCCGGCCTTTCATCGGTGAAGTGACGCACATGTCGCCATTCAAAGGCCAGACCGGCCTCAAACGTATCTTCAACGCCGCCGGCTATTCGCTGGACGGCTTGCGCGCCGCCTTCAAGGGCGAGGCCGCGTTCCGTCAGCTGGTACTGCTCAATGTGCTGCTGATCCCGACCGCCTTCTGGCTGCCGGTCAGCCGCGCGGAGCGGGCGATCATGATCGCGGTGTGCCTGCTGGGCTTGATCGTCGAGCTTTTCAACTCGGCGGTAGAGGCTGCCATCGACCGTATTTCGCTTGAGCGTCACCCCTTGTCGAAAAACGCCAAGGACATGGGCAGCGCCGCGCAGTTGGTGGCGCTCACCATGGTTGCGCTGGTCTGGGGCGTGATTCTGCTCTAGGCAATAGGCGGTAGCACAATCTCATCACTGCGGGTGAAGCCCGCGGTGAAGTTGCGGCATAGCTCCAGAAACTCGCGCATGGCCGAGGTCTGGTACTTCTGCTTGTGCCAAATGAAATAGAACTGACGCATCAGGTCCAGCTCCGGGGTTTCGACCGGTACCAGGCTGCCGCGGCGGAAGGCATCGCGCAGGGCCAGGCGCGAAATGCAGCCGATGCCCAGGCCAGATTCCACTGCACGCTTGATGGCCTCGGTGTGTTCGAGCTCCAGGCGAATGTTGAGGTTGGCGCGGTGGTGGCGCATGGCTTGGTCAAAGGTCAGGCGCGTGCCGGAGCCTTGCTCGCGAAGGATCCAGGCCTCCTGCGACAACGTCTGAATGTTCGCGCTGCCCAGCGTTGCCAGTGGGTGCTGGGGCGCGCAGAACACGACCAGCTCGTCTTCGACCCAAGGCTGAACCTCCAGGTCCGGGTGGTTGCAATCACCTTCGATCAGACCCAGATCAATTTCGTAATGGGCGACCTGTTGCACAATATGCGCAGTGTTCTGCACATGCAGCTTGACCTGGCTTTCCGGGTGCACCTGCATGAAGCTGCCGATCAGCAGGGTCGCCAGGTAGTTGCCGATGGTCAGCGTGGCGCCCACCGCCAGCGAGCCGAAGGCGGACTTGCCGTTGAGCAGGTCTTCGATTTCCTTGGCCTGGTCGAGCAGGGCGACAGCCTGTGGCAGCAGCTGATGGCCCAGGGCGTTCAGGCTCAGGCGTTTACCGGCGCGATCGAACAGCTGGCAGCTGGATTGGCGCTCGAGTTCGGTGATGGACGTGCTGGCGGCCGACTGCGAGAGCGCAAGCAGGCCAGCGGCCCGAGAGACGCTTTGATGCTGGGCTACGGCGACGAACACCTGAAGCTGACGGAGAGTGAATCGCATATCTATATAACCGATAACACATATCTTGATAATTCAGTTAACAGATATTGTCGCTGCCCCTAAACTATCGCGCAACTGCGCGTCTTGCGCGCGCTGCGTCTTTCTTCAGGAGCCCCATCGATGAGCAACATGAACCACGAACGTGTCCTCAGTGTGCACCACTGGAACGACACCCTGTTCAGCTTCAAGTGCACCCGTGATCCGGGCTTGCGCTTCGAGAACGGTCAGTTCGTGATGATCGGCCTGCAGCAGGAAAGCGGCCGCCCGCTCATGCGCGCCTATTCCATCGCCTCGCCGAACTGGGAAGAGCACCTGGAATTCTTCAGCATCAAGGTGCCGGACGGCCCGCTGACTTCCCAGTTGCAGCACCTGAAGGAAGGCGACGAGATCATCATCAGCAAGAAGCCTACCGGCACCCTGGTCCTCGACGACCTGAACCCGGGCAAGCACCTGTACCTGCTGAGCACCGGCACTGGCCTGGCGCCGTTCATGAGCGTCATCCAGGACCCGGAAACCTACGAGCGCTTCGAAAAAGTGATCCTCGTTCACGGCGTGCGTTACGTGAACGAAGTGGCCTATCGCGAGTTCATCACCGAGCACCTGCCGCAGAACGAGTTCTTCGGTGAGTCGGTGCGTGACAAGCTGATCTACTACCCGACCGTGACCCGCGAGCCGTTCGAGAACCAGGGCCGCCTGACCGACCTGATGCGCAGCGGCAAGCTGTTCAGCGACATCGGCCTGCCGCCGATCAACCCGCAGGATGACCGTGCGATGATCTGCGGTAGCCCAAGCATGCTGGACGAAACCAGCGAAGTGCTCGACAGCTTCGGCCTGAAAGTCTCTGCCCGCATGCGCGAGCCGGGTGACTACCTGATCGAGCGCGCCTTCGTCGAGAAGTAACCCGCCGTTAAGGTTCATCAGCTGGAATTGGGGCTGCTGCGCAGCCCATCGCAGGCAAGCCAGCTCCTACAGGATCGCACATACCTGTAGGAGCTGGCTTGCCTGCGATGGGCCGCGCAGCGGCCCCCTTGGCCTGTCTGGCCTATTCGACACGCGTCTCGCCGCTGTATTCCAATATCGCCCGACACCGCCTGCACAGGTAGCGCCGCCCCTGGCGCACCAGCTTGTGCCGCTGCGCAGTAAACGGAAAGTCGCTCTGCGGGCAGGGGCAGCGGTAGATGTAGCGCGTGACCACCCGCCGTTGCACTGCGTAGTTATGGCAGCGGTTGGGCGGCAATTCATACACCCCGCGCATGATCAATTGCCATTCCTCGCCATGGGCCTGGATGCGCTCGCCAAACAGTTGGTGAGCCACCAGGTGCGCCACCTCGTGGGCCACGGTCTGGCGCAGGAAGTCCTCTTGGTTTTCGCGGTACAACTGCAGGTTGAAGCGCAGCAGGTTCTCGTGCAGGTGAGCGACGCCGGCCTTCTGGCCGCGCAGCTTGAAGCTGATTTCCGGGCGCGGGAAGGGGCGTTTGAAGAAGGTTTCGGCTTGCTGGTAACAGGTTTCGACGCGTTGTTTGAGCAGCTCGGGCATGGCGGGGTAATTCTCCTGACCAGGCATTATGCCGCAAGCCCTGGCGGCTTGCCGAGCCACCGGTCAGCACACAGCCAGAAGCCGCCTTGCGGCGGCCTCTGACTTGATGCCCCAGTGTTGGTTCTGTGTAGTTATCGCGCTAGTTGGTATAGACGGGCCCCACGCCCAGTCCCCAGATGATCACGGTAGCGGCCATGATCGCTACCAGCACCACAAGGCCCACCGCCAGCACCGAGCTGGAAAACAGGAAGCCTTCATCGGACGGAATGTTCATGAACGTCGGCAAGCCGACATACAGCAGGTACACGGTATAACAAATGGCTGCAGTGCCGATCAGCATGCCCAGCCACAGGTGCGGGTAAAGGGCTGCCAAGCCGCCAAGGAACAACGGGGTGGCGGTGTAGGTGGCAAAGGCAATGCACTGCGCCATGGAGGGGTTGGCATCGTAGGTGCGGGCCATCCAGTGGATGAACGCGCCCATCACCGCCACCCCGGCGAGCATCGCTAGGTAGGACATGATGCTCATCCAGATTGCGCTTTCCATGGTCAGCATCACTGCCGGCCGGTCGCCAATCACCCAGCCCACCTGGGTAGTACCGATGAATGCGGAAACGGCAGGGATCGCCGCCAGGATCAAGGTGTGCGTCAGGTACATGTGGCTGATGGTTTCTTCTTCGCCACGAATCTCCCGCCACTCCTGATCGGGATGGGTAAACAGCCCCACAACGTGATGAATCATGCCGATCACTCCTCTCAATGTTGCCAAACGCCCCCCAGATGGAGCGCAAGCGGCCCGAGGCCCGAACACCGATGCAAGCGGTAATATGGCCTTATGTCGCAGTATAGGAAGCGGTTACCGGCACAAACCGTGCTTTTTAGAGCAAATTGCGCTGTCAGGCGTGCTGTTGATTACAACGAAGTCTTTATCGGAATGCCTACAGCGCCGCGTAGTTTGTGCGTAAAATAGCCGGCTTTTGTCACACCTCGCGGATCCAAGCGCTATGGGCACCCTCTCGGTCAACCAGAACAAACTGCAAAAACGCCTGCGTCGTCTCGCCGGCGAAGCCATCACCGACTTCAACATGATCGAGGATGGCGACAAGGTCATGGTCTGCCTGTCCGGCGGCAAGGACAGCTACACCATGCTCGACGTTCTGTTGCACCTGCAGAAGGTGGCACCGATCAAGTTCGAGATCGTGGCGGTGAACATGGACCAGAAGCAGCCGGGCTTCCCCGAGCACGTGCTGCCGGCCTACCTCAAGGAGTTGGGCGTCGAGTACCACATCGTCGAGAAAGACACCTACTCGGTGGTCAAGGAACTGGTGCCCGAGGGCAAGACCACCTGCTCGCTGTGCTCGCGCCTGCGCCGTGGCACCCTGTACACCTTCGCCGACGAAATCGGCGCGACCAAAATGGCCCTGGGGCACCACCGCGACGACATCGTCGAGACGTTCTTCCTCAACATGTTCTTCAACGGCTCGCTCAAGGGCATGCCGCCCAAGCTGCGTGCCGACGATGGCCGTAACGTGGTGATTCGCCCGTTGGCCTACTGCAGCGAGAAGGACATCCAGGCCTACTCGGACATGCGTGAATTCCCGATCATCCCGTGCAACCTGTGCGGCTCGCAAGAGAACCTGCAGCGCCAGGTGGTCAAGGACATGCTGGTGGAGTGGGAGCGCAAACACCCGGGCCGTACCGAGAGCATCTTCCGCGCGCTGCAGAACGTCGCGCCGTCGCAGTTGGCAGACCGCAACCTGTTCGACTTCACCAGCCTGAAGATCGACGAAAACGCCACGCCGCGTTTCCTCGATGTGCTGAACATCTGACCCCATGCGCGATTATCAGTGGCTGCATGAGTACTGCCTGAACCGCTTCGGCTCGGCCCAGGCCCTCGAGGCCTTTCTGCCGCAGCCACGCACGCCTGCGCAACTGCGCGACATCAGCGACGACCGCTACCTGTCGACCCTGGCCCTGCGTGTGTTCCGCGCCGGGCTCAAGCACAGCCTGGTGGATGCCAAATGGCCGGCGTTCGAGCAGGTGTTCTTCGGTTTCGACCCGGAGAAGGTGGTGCTGATGAGCGCCGAGCACTTGGAGCGGTTGATGCAGGACGAGCGCATCATCCGCCACTTGGGCAAGCTCAAGAGCGTGCCGCGCAATGCGCAGATGGTGCTGGATGTGGCGAAGGAAATGGGCAGTTTCGGTGCGTTCATCGCCGATTGGCCGGTGACCGATATCGTCGGCCTGTGGAAGTACCTGGCCAAGCATGGCAACCAGCTGGGTGGCCTATCGGCGCCGCGGTTCTTGCGCATGGTCGGCAAGGACACGTTTATCCCGACCGAGGATATGGCGGCAGCGTTGATTGCGCAAAAAGTGATCGACAAACAGCCGACCAGCCAGCGTGACCTGGCGTTGGTGCAGCAGGCGTTCAACCAGTGGCATGCCGAGAGTGGGCGACCCCTGTGCCAGCTTTCGGTGATGCTGGCGCATACCGTCAACCACTGAGATTGTCGGGGCGACGCGGTCTCTGTGGGAGCGGGCTTGTCCCGCGAAGGGGCTGCAAAGCAGCCCCCTGAATCAACTCCCTTCGCCCGCCATGCGCCGCTCATGCTGGAACTTCCAGCGCACAAACAGCAGCGCGCTGATGAACAACCCCAGGCTTACCACCACCTCGACCCAGCCAAACAGCGCCCGTGCCGGGTCGAACGCCGCCAGCACGCCCTTGATGAAATAGATATTCACCACAAAGCAGGCCCAGGCATGCGCCCGGGCGCTGCCCTTCAGCATGCCCGGCAGCAGCAACAGCAGCGGCACCAGTTCGATCGCCAGAATCACTTCGACGCGCGCCCCGTGCAGGTTGGCGAACCACAGGTTGTTCACCACCAGCAACGCGATCAGGCCAAAGAAAAACGCCAGGCTCAGTGCCCGCGTCAGGCGCAGGCGCGGTGCCAGCCATTGCAGCGGCGGCAACACCTTGGGCTTTTTAGCCACGCGCGGCCTCCAGGGCCTTGGCGGTGCTCGCCAGGCGTTGGCCGAGGGCACGGCACAGGGTGATTTCGTGTGGGTCGAGCTCGCGCTTGCCATCGGCGCCGGCGTGGTGGCTGGCGCCATATGGTGTGCCGCCGCCGCGGGTTTCGAGCAAGGCCGATTCGCTGTAGGGCAGGCCCATCACCAGCATGCCGTGGTGCATCAGCGGCAGCATCATCGACAGCAGGGTGGTTTCCTGGCCACCATGCAGGCTGGCGGTGGAGGTGAACACTCCGGCGGGCTTGCCCACCAGTTCGCCACCCAGCCACAGGCTGCTGGTGCCGTCGAGGAAGTACTTGAGGGGCGCGGCCATGTTGCCGAAGCGGGTCGGGCTGCCCAGCACCAGGCCGGCGCAATGGCGCAGGTCGTCGAGGGTGGCGTACAGCGCGCCACTGGCCGGGATGTCCGGGGCCACAGCTTCGCACTCAGTGGAAATCGCCGGCACGGTGCGCAGGCGCGCCTCCATACCGGCCATCTCGACACCGCGGGCAATGTGCCGGGCCATTTCGCTGGTGGCGCCATGGCGGCTGTAATACAAAACCAGGATGAAGGGCTGGCTCACGGCAGGATCTCCAGCACCTTCTCGGGAGGGCGGCCAATCACGGCTTTATCGCCGGCCACCAGAATCGGCCGCTCGATCAGCTTGGGGTGTTGGGCCATGGCGTCGATCAATTGCGCGTCGGTCAGGGCCGGGTTGGCCAGGTTCAGGTCTTTGTATTCGTCTTCGCCGGTGCGCAGCAGTTGGCGCGGGGCGATGCCCAGCTTGCCGAGCAGGGCCGTCAGGGTGGCGGTGTCTGGCGGGGTTTCGAGGTAGCGCACGATGGTCGGCGCCAGGCCGCGTGCTTCGAGCAGTTCCAGCGCGCCGCGGGATTTCGAGCAGCGCGGGTTATGATAGAGCGTCAGGTCAGTCATGTCGGGTCGCATCCAGCTGGGTGTGGCGGCTATTCTAACCGCAGCGACTGAACCATTTGCTTGAAACTTCGAGAAGGATTGACCCATGGCAAGGCGTTTGGCAGCAGTACTGGCCATCACCGCGGGCCTGTTGCTCGGTGGTTGCGGTGCCGACTACGGCGTGGACCAACACGGCAATACGGTAAAGGCCGAGCAGATCGAGGGGCACTGGGTAGTGCTCAACTATTGGGCCGAATGGTGCGGACCGTGCCGTACCGAAATCCCTGAGTTGAATGCGGCGGCCAAGCAATGGGCGGCCGAGGGGATCAAGGTGGTCGGGGTGAACTTCGATGGCTTGCAGGGCCAGGACCTTAAGCAGGCGGCGGACACCCTGGGCATCGGCTTTACCGTGCTGGCGCAGGACCCGGCCGAGCGTTACGAGCTGCCCCGCAGCGAGGCGCTGCCGGTGACCTACATCATCGATGACAAGGGCAAGGTGCGTGAGCAACTGATGGGTGAGCAGACCCTGGAAGGGCTGCAGGCCAAGATCAAGGCCCTGAAGGGCGCATGATGCCAGTTGGGGCTGCTTTGCAGCCCTTCGCGGCACAAGGCCGCTCCTACAGGTGACCGCGTCATCCCAGCGTACGCGGTTACCTGTAGGAGCGGCCTTGTGCCGCGAAGGGCCGCAGAGCGGCCCCGGCAGCCCTCAACCTTCTTCAGGCCAGAACCGCAACGGCTTGCCCTCGGCCGGCCAGAAGCGCATCTGCTCCACAGGCGAGACATCCCAGCGTTGTACCGTCTCCAGCGCCTGCAGGAAGCGTTTTTCCTGTTCCATCAACGCCGGTGCGCACAGCTTGCGGGTCTTGCCGACCTTGCCGAAGCTCAGGTGCTTGCCTTCCAGCGTATACGGGGCAAACCAATGGTTGCAGCCGCCATTGCCATAAGCGCGGCCATCGCTGGCCAGGGTCAGGGTAAGGTGGCTGTAATCGATCAGCGGGCGTTCGCCAATCCACTCCAGTACATAGCTGCGCACCTGCTGCAGCTTTGACGGTTGCGCGGCGCAGCCGAGCAGGCCGGTGGCAATCAGCACGCCGGTCAGCAGCTTTTTCACTCAGCGCTCTCCTGGCAACGCGGGCACAGGTGCTTCTCGCCACGGCTGGCCCAGCCCAGCTCCGCGATACGGGCGCTGGCCGCCGGCTGGCGGGCTTTTTTGCCCAGCTTGGCATCGACTGCGAACTCGAAGTCCAGCACGGCGTCGCACTGGTCGCACTCGACCTGCCAGGTGAGGATTTCCAGTTCGCTGAACACCGGGCCGCTGGCCACGGCAACCCACTGGCCGCGCGGGTTGATCAGGTGACGCACGCTTTCCACGGTCAGTCGCATGGACAAGTCCTTGCTGCCCTTGAGGGTCACCAACAGCGTGTCGCCCTTGTGCATCGAACCGCCGTTGCCGGTCACCTGATAGCGGCCGGGTACCAGGGCGCGGCACTCGATCAGGGTGTGTTGCGGGTTGAAAAGGGTGTAGCGGAAATCGTGCTCGACCATGGGTCCTCCAGAAATGCCGCGTATCCTAGCATTAACCCGATACCAGATTCTGGGGTTTGCCTGCCATCCAGCGGTTGATGTTGTCCAGCGTGGTGGCGGCGATGGCGTCCAGCGCCTCGCGGGTGAGGAAGGCCTGGTGGGCGGTGATGATCACGTTAGGGAAGGTCAGCAGCCGGGCCAGCACATCGTCTTGCAAAGGCTGGTCGGAGCGGTCCTCGAAAAACAGTTGGGCCTCTTCTTCGTAGACGTCCAGGCCCAGGTAGCCCAGCTGGCCGCACTTGAGTGCGTCGATCAATGCCGGGGTGTCGACCAGGGCGCCGCGGCCGGTGTTGATCAGCATGGCGCCAGGTTGCAGTTGAGCCAGGCTTTGCGCATTGATCAGGTGCCGGGTGTGCTCGGTCAGCGGGCAATGCAGGCTGATGATGCGCGCCTCGCGCAGCAACTCGGGCAGGGGCAGGTAGCGGGCGCCAAGGGCCAGCAGGTCTGGGTTGGGGTAGGGGTCGTAGGCCAGCAACTGGCAGCCGAAGCCGGCCATGATGCGGGCGAACGCAGCGCCGATCTGGCCGGTGCCGACCACCCCGACGGTTTTGCCGTGCAGGTCGAAGCCGGTCAGGCCATGCAGGGTGAAATCACCTTCGCGGGTGCGGTTGTAAGCCCGGTGCAGGCGCCGGTTGAGGGCGAGGATCAGCGCCACGGCGTGCTCGGCCACCGCGTGTGGCGAGTAGGCTGGCACCCGCACCACGGCCAGGCCCAGGCGCTGGGCGGCCGCCAGGTCGACATGGTTATAGCCCGCCGAACGCAGGGCGATCAGGCGCGTGCCGCCTGCGGCCAGGCGCGCCAGTACCTGGGCGTCGAGCTCATCGTTGATGAAGGCGCAGACAACCTCGTAACCGCTGGCGAGGGGCGCGGTGTCCAGGGTCAGGCGGGCGGGCTGGAAGTGCAACTCCAGGGCAGTGCCGGCAGCGGCCTGGGTGAAGCTTTCCTGGTCGTAGTGCTGGCTGCTGAACAACAGGGCGCGCATGGTCGGGCTTCCTTTGCGAATGTCTGGGGATTGTAGCTGGCCGTCCTGTGTGGCCGTTGTAGGAGCAGCCTTGTGCTGCGAAGAGGCCGGTGACAGCACAGTAAATCTTCGCTGCTGTCACGGGCCTCTTCGCAGCACAAGGCTGCTCCTACAGCGGCACAAGGCCAATCCAACAGTAGGGGCAAGGCAGCGCTGTCAGGCATTGATGTGTGCCTGTGCCGCCAGCCGGCTGATCGCGCTGTCCAGTTCATCCAGTGCCTGCTGCGCGTGGGGGTGCTCTTGTTTGAGCAAGGTCTCGCTGCGCTGGCATGCCGCCCGCAGCTGCGGCACACCGCAATAACGCGAGGCTCCGTTGAGGCGGTGCACCTGCTCGATCAAGGTGGTGTGATCCTGCGCTTCGCGGGCGGCGCGTATCGCCTGGCGGTCGGACTCCAGTGACGCCAGCAGCATGGCCAGCATGTCGGCCGCCAAGTCGGATTTGCCGGCGGCCAGGCGCAAACCTTCGTCGGGGTCGAGCACCTTCAGTTCGTCGCTGTTGAGCCGCTGTTCGGCCAAGCGCTCTTGCTGCGGCACGCCCAGGCTCAGGCCGGTCCACTTCATCACCACCTGGGCCAACTGCCGCTCACTGATCGGTTTGGTCAGGTAGTCGTCCATGCCGGCATGCAGCAGCGCGCGTTTCTCGTTGGCCATGGCATGCGCGGTGAGGGCGACAATCGGCAGCGGGCTGCCGCTTTGGGCGTTTTCCCACAGGCGGATTTGCTCGGTGCAGGCGCGGCCATCCATGCCGGGCATTTGCACGTCCATCAGCACCAGGTCGAAGGGTTCATCCTGCACCGCTTGCACCGCCGCATAGCCGTTGTCGACGGCCAGCACCTGGGCACCCAGGTCTTCGAGCAGGGTCTGTACCAGCAGCAGGTTGGCCGGGTTGTCGTCGACGCACAAAATCTTCGGCTGGCGCTGGCCGCTGAGGATGTTCGGCTCGCCCAGCGGGCGACGCGGTTGGATCAGCTCCAGCAGCAGCCGACGCAACTTGCGCGTGCACGTCGGCTTGGACAGGAGTTGGCCATGGCCATTGGGCAGGTAGGGGTGGTACAGCGCCTGTTCGGTGGTCGGGCACAGCACCACGCACTGGCACTGGTAGCGGTCCAGTTGCAGGTGGTACTCACCGAGCTGCTCGGGCGTCAGGTTGCCCAGGTTGGCGCCGAGCACTGCGAAGTCGAACGGGTGGCCCGCCTGGCTTGCGGCCTGTACCGCATGCAGAAGCTGGTCGTACGAGGCAAACAGGCTGACGCTCAGGCCGCAGTCTTCGAGCTGGTGCTCCAGCGCCTGGCGCGCCAGCTCATGGCTGTCGACGATGGCGGCGCGGCGGCCCAGCAGGGGCTGCAGCGGCAGCTCTTCGGCATCGTCGTGAGCCTTGGGCAGGTTGAGGCTGATCCAGAACTGCGAGCCTTCGCCCGGCGTGCTGTCGACGCCGATCTCGCCGCCCATCTGCTCGATCAGGCGCTTGGAAATCACCAGGCCCAGGCCGGTACCCCCAGGCTGGCGCGCCAGTGAGTTATCGGCCTGGCTGAAGGCCTGGAACAGCGTGCGCACATCCTGCGGCGACAGGCCGATGCCGGTGTCTTGCACGCTGATGCGAAGCTGCGCGCTGTCTTCGTGTTCGTCTTCAAGCATGGCGCGCACGACGATGGTGCCTTCGCGGGTGAACTTGATCGCGTTGCTCACCAGGTTGGTGAGGATCTGCTTGAGCCGCAACGGGTCGCCGATCAGCGATGATGGGGTATCGCGGTAGATCAGGCTGAGCAGCTCGAGCTGCTTGGCATGCGCGGCCGGGGCGAGGATGGTCAGGGTGTCCTGGACCAGGTCGCGCAGGTTGAACGGAATGCTGTCGAGCACCAGCTTGCCGGCCTCGATCTTGGAGAAGTCGAGGATCTCGTTGATGATCCCCAGCAGGTTGTCGGCGGACTTCTCGATGGTGCTCAGGTAATCCAGCTGGCGCGGCGTCAGCTCACTTTTCTGCAGCAAATGGGTGAAGCCGAGGATGCCGTTGAGCGGGGTGCGGATCTCGTGGCTCATGTTGGCCAGGAACTCCGACTTGATGCGGCTGGCCTCCAGGGCTTCCTTGCGGGCCATGTCCAGCTCGATGTTCTGGATCTCGATGGTCTCCAGGTTCTGGCGCACGTCTTCGGTGGCCTGGTCGATGCTGTGCTGCAGCTCTTCGTGAGCGCTGTGCAGGGTTTCGGCCATGCGGTTGATGCCGCGGCCCAGCTCGTCCAACTCGTGGCTGCCCATGGCCGGCAGGCGCTCGTCCAGGTGGCCGTCCTTGAGCTGATTGACCGCATGCTTGATGCGTTTTATCGGGTCGTTGATGGTGCGGCTCATGCGCAGTGCCAGCAGGCCACTGAGGGCCAGGCAGGCGAGGATCAGCAACAGGCTGGTGAACAGGTTGCGGTAGCCACGCAGCAAGGTGCCGTCGTGCGACAGTTCGATTTCGACCCAACCCAGCAGGCGCTCGGCTTCGGCCGGCACGGCATCGGTGGCCAGGTCGCGGTGGTGGCCGAAGACAGGCATCAGGTAGCGGGTGGCGTCATTGCCGGTGCGTTGCAACAGTTGCGTGCCGGTACCGCCCGTGGGCGGCTGGTTGAGCATGCTCGGGCCTGCATGCGCCACGCGCGTGCGGTCTGGGGCAAGAAAGGCGACCGCGCGCACGTCGGTTTGCTCCAGGGTCTGCGCGGCAATCCGTTCCAGCTGCCCGGGGGCCCGCTTGGCCATGGCAGGTGCAGCCAGCGGCGCCAGTTGCTCGGCGATCATCTTGCCGCGTTGCAGCAGCTGGGTGCGCAAATCGCTTTGCTGCAGCCAGGTGAAATAACTGCCCAATACCAGCGCCATCAAGCCGGCAGGCAGCAGGGCCAACAGCAGGACCCGGCTTCTGATTCCCAAACGATCGAGCACACTTGCCTCCTGTCATGTGCCTGGACGCCGTCAACTGCGTGACGGACCAAGCCGGGAAGTTACTCCGCCTGCTCGGCTAATGCACCCATTTGTCTGTCTTTTCGTGGCCATGTCGAGGCATTGGTCGCAGGGCGGTTGCCTAGAGCAGAGCGGATGCTCAATAATCGCGCAATTGAGAATGCATGGCAGTTGCCAATGAATCCCGTAGCTATTCATACCTCCACTATCCTCGCCATCGAGGACGACCCGGTGCTGGGTGCCTACCTGCACGAGGAGCTGCAGCGTGGCGGCTTCCAGGTGACCTGGTGCCGTAATGGGCTCGAAGGCCTTGAAACCGCAGGCCGGCAGGCATTCGACGTGGTGTTGATGGACATCCTGCTGCCAGGGCTCAACGGCCTGGATGCACTGGCCCAATTGCGCACGCGCAGCACCACGCCGGTGATCCTGATGTCGGCGCTGGGCGCCGAAGCCGACCGTATCAGTGGTTTTCAGCGCGGCGCCGACGACTACCTGCCCAAGCCCTTCAGCATGGCCGAGTTGCAGGTACGCATCGAGGCGATCCTGCGGCGCGTGGCTCTGGAGCGGCGCCATCAGCCGCAGCAAGAGGCCGCCGGAGGTGGGTTGCAGTTCGACGAGGGGCTCAGCGACGTCAGATTCGAAGGGCGCCTGGCAGGCCTGACCCCCAGCGAATACCGCCTGCTCGAGATCCTCAACCGCAACCTGGACGAGGTGCTGAGCAAACCCTTCCTTTATCAGCAGGTCTTGCAGCGCGGTTACTCGCGGCATGATCGCAGCCTGGACATGCATGTCAGCCAGATCCGCCGCAAGCTCAAGGGCATCGGCTACCACGAACGGCAGATCCGCACGGTCTGGGGCAAAGGTTACGTGCTTAGCGCCAGCGAGATGGAGTGAGCCATGCTCGACCGCCATTCGCTGTTCTGGAAGCTGGCCATCCTACTGGTGGGCTTCTGCCTGCTGATGATCGGCCTGAGCTACACCTGGGGCCGGCACATGGAAACCCAGAACGCCTTCCTGTCCGAACCGGCCCGCCAACTGCTGCGCGGTTATGCGGCTGAGGCCGAGCAGGCCTGGCGCAGTGACGGGCGCGCGGGGCTGGACCGCTGGGTGCAGGCCATGCACCAGCGCGAGCGTGGCTGGGTTGGCGTGCTCGACATCAACCTGCGACCGCTCGACAGCGCCACCCTGAACCCCCAGATCATGCAACGGCTGACGCGTCTGCGCGGCGTCGACTGGCCGATGAGCCGGCGCAGTGTCGACCAGCCGTGGCTGCGCATTCCGTTCCCAGGGGCGCCGGAGCAGGGCATGCTGGTGATCGAACTGCCAGAGCGCCTCAACCCCGGCGAGTACCGCATGCTGTGGCGGGTGCTGACCAACGGCATCATCCCCGCTCTGTTCACCTTGCTGCTGTGCGTTGGGCTGTACCGCATGCTGATCGTGCCGCTCAACCAACTGCGTGAGCAGGCCAATGCCTGGCGTGCCGACCAGCTGTCGGCACGCCTCGATTCGCGCACCATCGCCCGGCATGACGAACTTGGCGAGCTGGCCCGCGCGTTCGACCAGATGGCCGAACGGCTGCAGGGTACGGTGGCCATGCAGCAACAGATGCTGCGCGACCTGTCGCACGAAATGCGCACGCCGCTCAGCCGGCTACGTGTGGCCTGCGATGGCGAAACCGACCTGCAGCACCTGCGCGAACGCCTGGCGCGTGAAGTGGACTGCATGCAGCAATTGGTCGAGGGCACCCTGCAATTGGCCTGGCAGGATGCCGAGCGTGCGCCGATGAACCTTGAGCCCATCCAGGTTCAAGCGTTGTGGGACCTGCTCGCCGAGGATGCCAGCTACGAAAGCGGCTGGTCGCCCGAACGCCTGCGCTGCGAACTGCCCGCCAGTTGCTGGGTGCAGGGCAACCTCAACCACCTGGCCCAGGCGCTGGAGAACATGCTGCGCAATGCCATCCGCCACTCGCCGACTAACGGCGTGGTGCGCTTGGGTGGGCAGCGCGACGGTAACCACTGGCGGCTGTGGCTGGAAGACGAGGGCGGTGGGGTTGCAGAAGAGGACCTGGAACGGATCTTCGCGCCGTTCTCGCGGCTGGACGGTTCGCGGCCTGGGGACGGCGGTTTCGGGCTGGGTTTGAGCATTGCGCGCAGTGCCATCCAGCGCCAGGGCGGGACCCTGTGGGCAGAAAATGGCAAGCGCGGGCTGCGCCTGTGCATGCGCTTGCCGCTCCATGTGCCGGCCACTGCCAAGGACAACCCACGGCCGCAGGTCGCCTCGTTATAGCTTGTAGCTATATGCATCACAGATTGCGTGATATGGCGCGCAAAGGATTGCCGGTATGATAGGCGCCCCTGCCGTCCGGATTGTGAAATACGCCATGACCTTGCAGTACCCAACCATCGCCGATTGCGTCGGCAATACGCCCCTGGTTCGCCTGCAGCGCATTGCCGGAGCGACCAGCAACACGCTCCTGCTCAAGCTCGAAGGTAACAATCCCGCCGGTTCGGTCAAGGACCGCCCGGCGCTGTCGATGATCACCCGCGCCGAACTGCGCGGCCAGATCAAGCCGGGTGACACGCTGATCGAGGCGACATCGGGCAACACTGGCATCGCCCTGGCGATGGCGGCAGCGATCAAGGGTTACAAGATGATCCTGATCATGCCAGACAACTCCACCGCCGAGCGCAAGGCCGCCATGACGGCCTACGGCGCCGAGCTGATCCTGGTGACCAAGGAAGAGGGCATGGAAGGTGCCCGCGACCTCGCCGAGAAGCTGCAGGCCGAGGGCCGCGGCCTGGTGCTCGACCAGTTCGCCAATGGCGACAACCCGATCGCCCACTACAACAGCACCGGCCCGGAAATCTGGCAGCAGACCCAGGGCACTATCACCCATTTCGTCAGCTCGATGGGCACCACCGGCACCATCATGGGCTGCTCGCAGTATCTTAAAGAGCAGAACCCAGCCGTGCAGATCATCGGCCTGCAGCCGATGGAAGGCTCGGCGATTCCGGGCATCCGTCGCTGGCCCGAGGAATACCTGCCGAAGATCTTCGACGCCACCCGCGTCGATCGCGTGGTCGACATGTCCCAGCAGGAAGCCGAAGACACCACACGCCGCCTTGCCCGTGAAGAGGGCATTTTCTGCGGCGTGTCTTCCGGTGGTGCGGTCGCGGCGATGCTGCGCCTGTCTCGCGAGGTGGAAAACGCGGTAATGGTCGCAATCATCTGCGACCGTGGTGACCGATACCTGTCCACTGGCCTGTTTGATCCGAGCTAAATGTCCAAGAAGAAAAGCAACAGCGGCCTGCGCTTCCAGCCAGCCGGTGGCAACCGTAGCCCCCAGGTTCCCGTGGGCAAGAAACAGCGCCTGGATATCGAGCGCCTGGCCGGTGACGGCCGTGGCATCGCTTTCCATGAAGGGCGTACCTGGTTCGTCAGTGGCGCGTTGGCCGGTGAAGCCGTCGAGGCCCGTGTGCTCAATGCCCGCGGCAAAGTCGTGGAGGCGCGCCTGGAGCGCGTGCTGCAGGCCAGCCCCGAGCGGCGCGAAGCACCTTGCCGGCACTATTCCCGCTGTGGCGGCTGCAACCTGCAGCATCTGCCCCATGAAGCGCAGCTGGCGCTCAAGCAACGCACCCTGGCCGAACAGCTGCAGCGGGTTGCCGGCGTGCAACCCGAGGCCTGGGCCGCCCCCCTGAGCGGGCCGGAATTCGGCTACCGGCGCCGGGCGCGGGTGGCTGTGCGCTGGGACATCAAGGCGCGTCAGCTGGAGGTCGGGTTCCGTGCCGAAGCCAGCCAGGACATCATTTCCATCGACGACTGTGCAGTGCTGGTACAGCCCTTGCAGTCGATTCTGCGCCACTTGCCGACGGCGCTGCGTTCGCTGAGCAAACCGCAGGTCATCGGCCATGTGGAACTGTTCAGCGGCACCGCTGAGGCGCTGCTGGTGCGCCATGTCGCACCGCTGCCGGCGGATGACCTGGCCCGCCTGCAGGCATTTTGCGACGAGGCCAAGGCGCAGCTCTGGCTGCAGGGCGAGGGTGAACCGGCACCGGTAGACGCGGCCACGACCCTGGGCTTTACCCTCGAACCCTGGCAGCTGGAATTGGCCTGGCGCCCCGGTGATTTCGTGCAGGTTAACGCCCAAGTCAATACGGCGATGATCGAGCAGGCGTTAGCCTGGCTCGCACCGCAAGCCGACGAACGTGTGCTTGACCTGTTCTGTGGCCTGGGTAATTTTGCCCTGCCGTTGGCGCGGCAGGCGCGTGAAGTGGTGGCGGTGGAAGGTGTACAGGCCATGGTCGATCGGGCCGCGGCCAATGCCCGAAACAACAATGTGCATAACGCACGGTTTTTTCAGGCCGATTTATCGCAGCCTTTGGCAGGTGCCGAGTGGGCCGCCGAAGGCTTTTCTGCGGTACTCTTGGACCCACCGCGCGACGGTGCTTTCGAGGTGGTGCAAGACATCGCACGCCTCAAGGCCAAGCGGCTGGTCTACGTATCGTGCAACCCGGCCACGCTGGCGCGAGACGCCCAGGTGCTGGTCGGACAGGGGTACCGGTTAAAAAGGGCCGGGATTCTCGACATGTTTCCTCAGACGGCGCATGTCGAGGCCATGGCGTTATTCGAAGCGGGCTAGCAGACTGGCCCGTTGGTGCGGTTGCCAGGGAATGGCGGCCACACGGTGGAAGCCTGCGCACCCGCGTGGTGCGCTGTATGGAAAGGTAAAACAAAGATGGTACAGGTGAGAGTGCACCAGCCGGTCAACACTGACGGCAGTATCAATCTCGAAGCATGGCTGGATCATGTGGTAAGCGTCGATTCAGCCCTGGATCGCGCAGCGCTGAAAGAGGCCTGCGAATTCGCTCACGAAGTCGAGAAGAAGGGTAACCCTGCCAAGCATTCCTGGGCCGACGGTACGTCCAGCTTCCAGGCGGGCCTGGAGATCGCCGAGATTCTCGCCGACCTCAAGCTCGACCAGGATTCGCTGGTAGCCGCCGTCATTTACCGTTCGGTGCGTGAAGGCAAGGTGACCCTGGCTGAAGTCAGCCAGCGTTTTGGCCCGGTGGTGTCCAAGCTGATCGACGGCGTGCTGCGCATGGCGGCCATCAGTGCCAGCCTCAGCCCGCGCCAGTCGCTGGTGCTGGGCTCCCAGGCGCAGGTCGAGAACCTGCGCAAGATGCTCGTGGCCATGGTCGACGACGTGCGCGTTGCACTGATCAAGCTGGCCGAGCGCACCTGCGCAATCCGTGCGGTCAAGGCCGCCGACGACGAAAAACGCCTGCGCGTCGCGCGCGAGGTGTTCGATATCTATGCCCCCCTGGCGCATCGCCTGGGCATCGGTCACATCAAGTGGGAGCTGGAAGACCTGTCCTTCCGCTACCTTGAACCCGACCAGTACAAACAGATCGCCAAGCTCCTGCACGAGCGCCGGCTGGACCGCGAGCGCTTCATCAGCGACGTGATGAACCAGCTGCAGAACGAACTGCTGGCCACCGGCGTGAATGCCGACATCAGTGGCCGGGCGAAACACATCTATTCGATCTGGCGCAAGATGCAGCGCAAAGGCCTGGAATTCAGCCAGATCTACGATGTGCGTGCGGTGCGTGTGCTGGTCCCGGAGATCCGCGATTGCTACACCGCGCTGGGTATCGTGCATACCCTGTGGCGGCACATCCCCAAGGAATTCGACGACTACATCGCCAACCCGAAGGAAAACGGCTACCGCTCGCTGCACACGGCGGTGATCGGCCCGGAGGGCAAGGTGCTGGAGGTGCAGATCCGCACCCACGGCATGCACGAGGAAGCCGAGCTTGGGGTTTGCGCCCACTGGCGCTACAAGGGCACCGACGTCAAGCCGAGCTCCAATCACTACGAAGAGAAGATTTCCTGGCTGCGCCAGGTGCTCGAGTGGCATGAAGAGCTGGGTGACATCGGCGGCCTGGCCGAGCAGCTGCGCGTCGACATCGAGCCGGACCGGGTCTACGTGTTCACCCCGGACGGCCATGCCATCGACCTGCCCAAGGGCGCTACGCCGCTAGACTTCGCCTACCGCGTGCACACCGAAATCGGCCACAACTGCCGCGGCGCCAAGATCAACGGGCGTATCGTGCCGCTGAACTACAGCCTGCAGACCGGCGAGCAGGTCGAGATCATCACCAGCAAACACGGCAACCCCAGCCGTGACTGGTTGAACTCCAACCTGGGTTACGTCACCACCTCGCGGGCACGGGCCAAGATCGTTCACTGGTTCAAGCTGCAGGCACGCGACCAGAACGTCGCCGCCGGCAAGACCTTGCTCGAGCGCGAACTCAGCCGCCTGGGCCTGCCGCAGGTGGACTTCGAGCGCCTGGCCGAGAAGACCAACGTCAAGACCGCCGAAGACATGTTCGCCTCGCTCGGCGCGGGTGATCTACGCCTGGCTCACCTGGTCAACGCTGCCCAGCAGTTGCTGGAGCCTGAGCGTATCGAGCAGATCGAGCTGGTGCAGCGCAAGCCCACGGGCCCGCGTACCGGCAAGCGCGGCGATATCCAGATCCAGGGTGTCGGCAACCTGCTGACGCAGATGGCCGGCTGCTGCCAGCCGCTGCCGGGCGATGCCATCGTCGGCTATATCACCCAGGGCCGCGGTGTAAGCATCCACCGTCAGGACTGTGCCTCGGTGCTGCAACTGGCAGGCAAGGAGCCAGAGCGGATGATCCAGGTGAGTTGGGGGCCGATCCCGGTGCAGACCTACCCGGTCGACATCGTCATCCGTGCCTACGACCGCCCAGGCTTGTTGCGTGACGTGTCGCAGGTGCTGCTCAACGAGAAGATCAACGTGCTGGCGGTCAACACCCGCTCGAACAAGGAAGACAACACGGCGTTGATGTCGCTGACCATCGAGATTCCGGGCCTGGATGCGCTCGGGCGCTTGCTGGGGCGGATCTCGCAGTTGCCGAACATCATCGAGACGCGGCGTAACCGTACCCCTTGAACCCTGTGAGTTGGGGCCGCTTTGCGGCCCATCGCTGGCAAGCCAGCTCCCACAGCTATCCCACTGGCTTCAAGGCCTGTGCAGTACCTGTGGGAGCCGGCTTGCCGGCGATCGGGGGCAAAGCCCCCGCCAAGGAATAGCCCTATGACCTACACCCTCGAAGACCTGCTGCACCTCATGGCCCGCCTGCGCGACCCGCAATATGGCTGCCCGTGGGACTTGAAGCAGGACTACGCCAGCATCGTCCCGCACACTATCGAAGAAGCCTACGAGGTTGCCGACACCATCGAACGCGGCGATTTCGAGCACTTGCAGGGTGAGCTGGGCGATCTGTTGTTCCAGGTGGTCTACTACAGCCAGCTGGCCCGGGAAGAGGGGCGTTTCGAGTTTGACGGGGTGGTCGACAGCATCACCCGCAAGCTGATCCGCCGCCACCCGCACGTATTCCCCACCGGCGAGCTGTATGCACCGGTGGACACGCCCAGCTTGAGCGAGACCCAGGTCAAGTCGCGCTGGGAAGAGATCAAAGCCGAGGAGCGCGCCGAAAAAAGCGAACCCGAACAGCTGTCGCTGCTCGATGACGTGCCAACGGCATTGCCTGCATTGTCGCGGGCAGCCAAACTGCAAAAGCGTGCGGCCACGGTCGGTTTCGACTGGCCCGACGCATTGCCGGTGCTGGACAAGGTCCGCGAGGAACTGGACGAAGTCCTGCAGGCCATGGCCGACGGTGATGCCGATGCGCTGGAAGATGAGGTCGGCGACCTGTTGTTCGCCACCGTCAACCTGGCCCGCCACCTCAAGCAAGACCCGGAACATGCCCTGCGCCGTGCCAATCGCAAGTTCGAGCGACGTTTCCGTTTTATCGAACAGGCATTGCGCGACAGCGGTCGGCCCATCGAAGACTGTAACCTTGACGAGCTGGATGCCCTTTGGGGTGAAGCCAAACGTCAGGAAAAGAACCTGCCCAGCTGCGGCTGAGCTGTTAAGTGAGTGAACATTCATGAGCCTTTCCCTTCGCGACCAATTGCTCAAAGCCGGTCTGGTCAACCAGAAACAGGTCTCGCAGACCAATAAAGCCCAGAAGAAACAAAAGCGCCTGGAGCACAAGGGCCAGGTCGAGGTGGACGACACCCAGCAGCGCCTGGCCAAGGAAGCCATGGCTGAAAAGGCCAAGCGTGACCAGGAGTTGAACCGCCAGCAGCAGGAAAAGGCCGAGCAAAAGGCCCGCGCCGCGCAGATCAAGCAATTGATCGAAGCGACCCGCCTGCCCAAGCTCAACACTGAGGACTACTACAACTTCGTCGACGACAAGAAGGTCAAGCGCATTGCCGTCAATGCCCTGATGCGCAGCAAGCTGAGCAATGGCTCGCTTGCGGTCGTGTCGTTTGCCGGCGGCTACGAAGTGATTCCGCGTGAAGCGGCGGTGAAGATTCAGGAACGCGACCCGCATCGCGTACTGTTGCTCAACACCCATGTCGAGGAAGCCGACGACGATGACCCGTACGCGGCTTACAAGATCCCTGACGATTTGATGTGGTAAGCATGAAAAACCCCGCCTAGGCGGGGTTTTTTGTTCAAAGACTGTGGCATTGCAGGGTCATTGTGTAGTGCGCTGACTTTCCAGGTCCTCAAGCTCTACACGGTACTGGTGGGCTTCGTGCTCATTGTGGAACATCCCGACCAATTGGCCTTGTTGGTGCACATCCCAGATCCGCACGCCAGCGGCCAGGCCTTCGTGGGACATTTTCGATTCGTCGCGTTCGGTTACTTGGACTGTCATCGGTAAACTCCACTGCTAGGTTGGTTGCGACATTGTGTCGCACACCTCCTTTATAGAGTTTGTTAGCAGGCTAAGTAAATAAAACAGGGATGAAACAAGTTTCATGTAGCTCAGGGGCTGCGGTTTGCTTGCTGAGAGAGGGTGAAGGCTGCCAGGTGCTTGGCTTGGGATTTGAGTGTGGGGCGCAAATCGAGCGCCGCCCGCGCGGCGCATCGCGAGCAACGCTCGCTCCTACGTTTGTTTCGGGCCAATTATTCCTGGAGCAAACGCGCGCGACCGCCTTGGCGCGTGACTCGATATCGCGTCGAACAAACCAGGCGGTCGCGTGCGCCTGTCACAGGCGTTACTGGCCAAAAACAAACGTAGGAGCGAGCGTTGCTCGCGAAGCGCCGCGCGGGCGGCGCTCGATCTCATAGGCGCTGAAGATGCTGTGGCAAGCACCTCAAAAAGAAGCCCCGCACAAGGCGGGGCTCCGGGTGCTTCAGGCTGCGGATCAGTTACCCTTCACCGGCTTGCCATCGACCGTGCCATCCTGCAGCACGATCACGTACTCCTTGCCATCGGTTTCGACCTGGCGCAGTTGCACAAGCAGGTAGTCCCAGCTCTTGGCGAACCACAGCTCGGTGATGCGCTTGCTCTGGCTAGGGTCGCGCACGCGCTCGACCTTGACCGCATCGACCTGGCCGGTCTTGGTGGTCACCTTCTCGGTGCCCAGGACGCGGAAGTCGTAGGTGTCGATCTCGTCACCGTCGACCACCTGGTAGGTCATGCTCTTCTTGCCGGCCGCCACATCATGCTGCAGCGCCAGTTGGTAGGACGACTTGTCCAGCACGCCGCGGTTGAGCGGCAGGTTGATCGCATCGCCACGGTCGCTACCGGTGACTTTCTTGCTGGTCCAGTCGAAGTTCAGGTCGACCTTCTTCGCCTTGCCCAGGCCGCCACGCTCGAAGTGGTACTTCTGCGGCAGCAGGGTGTCGTTTTCCAAGCGCAGGGTGCTTTGCTCGGTCAGGCTGGCGATCATCATGGAAGCCTTGAAATTAAGGTCCCAGGTACCGTTGGCATTCTTCACCAGGCTGCGCTCGGCGGTGCCGCTCATGGGTAGCTGCTTCCAGTCGGCGGTGTAGCTGGCCGAAAAAGGCTTCAGATCAGCTGCCTGGAGGGGCAGGGCGAGCACGGCGAGAGCCAAGAGCAGGGCACGACGCATAAAGTCTCCTAGGATCGAATCAAATGACCGCTGGCCGCCAGGGGCTGGCCATCCAGTAAGGCACCGTGCTCGTCCAGACGCAAGCGCCCCTCGGCGAACCAGTGCACGGCCAACGGGTAGATCAGGTGTTCCTGGTGGTGAACCCGCTGGGCCAGGCTTTCAGCGGTGTCGTCCGACGTCACCGGTACCACAGCCTGTACGACCAGTGGGCCGCCATCGAGTTCCTCGGTGACGAAGTGTACGCTGCAGCCATGCTCGGCGTCGCCTGCGTCCAGGGCCCGTCGGTGGGTGTGCAGGCCCTTGTACTTGGGCAGCAGCGACGGGTGGATATTGAGCAGGCGGCCCTGATAGTGGCGGACGAAGCCGCCACTGAGGATACGCATGAAGCCGGCCAGCACCACCAGGTCTGGCGCAAAGCCGTCGATGCGCGCCATCAGCGCGGCATCGAAGGCTTCACGACCGTCAAAGGCGGTGTGGTCCAGTACGGCGGTGTCGATGCCAGCGGCTGCGGCGCGTTGCAGGCCGTAGGCATCGGCGCGGTTGGACACCACCGCACGGATGCGCACCGGGCTGTCTTCACCGCGGCAGCTGTCGATCAGGGCTTGCAGGTTGCTGCCGGAACCCGACAGCAATACCACTACATTGCAGGTCTTGCTCGGCATCAGTGTGCCTTGAGGTTCTGCAGCTCGACCTGGGCGGCGCCTTCGGCGGCCTCTTCGATGCGGCCGATGACCCAAGGCTGCTCGCCTTCTGCGCGCAGAACGTTCAGGGCGTTTTCGACCTGGTCCTGGGCTACGCAGATGACCATGCCGACGCCGCAGTTCAGCACGCGGTGCATTTCATGCTCGTCAACGTTGCCTTGCGCCTGCAGGAAGTCGAATACCGCTGGACGCTGCCAGCTGGCCACGTCGACCACGGCCTGGGCGTTTTTCGGCAGCACGCGCGGGATGTTGTCCAGCAGGCCGCCACCGGTGATGTGGGCCATGGCCTTGACTGCGCCCGTCTGCTTGATCAGTTGCAGCAGCGGCTTGACGTAGATGCGGGTCGGCGCCATCAGCAGGTCGGTCAGTGGCTTGCCGTCGAGCTGGGTGTTCTCGATGTCGGTGCCGGACACTTCGAGGATCTTGCGGATCAGCGAGTAGCCGTTGGAGTGCGGGCCGGAAGACGGCAGGGCGATCAGCGCGTCGCCGGTGGCAACCTTGGAGCCGTCGATGATCTCGGCTTTTTCTACCACGCCGACGCAGAAGCCGGCCAGGTCGTAGTCTTCGCCTTCGTACATGCCAGGCATTTCGGCGGTTTCACCACCGACCAGCGAGCAGCCCGCCAGTTCGCAGCCTGCGCCGATACCGGTGACCACGGTGGCGGCGACGTCAACGTTCAGCTTGCCGGTGGCGTAGTAGTCGAGGAAGAACAGCGGCTCGGCGCCGCACACCACCAGGTCGTTGACGCACATGGCAACCAGGTCCTGGCCGATGCTGTCGTGCTTGTTCAGGTTCAGGGCCAGGCGCAGCTTGGTGCCGACGCCATCGGTGCCGGAGACCAGAACCGGCTGCTTGTAGCCGGCCGGGATCTCGCAGAGGGCGCCGAAGCCACCCAGGCCACCCATGACTTCAGGGCGTGCGGTGCGTTTTGCCACGCCCTTGATGCGTTCGACCAGTGCTTCGCCGGCGTCGATGTCTACACCGGCGTCCTTGTAGCTCAGGGAGGGTTGCTTGCTCATTGATCCAGGCCTTTAGGAGGGAGGGATTCTTAAAAACGACCGTGACGGCCAAGGCCGGCTTTACTGCGGCGGCTGCCTGAAACGTCAGAGGTCTGTGAAGGCGCGCGATTTTATCAGGGTTGCCGTGCAGCGGCCATCCTCAGGCCGACGGGCAGGGCTTGAAAGCGTTAAAAAGGCTTTTTGGGTAGGGAGTTAATGAGGCGGTCGCCCATCATTCAGGAATAATTGGCCACAAAATGTAGGAGCAGCCTTGTGCTGCGAAGCGCCGCGCGGGCGGCGCTCGATCGTGAAAACACCCACAATCCCATGGCCTGCGCCTGGCAGTCATGCGCGCCCCTGTATAAGGTGTAAGCCATATAGGAGCATTTTTCGTTCCACCGCGGTCACAGCCTGCATGACAACGGCCGTTCCACCTTGTTTCTGGACAGGAATCCTCCATGCGTCTTTTCAACACTCTGGCAGCAGGTTGTCTTGCCCTGATCTCGCTAGCCGCGCAAGCCGAGAGCGTCTCCGGGCTTTATCAGGTGCGCGAGCCACTTCAGGGGCAGGGCGCTGAAGCCCGTACCCAGGCCACCGGCAAGGCACTCGAGACGTTGGTCCTGCGCCTGACCGGTGACCCGAAGGCGGCGCAAAGCCCGGCATTGGCCGAGCTGCGCAAAGACCCGCAGCAAATCATCAACCAGGTCGGTACCGAAGCCGGCCCGCCCGAGTCCGTGCTGGTCGAGTTCGACCCCGGCAGCACCGAACGCGCCTTGCGCAAGGCCGGCCTGGCCCTGTGGGGCAGCAACCGGCCATCGATCCTCGGCTGGTGGCTCAACGAAAACGCCGAGGGCAGCAACCTGGTGGGTGACGGCCAATCCGCCGCCCAGCCCTTGCGCCGTGCCGCCCAGCACCGGGGCCTGCCATTGCGGCTGCCGCTGGCTGACCTGCAAGAGCAGTTGGTGGCCAATGCCAAGCAGGTCGAAGGCAATGACCCAAAACCGCTGCGCGAAGCTTCCGAGCGTTACGCGGCCGATGCCCTGCTGGCGGTACACGCCCAAGAGGCGGATGGCAAATGGCAAGGCAAATGGCAGCTGTGGGTAGGCGACCAGCACGAGCAGGGCAGTGCCGAGGGCGCCGACCAGGCGGCGTTGGCCGACGCGGTGATGCTGGCGGTTAGCAGCCGCCTGGCGCCGCGCTATGTGACCCGCCCAGGCGCCAGCAGCCAGCAGCAGGTTCAGGTGCAGGGGATGAACCTGCAACGCTACGCCGAACTGAGCCGCGTACTCGAACCCTATGGGCCGCGGCTTCAAATGGTTGAAGGCAGCACGCTGACTTACGGTGTCACGGCCAACCGCGACCAATTACGTGCCCAACTCGGCCTTGCCAAGTTGCAGGAGGTACCGGCTGAGCCGGCGCCCGTTGCCCCTGCCGTGCCTGCTGCTGCAACAGGCGTGAGCCCCGAGCAACCTGATGTGCCCAAGCCGTTCGACGGCCTGCGTTTTCGCTGGTAAGGAGTACCCATGGTTACCGATATGCGCCGCTGGATCTGGCTGGGCGCTGCACTGCTGATCGCCGTGCTGTTATATAGCCTGCACCATATTCTGACGCCCTTTCTGATTGGCATCCTGCTGGCGTATCTGGCAGACCCGCTGGTCGACCGCCTGGAGCGCTTGGGGCTGTCCCGCACTTGGGGCGTGGTGGTGGTGTTTAGCCTGTTCACCCTGATACTCATGGCCTTGCTGCTGGTGCTGGTGCCGATGCTGGCCAAGCAGCTGGTGCGTTTGTACGAACTGGCGCCGCAGATGCTCGACTGGCTGCAGCACGTGGCGTTGCCCTGGGTGCAACACCGTCTTGGCCTGGCCGACGGCTTCTGGAAGTTCGACAAGATCAAGGCCGCCATTGGCGAGCACATGGGCCAGACCACCGACATCGTCGGTGTCGTACTGTCGCAGGCCACGGCGTCAAGCCTGGCCTTGATCGCCTGGCTGGCCAACCTGGTGTTGATCCCGGTGGTGGGCTTCTACCTGCTGCGTGACTGGGACCTGATGATGGCCAAGCTGCGCAGCCTGCTGCCGCGCCACCGCGAACCGCAGATCGTGGAGTTGGCGGGGGAGTGCCATGAGGTACTGGGCGCGTTCGTCCGCGGCCAACTGATGGTCATGCTCGCACTGGGCGTCATCTATTCTGCAGGGCTTATGCTGGTGGGGCTCGAGCTCGGCTTGCTGATCGGCATGCTGGCGGGGTTGGCAGCGATCGTGCCGTACATGGGCTTTATCATTGGTATCGGCGCGGCGCTGGTGGCCGGCTTGTTCCAGTTTGGCGGTGACTTGTATCCGATGCTGGGCATCGTTGCGGTGTTCATGGTCGGCCAGGCGCTTGAGGGCATGGTGCTGACGCCCTTGCTGGTGGGCGACCGCATCGGCCTGCACCCGGTGGCGGTGATCTTCGCCATTCTTGCCGGTGGTGAGCTGTTCGGTTTCACCGGGGTGCTGCTGGCGCTGCCGGTGGCGGCGGTGATCATGGTGCTGCTGCGGCATGCGCACGATTTGTACAAAGAGTCGGACATGTATGGCGCAGATGTCGATCCAGAATTGTGAGGTGGGGCCGAAAGGCCCCCATAAAGAGCTGCAACTTGTTGATTTTGTTTGCGCTCTTCTGCTCACTGATTGTGCCGCCCGCGCTCCGGGTATAGACTTTGCACACTGTTCACCAAAGGCCCCCCGTGGTCCTAGCGACCGCCCGCGAGCATGAAACCACCGATCCAGTTGCCCCTGGGTGTGCGCCTGCGCGATGACGCCACCTTCATCAACTACTATCCGGGCGCCAATGCTGCGGCATTGGGCTACGTCGAGCGCCTATGCGAAGCTGACGCCGGCTGGACCGAGAGCCTCATCTACCTGTGGGGCAAGCAGGGTGTCGGCCGCACTCACCTGTTGCAGGCTGCAACCCACCGTTTCCAGCAATTGGGCGAGCCCGCCGTCTACCTGCCGTTGGCGCAGTTGCTCGAGCGCGGTGTCGAATTGCTCGACCACCTCGAGCAATACGAGCTGGTGTGCATCGACGACTTGCACGTAATTGCCGGCAAGGCTGATTGGGAAGAGGCCATGTTCCACCTCTTCAATCGCCTGCGCGACAGTGGCCGCCGCTTGCTGCTAGCGGCCTCCAGCTCGCCGCGCGAACTGCCTATCAAACTGGCTGACCTCAAGTCGCGGTTGACCCTGGCGCTGATCTTCCAGATGCGCGGCATGTCTGATGAAGACAAGCTGCGTGCCCTGCAGTTGCGCGCGTCGCGCCGTGGCCTGCACCTCACCGATGAGGTTGGTCATTTCATCCTCACCCGCGGTACCCGCAGCATGAGCGCGTTGTTCGACCTGCTCGAGCGCCTCGATCAGGCATCGCTGCAAGCGCAGCGCAAGCTGACCATTCCCTTCCTGAAGGAAACCCTGGGCTGGTAAGCCCCTGAAATCCTTGGGCCAGAGCGGAAAAACGAAAAAGTCACATCTTTTTCGATAAAATTTGCAAATGGCCATGATAGAGGGCATAGTTTCCCCCTTCTAAAGGATTACTGACACGGTCGTGCCCATGCTAAAGCGCTTCGCACCCCTCGTGCCCCTCGCACTCGTGACCCTGCTTTTTGGCTGCGCGGCACAAGCCCCGGTATCTCAGCCCCAGGATCACACCCCGATCGCCGCACAGTCGGCGTTCAAGGCCAAAGCCTCGTCTTCGTCGGTATTCGGCGAACCGGAAGAGCTGGCCACTGAAGATGACCTGGAGGCCTTCTCCAGCAGCAGCAAGCCTTACCAGTTGCCAGTTCTGGCTGACAGCATTCTCGAGCGCGGCATGTCGTTGATCGGCACCCGCTACCGCTTCGGTGGTACCTCGGAGAAGTCCGGCTTCGACTGCAGCGGCTTCATCGGTTACCTGTTCCGCGAAGAAGCCGGCATGACCTTGCCGCGTTCGACGCGTGAAATGATCAACGTCGATGCCCCGAAAGTGGCGCGCAACAAGCTCAAGCCAGGCGACCTGCTGTTCTTCAGCACCAATGGTCGTGGTCGTGTGAGCCATGCGGGCATCTACCTGGGTGACAACCAGTTCATCCACTCCAGCAGCCGCCGCAGCGGCGGTGTGCGCATCGACAGCCTCGGTGATCGCTACTGGAGCAAGACCTTCATCGAAGCCAAGCGTGCCTTGGCGATGGCGCCGACCAACATCGCGCGCAACTGATGTCAAAATGATATATCCTGCCGCGGCGGCGATGCTTTGAAAAAAGCTCGCCGCCGTGCGCATTTACAGAAAGCGTCTAATCTAAATTCTCAACACTTTTCGGCTGCGGTCCAGCGGTCTCAGACAGGATGTTCTGGCCATGGTAATGATGGCGCGCTTCGCATTCCTTTCCCTGGTGGCATTGCTTGCTGCCTGCTCCAGCCGCGCGCCTGCGCCGGCCCCTGTGGTTCAGCCGCAGGTTACCTACAGCCAACCGGATGGTTCGCCGATTGCCGACGACGTGTTGATCCGTGCGATCGGGCTGGTGGGCACGCCTTATCGCTGGGGCGGCAATACGCCCGACTCCGGGTTCGATTGCAGCGGCCTGATCAAGTATGTCTACCGCGATGCCGCCGGCATCAGCTTGCCGCGTTCGACGCGTGAGATGATCGTCATGCGCGCGCCCACCGTGGATGCCAAGGCGCTGCAGTCGGGTGACCTGGTGTTCTTTGCCACCAGTGGCGGCTCGCAAGTCAGCCATGCCGGTATCTACGTTGGGGAAGGGCGCTTTGTGCATGCGCCGTCCACCGGCGGTACGGTGCGCCTGGACTACCTGTCGAACAGCTACTGGGCCAAGGCTTACCTACAGGCCAAGCGCGTGATTCCGCAAGGGCACCTGGCGCAGAATCCCTGAGGCACTGCGCAGTCAGCAGTTGATCGCTGACTGTGTAGGAGCAGCCTTGCGCTGCGAAGAGGCCGGTGCATAAGTCTTAGAGGTAAGGGGCCTTCACCGGCCTCTTCGCAGCACAAGGCTGCTCCTACAAGGCCTTGCTCACCCGCCAGATCACGTTCCCCACGTCATCCGCCACCAGCAAACCGCCGCGCTTATCATTGATCACCCCCACCGGTCGCCCCATGGCCTTGCCTTCGTCATTCAGAAACCCCGTCAGCAGGTCGACCGGTTTGCCGACAGGTTTGCCGGTCGCGTCGAACGGCACGAAGATCACCTTGTAGCCACTGTGCGGCTTGCGGTTCCACGAGCCGTGCTGGCCCACGAATGCCCCCTGCACGAACGGCGGCGGCAACACGCCAGGCTCGGCGAACGTCAGCCCCAGCGATGCCGTGTGCGGGCCCACCGCGTAGTCCGGCATCAGTGCCTGAGCAACTTTCTGCGGGGCCTGGGGCTCGACCCGCTGGTCGACGTGTTGCCCGTAATAGCTGTAGGGCCAACCATAGAAGCCGCCATCCTTGACTGACGTGATGTAGTCCGGCACCAGGTCGCTACCGATCTCGTCACGTTCGTTGACCGCCGTCCACAGTGCGCCGCTGTGGGGCTCCCAGGCCAAGCCGTTGGGGTTGCGCAGGCCGCTGGCAAACACGCGCTGCTGGCCGCTGGCAGGGTCCACTTCCCAGATCGCCGCACGGCCCTGTTCCTTGTCCAGGCCGTTTTCCCCCACGTTGCTGTTGGAGCCCACCGTCACGTAGAGCTTCTTGCCATCGGGGCTGGCGATCACGTTCTTGGTCCAATGATGGTTAAGCGTCCCGCCTGGCAGTTCGACCACCTGCTGGCCCTCGCCGCGAATGTGCATAGCCCCGGGCTCGTAGTGAAAGCGCAGCAGTTTGTCGGTGTCGGCCACGTAAAAGTCCTTGCCCACCAGCGCCATGCCGAAGGGCGAATTGAGCCCTTCGATGAAGGTGGTGCGCACTTCCGCGACCCCATCATGGTCGGCATCGCGCAGCAAGGTGATGCGGTTGGCGCTCGGCACGCCGGCGCCAGCGCGCTGCATCGCCTTGCCCATCACCCAGCCACGCAGGCCTTTGCCATCTTCAGGCTTGGGCGGGGCGTTGGTTTCAGCCACCAGCACATCGCCGTTGGGCAACACATAGAGCCAGCGCGGGTGGTCGAGCTTGTCGGCGAAGGCCGTTACCTGCGTGCCGGCTGCAGCCTTGGGTTTGCCGCCGTCCGGCCAGCCGATGGCGGGTGCGACGTTGACGGTCGGGATCAGGGTCTTGTTAGGTGTGGGCAATTGCGGTGTGGGCCCGCTGCCTTCACTGACGTCCAGCAGGGCAGTCTCGCCACAGCCCGACAGGCAGGCGCCCATCGCCCAGGGTAAGAGGATACCGATGCGTTTCATGTGCGCCGCCCTCTAAAGTTGCTTGCTCAAAGTTCAGAGCATGGCTGTACAGCAGTGGTTCAGCCGGCGGCAGCATACAGCTGTGACTCTGCGCGGTGGTTTCTTGCCTACGAGAGGGGGGGCTTAACGTAAACAGAAGCGCAAAGCGGTACGGGTGGAACGCTTCTTTCCCGCTCACGGTGCATAACCACCGCCCACAAGGCAAACGCGTTCGATTGACGCTCCCGCCCCAACCCTCTAACCTTCGCGCGTGTTTCAGGTGCCCTGCCAGCCCCGTCTGGGCAGGGTGAAACTGGGAAGCCGGTGGGCGCCAGCAAAGGCGCGAGCCCGGCGCTGCCCCCGCAACGGTAAGTGAGTCAAATGTCGCGCACAGCCACTGGATGCCAGCATCCGGGAAGGCGCGCAGGCGTGGGCCAAGGCCCGCTCACAAGCCCGGAGACCGGCCTGATTCAGCCAACGGCATCACGGAGGGTGATGCGCGGTGCACCGTGGTGTCCAGCCACGGCTCCTGCGCGTTCTCCGTCTGCCTGCCTATCGACCTGTCGCCGCTTCTCGCGTGGCGTCAGCCTGCGGAGAACCCTGATGAGCGAACCCACCGAACGCGACGAACGCCACCTGGCGCGCATGCAGCGCAAAAAGGCGATCATCGACGAGCGCATCGCCAATTCCCCCAATGAATGCGGCCTGTTGCTGGTGCTGACCGGCAACGGCAAGGGCAAGAGCAGCTCGGCCTTCGGCATGCTCGCCCGCGCCTTGGGCCACGGCATGCAGTGCGGCGTGGTGCAGTTCATCAAAGGCCGCAACAGCACCGGCGAAGAGCTGTTTTTCCGGCGCTTCCCGGAGCAGGTGCGCTACCACGTGATGGGCGAGGGCTTCACCTGGGAGACCCAGGACCGCCAGCGCGACATCGCCGCTGCCGAAGCCGCCTGGGTCGTGTCGCGCCAGCTGCTGCAAGACCCGGCCGTGCAGTTCGTGGTGCTCGATGAACTGAACATCGCGCTCAAGCATGGCTACCTCGACCTCGATCAAGTGCTGTCCGACATCCAAGCCCGCCCGCCGATGCAGCACGTGATCGTTACCGGCCGCGCGGCCAAGCCTGAAATGATCGAACTGGCCGATACCGTCACCGAGATGGGCATGCTCAAGCACGCCTTCCAGGCGGGTATCCGTGCGCAGAAGGGCGTTGAACTGTGAGTGAACTGCGACATTGCCCGGCCGTGTTGATCGCGGCGCCGGCTTCCGGCCAGGGCAAGACCACTGTGACCGCAGCCTTGGCCCGGCTGCACCGTAACCTTGGGCGTAAGGTCCGGGTGTTCAAGTGTGGGCCTGATTTTCTCGACCCGATGATCCTGGAGCGTGCCAGCGGCGCACCGGTCTACCAGCTCGACCTGTGGATGATCGGCGCGCAGGAAAGCCGTCGCCTGCTGTGGGAAGCAGCCGCTGAGGCTGACCTGATCTTGATCGAAGGGGTCATGGGCCTGTTCGACGGCACCCCGTCGAGCGCCGACCTGGCGCGCCATTTCGGCGTGCCGGTGCTGGCGGTGATCGACGGCACGGCCATGGCCCAGACCTTTGGCGCCCTGGCCCTGGGGCTGGCGCGTTACCAGGCCGACCTGCCATTCGCCGGCGTGCTGGCCAACCGGGTCGGCAGCTTGCGCCATGCGCAGCTGCTAGAAGGCAGCCTGACCGAAGGGCTGCGCTGGTACGGCGGCCTGTCACGTGAGCGCGGTATCGAGCTGCCCAGCCGCCACCTGGGCTTGGTCCAGGCCAGCGAGCTGAACGACCTGGATGCCCGCCTGGATGCTGCGGCCGAAGCGCTGGGTGCCAGTTGCGATGCCGCTTTACCACCGCCCGTGGCGTTTGCCGAGCCGGAACCGCAGCCGGCCGCCGCTTCATTGGCCGGTGTGCGCATTGGCGTGGCGCGGGACGAGGCGTTCGCCTTCCTTTATGGTGCCAATATCGACCTGCTGCGCAACCTCGGCGCGCAGCTGGTGTTCTTCTCGCCGCTGCACGACCGCGAACTGCCCGATGTGGACAGCCTGTACTTGCCGGGCGGCTACCCGGAACTGCACCACCACGCACTGGCGGCCAACACGCCGATGTGCGCGGCGATCCGTGATCATCATGCCCAGGGCAAGCCGTTGCTGGCCGAGTGTGGCGGCATGCTTTACCTGCTCGACGCACTGACCGACGTAGCGGGCGAGCGTGCCGAACTGCTCGGCTTGCTGACGGGCGAGGCGACCATGCAGAAGCGCCTGGCCGCACTGGCCCTGCAGGCAGTGGAACTGCCCGAAGGCACCCTGCGTGGCCACACCTACCATCACTCGCTCACCAACACCGAGCTGACGCCGATCGCCCGGGGGCTGAGCCCTAATGGCGGGCGTGGCAACGAGGCGGTGTATCGCCTGGGCCGCCTGACGGCTTCCTACGTGCACTTCTACTTCCCCTCCAACCCGAACGCGGCGGCGGCGCTGTTGCGACCATGAGCGAACACGCTTTCAGCGACGCCGAACGCGCCGCGCTGTACCGGGCCATCGGCGAACGCCGCGACATGCGCCATTTTGCCGGTGGCGAGGTGGCACCGGCGTTGCTCGCCCGCCTGTTGGCCGCGGCGCATCAGGCACCGAGCGTCGGGCTGATGCAGCCCTGGCGGTTCATCCGCATCACCCAGCGCGACCTGCGTGCGCGCATCCAGGCGTTGGTCGAAGAAGAGCGGCTGCGCACGGCCGATGCACTGGGCGAACGCGCCGATGCGTTCATGACGCTCAAGGTCGAAGGCATCAACGATTGCGCTGAACTGCTGGTGGCCGCGTTGATGGACCAGCGCGAGCCGCACATCTTTGGCCGCCGTACCTTGCCGGAAATGGACCTCGCCTCGCTGGCCTGCGCTATCCAGAACCTGTGGCTGGCGGCGCGTGCCGAGGGCCTGGGGATGGGCTGGGTATCGCTGTTCGACCCCGTGGCATTGGCCGAACTGCTGGGCATGCCGGCGGGGGCCAAGCCGGTGGCGGTGCTGTGCCTGGGGCCTGTGGCCGAATTTTACCCGGCACCGATGCTGGTGCTGGAAAACTGGGCAGAAGAACGCCCCTTGAGTGACCTGCTGTATCACAACCAATGGGGGGAGCAGCCATGAGCGTTGCCTTGCTGACCGTGGCCGGGGTGGCCCTGGATGCCTTGCTGGGCGAGCCGCAGCGGCGTCATCCACTGGTGGCGTTCGGCAACATGGCCGCCAACCTGGAGCGTCGCCTGAATGCTGGAGGGCGCGGTTGGCGCAGCCACGGCGTAAGCGCCTGGTTCCTCGCGGTGGTGCCGCTGACCCTGGTTGCACTGATCCTGTCCTGGCTGCCGTACATCGGCTGGCTGGTCGACGTGCTGGCGCTGTACTGCGCGTTGGGTCTGCGTAGCCTCGGCGAGCACGTGCTGCCGGTGGCGAACGCATTGCGCCAGGGTGACCTGGAAGAGGCGCGGCGGCGGGTCGGTTACTTGGTCAGCCGTGAAACCCGCGAGCTGGACGAGCCCGCCGTGGCCAGGGCGGCCACCGAGTCAGTGCTGGAAAACGGCAGCGATGCGGTGTTCGCCGCGCTGTTCTGGTTCGTGGTGGCGGGCGCGCCTGGCGTGGTGTTGTACCGCTTGAGTAATACCCTGGATGCCATGTGGGGCTATCGCAACGAACGCTTCGAGCGGTTTGGCTGGTGCGCGGCACGCATCGACGATGTGCTCAACTATGTTCCCGCAAGGCTGGTGGCGCTGACCTACGCGCTGCTTGGCAAAACCCGCCTGGCCCTGGCCTGCTGGCGCAACCAGGGGCCCCTGTGGGACAGCCCCAACGCCGGCCCCGTGATGGCGGCAGGTGCCGGCGCGCTGGGGGTCGAGCTGGGCGGCCCGGCGGTGTATCACGGTGAACTGCATGAGCGGCCGCGCCTGGGCGAAGGGCCAATGGCCGATGCCGATGCCATCGAGCGCGGCTGGAGCCTGGTGCAGCGGGGCGTGTGGCTGTGGGTACTGCTGATCTGCCTGGGAGCTTACTGGAATGCTTGAACACGGTGGTCGTCTGCTGCGTGCGGTGCGTCACTACGGGATCGCGCGTGAACATTGGCTCGACCTGTCCAGCGGCATTGCCCCTTGGCCTTACCCGATCCCGCCGATTCCACTCGACGCCTGGGCGCGCCTGCCAGAGACCGAAGACGGCCTGGAAGAAGCCGCTCGGCAGTATTACGGCACCCGCCAGCTGTTGGCGGTGGCTGGCTCGCAGGCCGCGATCCAGGCCTTGCCATTGCTGCGCCCGGCGGGCCGGGTCGGTGTGTTGACCCCATGCTATGCCGAGCACCCGTATGCCTGGCAACGGGCAGGGCACACATTGGTCGAACTGGATGAAGCCCAGGTGGAAGGCGCGCTCGACAGCCTCGATGTGCTGGTGCTGGTCAACCCCAACAACCCGACCGGCCGCCAGGTCAGCCGGGAGCGCCTGCTCGACTGGCATGGGCGACTGGCGGCGCATGGGGGCTGGCTGGTGGTCGACGAGGCGTTCATGGACAACACCCCCGCCCATAGCGTGGTCGACTGCGCCGAACGGCCTGGCCTGATCGTGCTGCGCTCGTTCGGCAAGTTTTTTGGCCTGGCCGGTGTGCGTTTGGGGGTTGTTGCGGCTGAGCCCAGCGTACTGCAGCGGCTGGCTGAGTTGCTCGGCCCTTGGACTGTCAGCGGCCCCACGCGGGTGCTGGCCCAAGCCTGCTTTGCCGACCACGTTGCCCACCAGGTGCAGATCGAGCGCTGCGCCGCCAGCAGCCAGCGCCTCGCTGCGTTGTTGCACAGCACCGGGCTGGCGCCGAGCGGCGGCTGCGACCTGTTCCAGTACGTGCGCAGCGAGCGTGCCGCGCACTTGCATGACTTTCTTGCCCGGCGCGGCATCCTGGTGCGCCTGTTCGAGCAGCCCGCCGCCGTGCGCCTGGGCTTGCCTGCCAGTGCGGCGGACGAGCAGCGCCTGGCCCAGGCCCTGACCGACTATCAAAAGGAAACGGCATGACCACGCTCATGGTGCAAGGCACCACCTCCGATGCCGGCAAAAGCACGCTGGTGACCGCGCTGTGCCGGTGGCTGTTGCGCCAGGGTGTCGGCGTGGTGCCGTTCAAGCCGCAGAACATGGCGCTGAACAGCGCAGTGACCGCCGACGGTGGCGAAATCGGCCGGGCCCAGGCTGTGCAGGCCCAGGCTTGCCGGCTGGCGCCGCACACCGACATGAACCCGGTGCTGCTCAAGCCCAACAGCGACACTGGCGCCCAGGTGATCATCCACGGTCGCGCGGTCACCAGCATGAATGCAGTGGCTTATCACGACTACAAGGCCATCGCCATGCAAGCGGTGCTGGCGTCGCACCAGCGCCTGAGCGCCGCGTATCCGGTGGTGATGGTCGAAGGTGCGGGCTCGCCGGCAGAGATCAACCTGCGTGCCGGCGACATCGCCAACATGGGCTTTGCCGAAGCGGTCGACTGCCCGGTGATCCTGGTGGCCGACATCAACCGCGGTGGGGTGTTCGCTCACCTGGTGGGCACGCTGGAGCTGCTGTCTCCGAGTGAACAGGCGCGGGTCAAAGGCTTCGTCATCAACCGCTTCCGCGGTGACATCGCCTTGCTGCAGCCTGGGCTGGACTGGCTCGAAGCGCGTACTGGCAAGCCGGTGCTGGGCGTGTTGCCGTATGTCACTGACCTGCACCTGGAGGCCGAGGACGGCATCGATGTACGCCAGGTGGCCAAAGGGGAGCGCGTGCTGAAGGTGATCGTGCCGGTGCTGCCGCGCATCAGCAACCACACCGACTTCGACCCGCTGCGCCTGCACCCGCAAGTGGATTTGCAGTTCATCGGGCCCGGCCAGCCGATACCGCCTGCCGACCTGATCATCCTGCCTGGCTCGAAAAGCGTGCGTGGCGACCTGGCGCAACTGCGCGAGCGGGGCTGGGATACCGCCATTGCCCGCCACTTGCGCTATGGCGGCAAGCTCATCGGCATCTGCGGCGGCCTGCAGATGCTCGGGGCTCAGGTGCACGACCCGCTGGGCCTGGAAGGGCCTGCGGGCTCCAGCCCTGGGCTGGGCCTGCTGGACTACGCCACGGTACTGGAGGCCGACAAGCAACTGCGCAACGTTGCCGGTACCGTGACCCTGGAAAACGCGCCGGTTTCTGGCTACGAGATCCATGCCGGCGTCACCCAGGGCCCGGCCCTGGAACGCCCCGCCGTGCAGCTGGACGATGGCCGCTGCGACGGCGCCATCAGCGCCGATGGGCAAATCCTCGCCACCTACCTGCATGGCCTGTTCGAAGGCAGCCAGTCGTGCGCCGCGTTGCTGCGCTGGGCGGGGCTGGCCGATGCAGAGACTATTGACTACCAGGCCCTGCGCGAGCGTGATATCGAACGCCTGGCGGACCTGGTGGAAAAACACCTGGACACCGCGCACCTGCGCACGCTGTGTGGAGTCGCCTGAAATGCTCAACCTGATCCTCGGCGGCGCCCGTTCCGGCAAGAGCCGCCTGGCCGAACAGCTGGCCAGCGACAGCGGCCTGCCGGTCACCTACATCGCCACCAGCGAGCCGCTGGACGGCGAAATGAACGAACGCGTGCGCTTGCATCGCCAACGCCGGCCCGCTGACTGGGGGTTGATCGAAGAACCCCTGGCACTGGCGGCAGTGCTGCGCCGCGAAGCGGCCGAAGGGCGCTGCCTGTTGGTGGATTGCCTGACCCTGTGGCTGACCAACCTGCTGATGCTCGACAACGACCAGCGCCTGGCCGAGGAGCGCGATGCGCTGCTCGACTGCCTGGCGCAGTTGCCCGGCACGGTTATCTTGGTCAGCAACGAAACCGGCCTGGGCGTGGTGCCCATGGGTGAGCTGACCCGGCGTTATGTCGACCAGGCCGGCTGGCTACACCAGGCCGTTGCTGAACGCTGTCAGCGCGTGGTGCTGACCGTGGCTGGCCTGCCCCTTATGCTCAAAGGACCTGCACTATGACTCAAGCCTGGTGGCGTGATGCCTGCCAACCCCTCGACAACGCCGCCATGGACCAGGCCCGCGCCCGTCAGCAACAGCTGACCAAACCTGCCGGTTCGCTCGGCCAACTGGAAGGCCTGGCCGTGCACCTGGCGGCCCTGCAAGGCCGTGAGCGGCCAACGGTGGATCAACTGGCGATCACGATCTTCGCCGGTGACCACGGTGTGGTAGAGGAGGGCATTTCGGCCTACCCGCAAGCCGTGACCGGGCAAATGCTGCGCAACTTCGTTGGCGGCGGCGCGGCGATCAGCGTGTTGGCGCGCCAGCTGCAAGCCAGCCTGGAAGTGGTCGACCTCGGCACCATCGACCCCAGCCTGGCGCTGCCCGGTGTGCGGCATCTGCACCTGGGCGCCGGCACCGCCAACTTCGCCCGCCAGCCAGCGATGACCGAGGCCCAGTTGCAGTCCGCCTTGCAGGCCGGCCGCGACAGCGCGTTGCGGGCCGCCGAACAGGGCGCGCAGTTGTTCATCGGTGGCGAAATGGGCATCGGCAACACGACCGCTGCCGCCGCCCTGGCCAGTAACTTGCTGGGCTGCCCAGCGCGTGAGTTGAGCGGCCCAGGCACTGGCCTGGACAACGCCGGTGTGCGGCACAAAGCCGAAGTCATCGAGCGTGCGCTGATCCTGCATGGCCTGCGTGCTGACGACCCGCTGCAGGCGCTGGCCTGTGTCGGCGGTTTCGAGATCGCCGCCTTGGCGGGCGCTTACATCGCCTGCGCGCAAGCGGGCGTCGCGGTGCTGGTGGACGGTTTTATCTGCAGCGTTGCTGCGCTGGTGGCGGTACGCCTCAACCCGCAATGCCGGGCATGGCTGCTGTTTGCCCACCAGGGCGCGGAGCCAGGGCACAAGGCCTTGCTCGAAGCGTTGCAGGCCGAGCCGTTGCTGGCGCTGGGCCTGCGCCTGGGCGAGGGCAGCGGTGCCGCCCTTGCGGTCCCCTTGTTGCGCCTGGCCTGCGCGCTGCACGGCCAGATGGCGACGTTTGCCGAAGCGGCCGTGGCGGACCGCCCGGCATGATCCTCGACCTGTTGCGCCACGGCGAAACGGAGCAGGGCGGCCTGCGTGGCAGTCTTGATGATGCCCTGACTGAAAAGGGCTGGGCGCAGATGCGCAGCGCGGTCGCCGAAGCGGGCCCGTGGCAGGTGCTGGTCAGTTCGCCGCTGCAGCGCTGTGCGCGTTTTGCCGATGAGCTCGGTGCACGCCTGCACCTGCCGGTACAGCGTGAGGCTGCCTTGCAGGAGCTGCATTTCGGTGACTGGGAAGGCCGCAGCGCGGCGCAGATCATGGAAGACCAGGCCGATGCGCTGGGGCGCTTCTGGGCCGACCCTTATGGCTATACCCCGCCCAATGGCGAACCGGTCAGTACGTTTGCCGAGCGTGTACTGGCGGGCGTCGAGCGCTTGAGCCAGCAGCATGCCGGCAAGCGCGTGCTGCTGGTCACCCACGGCGGGGTGATGCGCCTGTTGCTGGCCCGCGCACGTGGCCTGCCCAGGGAGCAGTTGCTGCAGGTGGAAGTTGCCCACGGCGCATTGGTGCGCCTGGTGCTGCGTGACGACGGTCAATTGGGCGAGGCGCACTGACATGCTGCCGTTCTGGATTGCCCTGCAGTTTCTCAGCAGCCTGCCGGTGCGTTTGCCGGGCATGCCGGCGCCGCAGCAAGTAGGCCGCTCGCTGCTGTGCTACCCACTGGTCGGGCTGCTGTTCGGCCTGCTGCTGTGGCTGGCCAGCATTCTGCTGCAGGGCACGCCAGCGCCGCTTCATGCTGCTTTGCTGCTGACGGTGTGGGTGCTGCTCAGTGGCGCCTTGCATCTGGATGGTCTGGCTGACAGCGCCGACGCCTGGCTGGGCGGTTTCGGAGATCGTGAGCGCACCCTGCAGATCATGAAAGACCCGCGTAGCGGGCCGATTGCCGTGGTCACCCTGATGCTGGTGCTGTTGCTGAAGTTCTGTGCGTTGTGGGTACTGGTCGAGCGTGGGGTAGGGCTTGAGCTGCTGCTGGCGCCGGTGGTGGGGCGCGCGGCGATGCTGGGCCTGTTCCTCTGTACGCCATACGTACGCCCCGGTGGCCTGGGGCAAGCGCTGGCCGAACATCTGCCGCGTGCTGCTGCCGGGTGGGTATTGCTCGCCAGTGCAGCCCTGTGCCTTGCCGTGAGCGGTTGGGGCGCGGTCTGGGGGCTGGTTGCAGCCGTGGCAGTGTTCGCCTGGTTGCGGCGCCTCATGTGTCGGCGCCTGGGCGGTACGACCGGTGACACCGCCGGGGCGATGCTCGAATTGCTGGAACTGACTGTGGTGCTGGGGTTGGCCTTGGGTTTCTGAATGGCCTTTGCAGGGTCAAGACACGTCCAGCAACGTTACCGCACCTACGAACATCAACGACTCGGGTTTATCCTCGGCCTCCCTTCCACACGGCCGAGGAGGCTCCGCATGCGCCATTGGATGTTTGCCAGCCTGATCATTTGTCTCACCTTGCCAGTTACCGCCGCGGATCTGATCAGCTTTTGGGATACGCCCCGCCATGGCGGCAACAGTTTCAACCGGCTGCCCCCGGACCAAGCCTACTTTGATGCCTTGCGTGCCTATGGTGCTACCTGGGTGCGGCTGTCCTATGACAAATGGCAACCGGAGCAGCGTGACTTCCTGTTAGGTGACGCGGATGACTATCAAGGTCTGCCTGCGGCCGATCTGGCGCAGTTGCGTGCAGCCCTGGACCGTGCTCACCGCGCTGGTCTCAAGGTAGTCATTGCCCCACTCTCTCTACCTGGCATGCGCTGGTCGCAGAATAATCAAGGCCGGTTCGACGATCGCCTCTGGCAAGACAAACGCTACTGGTCACAGGCAGCCCTGTTCTGGCGGGACCTGGCGCGTGAGTTGAAGGACCATCCCGCCATCGCGGCCTACAACCTTGTCAATGAGCCCGCTCCCGAAAAACAGGGTGGCTTGGCCGAACATGCCGCGCCTGGGCGCATGAAGCAGTGGTATGTGCAAGCGCAGGGTGGCCCGAGGGACCTGCCTGCGCTGTATGGGCAATTAGTAGCAGCAATCCGTGAGCAGGACCCGCGGACACCGATCATGGTCGATGCGGGCTGGTATGCTGCCGCAGATGCCTTTGTTTACTGGCCTGCGCCGTTGGCCGATAAGCGGGTGCTGTACAGCGTGCACATGTATGAACCCTATTCCGCTACCAGTGCGCCGAACATGTCGCGCAAGCAGCCCATCAGCTATCCAGGCCCTGCGCCATACGCTGGGCAGACGCAGCAGTGGGATAGCCAGCGTGTGCAGCAGTACCTGCAGCAACCGCTGGCCTGGAGCGACGCGATGAAGGTGCCGCGTTCTCGTCTGGTTGTGGGGGAGTTTGGTTGCATGCGTCGGTTACCTGGCTGTCGGCGCTATCTGGAAGATGTGCTCACTGTGCTGGACAGCAACCAGTTGCATTGGGCGTTCTACAGCTTTCGTGAGGATAGTTGGGATGGCATGGACTACGAGCTCGGGGCTGCCAAGGTGCCATGGCGTTACTGGCAAGCCATCGAGCAGGGCGCGCCTGACCCTTTGGTACGTAGACCCACTGCGGAATTCGAGCCCATCCGCAAGCGTCTGAGTCTCGAGTAACGTGCGCATTGGCTGAAAACTCTTGCAACACTCATGATGCGGGTATATACACGTATCCATGCTGACCAGTGAATGCATCTGTACCCATCTGCGTCGTGCCGCCCGCGGGGTGAGCCGGCATTATGACGAGGCCCTTGCCGGCTTCGGCATCAATGTCGCCCAGTTTTCCCTATTGCGGCACTTGCAGCGGCTTGACCGCCCAAGCATCACCACCTTGGCCGAGGCCATGGGCCTCGAACGCAGCACCTTGGGGCGCAACCTGCGGGTGCTCGAAGCCGATGGCCTGGTGGCCTTGGCTGACGGCGACGACCAGCGCAACCGCGTGGTGCTGCTGACCGAAGCCGGCAAAACGCTGTTGCAAGCGGCTTACCCGGCCTGGGAGCAGGCCCAAGGGTTGCTGGTCGAGCGCCTGGGCGTTGGGCAGCGTGACGAATTGGTGCGCTTGCTGGAACAACTGGCTTGAGCTGATGCGACTATAAGCGGGTATATACCCGCAAACCTTGCGATGTGCTGGAGATAACGACAATGACTTCGGTGTGGCGAACCAGCGGGTGGGTGCTTGTGGGCGCAGCGTTGATACTGGCGCTGTCCTTGGGTGTGCGACACGGCTTTGGCCTGTTCCTGGCGCCGATGAGCGCCGACTTTGGCTGGGGGCGTGGTGTGTTTGCCTTCGCCATCGCGTTGCAGAACCTCATCTGGGGGCTGGCACAACCGTTCGCCGGTGCCTTGGCTGACCGTGTGGGCGCGGCGCGGGTAGTGATCATAGGTGGCATTCTCTACGCCGCCGGGTTGATGTTCATGGGGATGGCCGACTCCGCCTGGTCGCTGTCGTTGAGCGCCGGCCTGCTGATTGGCATCGGCCTTTCCGGCACCTCGTTCTCGGTCATCCTGGGTGTGGTTGGGCGCGCAGTGCCGGCCGACAAACGCAGCATGGCGATGGGGATTGCGAGTGCGGCCGGTTCATTCGGCCAGTTCGCCATGCTGCCCGGCACCCTTGGCTTGATCGAATGGCTGGGCTGGTCCGCCGCGTTGCTGGTCCTGGGCCTGATGGTGGCATTGATCGTGCCCCTCGTCGGCCTGTTGCGTGACCGCCCGCTGCCCAGCCATGGCGCCGAACAGACCTTGGGCCAGGCCCTGCGTGAAGCCTGCTCGCATACCGGGTTCTGGCTGCTGGCGCTGGGCTTTTTCGTCTGCGGGTTCCAGGTGGTGTTCATCGGCGTGCACCTGCCGGCCTACCTGGTCGACCAACACCTGGCTGCGACCACGGGCACCACGGTGTTGGCACTGGTGGGCCTGTTCAACATTGTCGGCACCTTCACCGCCGGCTGGCTGGGCGGGCGCATGTCCAAGCCGCGCCTGCTTACAGGGCTTTATCTGCTCCGCGCAGTCGTGATCGTGTTGTTCCTCTGGGCGCCTGTGACCCAATTCAGCGCCTACCTGTTCGGCATCGCCATGGGCCTGCTGTGGCTCTCTACCGTCCCGTTGACCAACGGCACAGTGGCGACACTGTTTGGTGTGCGCAACCTGTCGATGCTGGGCGGCATCGTGTTCCTCTTCCACCAGTTGGGCGCCTTCCTGGGCGGCTGGTTGGGCGGGGTGGTCTACGACCGCACGGGCAACTACGACTTGGTCTGGCAGATTTCGATCCTGCTCAGCCTGCTGGCCGCCGCCCTCAACTGGCCGGTGCGTGAACGCCCGGTCGCCCGCCTGCAGGCCCAGGCCGCATGAAACGCTACCTGGCCCAAGGCTTGCTCGCCGTTGCCGCGATCGTGCTGCTGGCGCTGGTGTGGTGGGGGTGGCACCAGGGTGGGTTGGCGTTGATGCAACTGGGCATGGGGGTTTGTTAAGCGCTACCCTGCAAGTTCAAGGATTGTCTTGCGGGAGAAACGAACGATGCGTGCACATTGGTTGACGGTGCCTGTGCTGGCCCTGCTTGCCGCCACGTCGAGCTGGGCTGCGGATTGCCCGGCCTTGTTGCAGGGCAGCTTGCCCGAACTGCGTGGCAAAGGGCAGGTTGATCTGTGCCAGCGCTTTGCCGGCAAGCCGCTGGTGGTGGTCAACACCGCCAGCTATTGCGGGTTTGCGCCGCAGTTCGAGGGGCTTGAGGCGACGTATAAGGAGTACCACGAGCAGGGTTTGGAGATGCTCGGTGTGCCCTCTAATGATTTCAAGCAGGAAGACGCCGACAGCGAGAAGATTGCCAAGGTCTGCTACGCCAATTACGGGGTGACCTTCACCATGACCAAGGCCCAGTCGGTGCGTGGCAAGGATGCGATCCCGCTGTTCAGCGAGCTGGCGAGCCAGAGCAATGCGCCGAAGTGGAATTTCTACAAATACGTAGTGGACCGCAAGGGCAAGGTGATTGGCAGCTTCTCTAGCCTGACCAAGCCGGACGACCCGGCCTTCAGGACGGCGATCGAGAAGGCCATCGCATCGCAGCCGTAGTGCCGCTTTTTTTGTAGGAGCAGCCTTGTGCTGCGAAGAGGCCAGTGCAGGTATTGGCGATGTCAGTTGCCTGTACCGGCCTCTTCGCAGCACAAGGCTGCTCCTACAAAGGGGGGGCTTTTAATGGGGGTGAACGGTAATCGCCACCAGCCGTAGCACCACCGGCCTGACCATCAGCACGCAGAGGAACGCTACCGGCATGGCCAGTTGGTAGGCCTTCAATACGTTGCTCAGATACTGCGGGTTCACCCCGGCGTTGGCCGCAGTGATCACGAAGCACATCAATAACGCCATGATCGACGACATGTAGAAGGCGAACACGTACGGTGTGGCACTGGGGCGCAGTTTGCGCCGGCTGCGCGTAGGGGACAGGTTGCTCATGCGAACTCCAGAAAGTTGAGTGGAGGCGCAGGTTAGCAATCGTCGGTGGCAGGGCTGTAGACCATCGTCATTGAGTTCTTTATAAAGAGATTCTTACGAATCCCAAGGGCTCGACATGGACCTGCTCAATGCCATCCGCAGCTTCATCAAGGTGGTCGAGGCCGGCAGCATCGCTGCCGGTGCGCGCAGCCTGGGGCTCAGCCCGGCGGCGGTGAGCCAGAACCTCGCACGCCTCGAAGCGCATCTGCAGGTGCGCTTGCTCACCCGCACCACGCGTAGCATGGCTTTGACCCCCGCCGGCACGCTCTACTACGAGCGGGTCAGGCAGGTGGACCGAGACCTTGCCCAGGCCGAACTGGCCGTCACCACTCCCGACAGCGAGCCCCAGGGCCGCCTCTGCATCGCCTCCACCTCGGCTTTCGGTCGCCATGTGCTGGCGCCCTTGATTCCGGCATTCAGTGCCCGATACCCCCAGCTTTCGATAGAGTTGGTAACGACTGATCGACGGGTCAATCATGCACATGAGGACGTCGATGTCAGCCTGCGCATCGCCCCGCAGCTGGAGGACCACCTGCTGGCGAGGCACATTGCCCGTATTCCGTTCATCTGCTGCGCCTCTCCCGGTTACCTGGCAAGCGCCGGAGTGCCTGCCACGCCCGAGGCGTTGCGCGATCACCGCTGCCTGGTGTTCCGCTACCCGGTCGACGGCCGCTTCCTGCGGTGGGGCTTCATGCGCGACGGGCTGCGTTTTGACGCGGATTTCGGCACCGTGCTGATCAGTGACGATATCGACGCCCTGACGCAGATGGCCCTGCACGATGGCGGCATCACGCGGCTGGCTGAGTTCATCGTGCGACCGTACCTGGCGTCCGGCGCGCTGGTGCCTGTGTTCGAATACAGCGACAACGGCCAGGCCTATGCCCAAACCGAGCCCATGGATATCTACCTGTGCCTGGCAGATCGTTTTGCCATGACCGTGAAGGTGCGTGCATTCATGGACTACCTCCATGAATGCCTGGGTGACAGCTGGAAGATCCAGGCATGAAAAAACCGCCACGAGGGCGGTTTTCCATACTGCGGGTGCGACTCAGAAGCGGTAGGTGAGGGATGCACCGACGCCGTGAGCGCTGTTTTCGTACTTGGCCTGGTAGCTGCCTTTGGTCGCGCTGACCTGGTTGACTTTGGTGTCCTCTTCCCACAGGTAGGAATACGCCACGTCGATGGTCATGTCTTCGCTTGGGCTCCAACCGGCACCCAGGCTGAACACCTTGCGATCGCCAGTCGGGATGCGCGGTGAACGGTCGTGGTTGTTGGTTGGCGACTGGTCGACGGTGAAGCCGGTACGCAGTACCCACTCCTTGTTGACCTTGTACGACGCGCCAATGGCGTGTGCCCAAGTGTCGTGCCAGTTCTGCTCTTCGGTGATGGTCTGGAATGCCGAACCTGCCAGCGGTGCCGGCACATCGTTCTGCACGGTGATGTCTTCCAAGCGGCTCCAACGGGTCCAGGTGCTGCCTGCGTACAGGGTCCACTGGTCGTCGAGTTCGTGGGTGACCGAAAGATCGACAGACTCAGGCGTCTTGATCTTCAGGGTGGCATCGAACTTGTTGCCGTTGAACGGCCCGATCAGCGGGGTGCTGACGCGGGTCTTGCCTTCGAGCTTGTAGTCGACCATCGAGTGGTAGGTCAGGCCGACGCGGGTGCTGTCGGTGGCCTGGACCAGGATACCGATGTTGTAGCCCACGGCGGTGTCATCGCCCTTGATCTTCACTTCGCCGTCGTTGCGGCCAGGGCTGAACGGGTTGATCAGGCTCGAGCCCAGTTCACCCTTGATGCGGTTGATGGTTGGACCGAAACCGATCGAAACCTTGTCGTTGAAGGCGTAGCTGACGGTTGGCTGGAAGGTCACCACCTCGACGTGGCTCTTTTTGCCCCAGTAGCGAGCAGCATCGTCGCTGCCGTAGTCGGTCACCAGGCCGAAGGGCACGTAGACGCCGAAACCGACGCTCCAGTGATCATCGATCGGCTTGACGTAGTAGCCCATGGGTACGCCAACGACAGGCACCATGTCACCATCGGTTTCCCCCCCGAGGTTGCTGCCACGGCCCGAGATATCGGACTTGGCGATGACGGCGGCGCCGCCCACGGTGATCTGTTCGCGCTTGAGGCGGGACATGCCGGCTGGGTTGCCAAACACGGTGCTGGCATCTTCGGCAGAAGAAGAACGTCCCGCGAAACCTGTCCCCATGCTGCTGATGCTCTGTTCGTTCAGGGCAAAGCCGCTGGCGAGCAGTTGGCTGGAAGCAAGCGCAACGGCTACACCGAGGGAGGTTTTGAGCATTACTTTTTTCATTATTAGAAACTCCTTGGGATCTCCGGGGCGAAAAGCTACCAACAAATTGCCTGCCGCGCTATAGCCTCAATCACAGGAGATAGAGCGGTTTTGTAGGACAATCCGACCAAAATTCCATTTTTTCCGGTAAAGCTGTAGGGCGTTTCTTAAGATGCCTGAGGCAATCTCTGATCTATGCAGGTATGCCAGGCGTGGGTGAAGTCGCGCAGGCGACCCTGAGGGTGGAAAACCTGGCGCCAGATGCGTGCCAGGCCCAGCAAGTCGTCAGCGGCAGGCAGGGGCGTGGCTTGCGCCTCGACCAGCATCCAGGCGATGGCGGTGGAATAGCGAAGGTTTACTGTGAGTTCCAGGTGCGGACCGCCAAGAAAGGCGTGTTGGCTGGCCAGGCCGCGGACCAGGCTGGCGAGGTCAGGGTCGCGGGCGAGATACTCGTCCCAGAGCGCCTGGTGACGGGTTTCGCCGATGCGGTAGAGGCCATGGCCACGCCGGTCGTGCAAGGCTGAGCCGAGGGCCGACTGGCTGGCGGCGATGCCCAGTAGCAAGGCTTCAGCGCTAGGGCAGTGGCGGTCCAGGTAGACCAGGGTGGGTCGGATCACATACAGACACAATTCATTCGCCGCGATACCCATGATGCCCTCGAGCAAGTAAGGGCCGGACGGGCGCTGGAGCTTGGCAGCTGGTGAATGATCAGGCCCGCCGGAAGCGGTTAGCACCGCTCGAGTTGAAGTGTAGTGTGATAATCGTGGTGTAAAGAGCTGTTTTTAAATCGATTGCTGCCTGACGTTCGAGGCTATATGCCATGGGGCAATTACGCCAAGAACGATCAGGCAGGCTACCTGGGCAAAGATTCAGCGCCTGAATGCCGCCGTATTCGCCGCTCACGCGGTGAGCGACTGACGGGTCCGGGCGATCACTGCCTGCAGGGGTTCCTTGCGGCTGTACTGTTCAGGGTACAGGCGTTCGGTGTGGCAGGCGACGCCGTGTTCGTCCACCAGGGTAAAGCTGAAGCTGCCCTTGCGAGGGGCAACGATAAGGCACTTCAACGGCGAGAAGGCCTGGGAAAGGGTGCCAATGGCAGCCTGAATGTGTGGATGAGTTTGCATATTATTGGAGGTTCCTGCTTTAAACACGGAGGGTATGATCCGTGCATGATAGAAACGTTCCAGTGACGCCTTTATTAAGGGACGAAACGAACCTGACTGGAACAAAGCAGCCAGAGAGAGCGCAATCAAATGTGGGCGCTTGGGCTGACTGGTAGGTACTTAAGAGGGCAGGCAGCACGCCGGGGCCAAGGTTCTAGGCCGTCGGGGTGGAATCCTGATCAATCTGCAAGGTGATTCGTGCTTGGGCAGCGTATGGCTGGCGAGGGAATCATCGAGTGTGGCCGGTCCTGGTTTCAGCAATGCGTGCTTTTGGGAGAGCAGCGTTGCAAGGACGCTTCTGGCCAGAATTGACTTTCAGCTTGGTACTAACGAGGCGCACCTTACCGCAGATATAGTGCTTTGGCAAGTGTTTGTGCACCTGCCCAGGCTAGCCGAGCAGTATGGCGCTTCTTTCGCGGGCTGGGAAGGGGGGCAAAGGGCTGTCATTACCGAGGATGTGCTGTTTTTGTGCACCCATATGAAGGCGTGAGGGGCAGTTGTTCACATTTGGCGCGCACGCTGTAACACACCCGCAACAGCCCTCTACAGCGTCGCCAATGCCTTGACTGGTGAGTTAAGTCAATGAAAAAAAACACTAATTTTAGCTGGTGAAAAAATCGTCAGTTTGACTGGAGGCCCCATTTTACGGGGGTTTAAGGGCTGCTGGAGGGGGTTGTCCACCGAGTTATCCACAGGAACTGTGGATTGTCCCAAGCGCTTGCTCTAGGACGGGTGTGCCAGCAACCCAGGGAACTGTCGGACAATCTTCGGGCGCCGCTAGACCGGTTGGTCATCCACTCGAAAACGTCAAGAAAAGATCATCGAAATTTTTTTTCAATCCTCCAGAAATCGACAGGCTATGCCAGAAAAAATGGAGTAGAGTGGCGCGCCTTTCGAGTCACCTTGCCTGTTGCTCATGAAGTTTCGCGGTAAACACCTCGCCAACCCTGCTGACGCCTCCTCAGTGCATCCACCCAAACGCTTCTCCCTGAAAGTGGCCCTGTGGCTGCTCGACAGCCCGCGCCTGGGTGACAAGCCTCAGGTCAAGCATTTGGCAGGCCGCTTGCTGAAACAGCCTGCGCGCCAAGGCGTGGTGGTGGCCCAGAGCCGGCTGGGGCAGATGCTGTGCCGTGATTGCGGCAATGCCCGCGACCGGCGTATCGGCCACGAGCTGCTGCGCCAGGCTGCCCGCGCCGGTGATCGCCGCGCACAGCTGGAATATGCCCGGTTGTGCCAGGCCAACGAGCCGGACCAAGCCCGCTACTGGCTGGAGCTGGCCGCTGCGCAGGGCTCGCAGGAAGCGCGGCGGCTGCTGGGGCAGTGGTTTTCCGGTTGATGGTGACGCGTGAAAAGGCGCAAGGCCAGTTCCCAGGCTGATAAGCTGCGCAGCATTCATCATGTTCGATCGGGGTAACCATGACAGTGGATCTGGCCAGCATTCTGCTGGGCTTGGTGGCAGGTGCGTTGCCCTGCCTGGTGTGGGTCATGCAGGTGCAGCGTCGCCAGGGCGCCCGGCAGGGTGAACAAGCCCTGCTCGAAGAGCGCCTTAACGCTGCCCAGTTGTCCCTGGCCGGGTTGCAGGCGCAACTGGACGCCAGCCGCGACGAAGTCAGCGACCTCAGCGAAGCCAACACCGTCAAGCAAGCCCAACTGGCAGCCCAGGGCCGTGAGCTGGAGTTGCTGCAGATCGACCGCGACAATGCCCGCGATGCCGCCCACGCCTGGAGCCTCGAACGCGCCAACCGTGAAGCCGAACTGCGCCGCCTGGAAGCCCAAGGCGCACGCCTGGAGGCGGAGCTGCGCGAGCAGCAGGAAAACCACCAACAACGCCTGGAAGACCTGCAAGAGGCCCGCGACACCCTGCGCGCCCAGTTCTCCGACCTGGCCACGAAAATCTTCGACGAGCGCGAGCAACGCTTTGCCCAGACCAGCCAGCAGCACCTGGGCCAACTGCTCGACCCGCTCAAGGACCGCATCCAGGCCTTTGAGAAGCGCGTCGAGGAAAGTTACCAGCAGGAGTCACGCGAGCGTTTCTCCCTGAGCAAGGAACTGGAGCGCTTGCAGCAGCTTAACCAGCGCCTGTCCGACGAAGCCACCAACCTCACCCAGGCCCTCAAGGGCCAGAAAACCCAAGGCAACTGGGGCGAGATGATCCTGGAGCGGGTACTGGAGCACGCGGGCCTGGAGAAGGGCCGCGAATACCAGACCCAGGTCAGCCTGAAGAGCGCCGATGGCGAGCGTTTCCAGCCCGATGTACTGATCATGTTGCCCGGCGACAAGCAGGTAGTGGTCGACGCCAAGGTCAGCCTCACGGCTTACCAGCAGTTTGTTGGCAGCAATGACGAGGCTGCGCTCAAGCAGCATGTGCAGTCGTTGCGCAGCCACGTCAAAGGCCTGTCAAGCAAGGACTACAACCGCCTCGAAGGCCTGCACAGCCTGGATTTCGTCCTGCTTTTCGTGCCCATCGAGGCCGCTTTTTCGGCGGCCCTGCAGGCCGAGCCCAACCTGTTCCAGGAAGCCTTCGACCGGCACATCGTGATTGTCAGCCCGACCACGCTGCTGGCCACACTGAGGGTGATCGACAGCTTGTGGAAGCAGGAACGCCAAGGCCAGAACGCCCGCGAGATCGCCGAGCGCGCCGGCTGGCTGTATGACAAGTTCGTGCTGTTCATCCAAGACCTGGACGAGCTAGGCAACCGCTTGCAGCAGGTGGACAAGGCCTACGCCGCGGCGCGCAACAAACTGTGCGAAGGGCGTGGCAACCTGGTCAGCCGCAGTGAGCAGCTCAAGCTCTTGGGTGCCCGTGCCAGCAAGAGCCTGCCGGCAGACTTGCTGGAGCGGGCGCTGTCCGATGAAGCCCTGCCGGACGAAGCGGTTACTGAACCAGGCTCAGATGCCGATTGAGCAGGGCGCGCAAGGCTGCTGGCTTGACCGGCTTGGCCAGGTAGTCCAGGCCTGAGGCATGCATCAGGGCGATGGTCTCTTTGCTGCCGTCGGCGCTGATCACCACCCCAGGCACCGGCTCGCCCAGCCGGGCGCGTAGCCAGCCCATCAGCTCGGTGCCGGTTTCGCCGTCGTCCAGATGGTAGTCCACCAGCGCCAAGTGTGGGCGCATACCGTTGGCCAGCAAGGCCTCGCATTCGGCGCGGTTGCGGGCGGTCCAGACCTGGCAGCCCCAACGGCTGAGCAGGCTGTTCATGCCAATCAGGATGCTGTCTTCATTGTCGATGCACAGCACCTGCAGCCCGGCCAGCGGTTGGCCCGTCTGCTCCGCCGGCGCGCTGGGCGCGGGCGCCGCCTGGCGGGCGATCGGGACGCTGACGCGGAACACCGTGCCTTTGCCGGGCCATGAGCGCACTTCCAGGCTATGGCCCAGTACCCGGCACAGGCCGTCGGCGATGGCCAGGCCCAGGCCCAGGCCTTTTTCGGCACGGGTCTGGTGGCTGTCCAGGCGTTTGAACTCTTGGAAAATCTCTTGCAGCTTGTTGTCGGCGATCCCCGGGCCGCGGTCCCACACTTCCAGCCACAGGCGTTCGCCCTGGCGGCGGGCACCCAGCAGAATCGGGCTTTTGCCATAGCGCAGGGCGTTGGTCAGGAAGTTCTGCAGCACGCGGCGCAGCAACTTCATGTCGCTGTCGACCCGCAGGCGGCTGCCGCGCAGGCGGAACTCCAGCCCTTTCTCGGCGGCCAGTACCTTGAACTCGGCGCCCAGGGTGTCGAACAGCTCGTTGAGGGCGAACGGCTTGGCGTCCGGGGTGATCTTGTTGTTCTCCAGGCGCGAGATGTCCAGCAGGTCGCTGATCAGCTCTTCGGCCGAGCGCAGCGAGCTGTCCATGTGCTGCACCAGTTGCTGGGCCTCCTCGTTCATGCCCTCGGCCTGTTGCGACAGGGCGGCGGAGAACAGCCGCGCGGCGTTCAGTGGTTGCATCAGGTCGTGGCTGACTGCGGCCAGGAAGCGGGTCTTGGACTTGCTCACTGCCTCGGCCTGGCTCTTGGCTTCGGACAGTGCCTGGTTGAGCTGCGACAGCTCATGGGTACGCTCCGCCACCCGCTGCTCCAGGCCCTCGTTAGCATCGCGCAGCGCCTGTTCGGCTTCGCGGAACGGGGTGATGTCGGTGAAGCTCATGACGAAGCCGCCACCGGGCATTGGGTTGCCGATCAGCTCAATGACCCGGCCGTTGGGGAACAGCCGCTCGGAGGAATGCGCGCGGCCTTGGCGCATCCAGTGCAGGCGCCGCGCCACGTGAACCTGCGCCTCGCCCGGGCCGCACAGGCCGCGCTCGGCGTTGTAGCGGATGATGTCGGCAATCGGCCGGCCAACGCTGATCAGCCCGTCGGGGTAGTTGAACAGCTCCAGGTAGCGGCGGTTCCAGGCCACCAGGTGCAGGTTCTGGTCGACCACGCTGATGCCCTGGTTGATGTTCTCGATAGCCCCTTGCAGCAGCGCACGGTTGAACTGCAGCACTTCGCTGGCTTCGTCGGCGATGCGCACCACGTCTTCAAGCTGCATGTCGCGGCCTTCGATGGCGGCCTTGACCACGGCTCGGGTCGACGACGTGCCGAGCACCCCGGCGAGCAAGCGTTCGGTGTGCTCGATCCAGTCACCGTCGGCGTTCTGGTTGGGGTTGAAGCCTTTGCCCTGGCGGTAGGCGAAGCGGATGAAGCTCTGCCGCGCACGTTCTTCGCCGACGAAGCGCGAGGCCAGGGTCAGCAGGTCATCGATCTGCACCGCCAGCAGCGGTTTGCTGCTAGGGCGGGCGCTGGTCTGCTGGCCGATGAAGCGGCCAGCCTGCCAGTGCTCTGACACCCGCGTGCGCGACAGCACCGACACCCAGGCAAACAAGGTGAAGTTACCCGCCAGCGACAGCACCACGCCTTGGGTCAATGGGCTGATTGGCAGGTTCAGCGGGTTGCCATGCAGCCACGCCAGGCCCGGGAACAGCTCGAGCGACCAACCCACGCTATGGGCGGCAATCGGCAGCACCAGGGTGTAGAACCACAGGAAGATGCCGGCGGCGAGGCCGGCGAACACGCCGCGCCGGTTGGCTTGCTTCCAGTACAGCGCGCCGAGCATGGCCGGGGTGAGCTGAGTCACGGCGGCGAAGGCGATCTGGCCGATGGTCGCCAGGCTCGCGGTCGAACCGAGCAGGCGATAGCTGACATAGGCCAGCAGCAGGATCACTACGATGGTCACCCGGCGTACCGAGAGCATCCAATGGCGGAACGCTTCGAACGGGCGCTCGGCATTGTTGCGGCGCAGCAGCCAGGGCAGCAGCATGTCGTTGGAGACCATGGTCGACAGCGCCACGGCTTCGACGATGACCATGCCAGTGGCCGCCGAGGCGCCACCGATGAAGGCCAGCAGGGCCAGGCTCGGGTGGGCTTCGGCCAGCGGCAGGCTGATGACGAACGAGTCGGACATCACCGTGCCCGGCAGCAGCATCTGCCCGGCCAGGGCGATTGGCACCACGAACAGCGCAGCCAGCACCAGGTACATCGGGAACACCCAGCGGGCCAGGCGCATGTCCTGCGGTTCGATGTTCTCCACCACGGTGACATGGAACTGCCGTGGCAGGCAGATGATCGCCATCATGGCCACCGCGGTTTGCACCACCATCGACGGCCAGTTGATGGTCTCCTGCCAGTAGCTTTCCAGCTGGATCGACTGGCGCGCCTGGCTGAACAGGTCGTCAAAGCCGTCGTACAGGTTGAACACCACGAAGATGCCCACGGCCAGGAACGCCAACAGCTTGATCAATGACTCGAAAGCGATCGCCAGGACCATGCCGCGGTGGTGCTCGGTCACGTCCAGGCTGCGCGTGCCGAAGACAATGGCGAACAGTGCCAGCACCAGCGATACCACCAGCGCAGTGTCCTGCACGCGGGTGCCGGTGGCGTCGGCGTTGGCGCCGATCAGCAGGTTGACGCCCAGCACGATGCCTTTGAGCTGCAAGGCGATGTAGGGCAGCACGCCGACCAGGCAGATCAGCGCCACCACCACGGCCAGGGTCTGCGATTTGCCGTAGCGTGCGGCAATGAAGTCGGCGATCGAGGTGATGTTCTGCTGCTTGCTGATCAGCACCATCTTCTGCAGCACCCAGGGTGCGAAGATCAGCAGCAGCACTGGGCCCAGGTAGATCGGCAGGAATGCCCAGAGCTGTTCGGCAGCCTGGCCGACGGCACCGAAGAAGGTCCAGCTGGTGCAGTAGACGGCCAGCGACAGGCTGTACACCCAGGCACGCAGCTTCGGCGGCAACGGTGTGCTGCGTCGGTCGCCGTAAAAGGCGATGGCGAACATGATGGCCATATAGGCCAGGGCGACCACGGCGATCAGCCCACTGGACAACGACATGAAAACTCCGGAGCAAAAAAGGTAACGCGGTCCCGATCAATCAGTCTGGCACGCAGGCGCAGGTTCGTCAGCGCCGACGATGGTCGCAGTGGCGAGTCGTCGCAGGGATCGGCCTACGCCTGTACCAGCCTCTTCGCGGGTAAACCCGCTCCCACAGGAACACCACCGGCTTGAGCGCTGCGCAGTACCCGCGAAGAGGCCGGTACAGGCAACATCAATACCTGCGGGTACCCCGCCAGTAAAACACCCCCGCCAGTATCACCGACAACACCAGCAGGTAGAAGATTACCCCCGGCCACCAGTGCCCGAGGGCAAACCCGACCATCACCGGCCCCAGCGCCGCGCCCAGGTTGGACAGGTTCTGTGCGCCGTAATACACCCCGCGCAGGTGCTCTGGGGCGATCAGGTCGATGAACATGTACTCGGCGGGTATCACGATGATTTCCCCCAGGGTGAACACCAGCATCGCCAGGCACCACATCGGCACCGTGCTTGCCCATGAAAACCCCAGCAGCCCGGCGATGAACAGGCCCATCCCGGCCAGCAGCCAAGGCATCAGGCGCTGGCGGCTGATGCGCCGGCCGATCAGGTATTGCAGGGCAATCACCGTGATGGCGTTGGTGGTCACCAGGTAGCCGACCAGGCGCGCCGCCTCGCTTGGCGTGGTCGTCACCACCAGGTACTGCGACAAATAGGCAGTGAACTGGCCGAACACCACCGCGCTGAGGACCCCGCCCAAGGTGAAACACACCAGCCGCCGGTCACGCGCCAAGCCCAGCGCCACTTGCGCGAACCCGGCACCCGATTGCGCCGGGGCATCGCCCTGCAGGCCGCGGTCCCCCAGGCGCTGGTAGGCCAGGCCCATCCCCAGGCCGATCAAGGCGGAGGCGATGAAGGGCAAGTGGTCGTCCAGCTCCAGCATCGCGACGCCCAGCAAGGGGCCTGCGGCATAGCCGACGTTGCTCAAGGTGTATTTGATGGCGAACACCTCGGTCCGTTCGTCCACTGGCAGCAGCGCACAAAAGCCGGCCTTGGCCGCGATGTCGACCACCGCCAGGGCGAGGTTGATCAGTACCAGGCACAGGAAGAACAGCGCGGCCGAGCGGCTGGCGATGGCGCCGATGAAGGCCAGGGCAAACACCAAGGTGCTGGCGATCATCAGGGTATGGTTGCGCACGGTGTCCACCAGGTGGCCGCCGTACAGGCTGAGCAGCGAGGCGATGATCAACGCGCCGCCGATCAGCAGGCCGATCTGGCTGACCGGCAGTTGGAAGTTATCGGCCAGGTACACCACCAGGTAGGGCAGGGTCAGGGCGCGCGCCAGGGTCAGGGTGAAGGTGGTGGTGAGCAGCAGGCGTACGGCGGGTGGGTAGCGCTTGAGGGCGGCGAGCATTGCCACGTCCTTGTCACTGGGCAAGAGGCCAAGAATAGGTGGGCAGTGAGGGTTTGTCTCGCGCGTTTCCAGTCGGCAGGTCGTTCAGCGGCGCGAAGAGCCGCTGCAGTGAGGATCAGGGTGGGGTGCCATCGAGTTCGAAGGAGGCTTTCTGTAAATCTTGCGAGTCCAGCCCGATCATCACATCGAACGTACCTGGCTCTGTCACCCGCTGCAGGTGCTGGTTGTAGAAGGCGAGCATGGAGGTATCGATGTCGAAGACAATCTGGCGTGACTCCCCGGGCGCCAACAGCACCTTCTGGAAGCCCTTGAGCTCTTTGAGCGGACGGCTCACGGAGGCGACGCGATCGCGAAGGTACAGTTGCACGGTCGTTTCGCCCGTGCGTTGCCCTTCGTTCTTGAGTGTCACGCTTACCTGCATAGCGTGCCCAGGTCGCAGGCGATGAGTAGACAGGGTCAGCGGTGAAAGGCTGAAGTGGGTATAGCTGAGGCCGTATCCAAAAGGATAGAGCGGTGTGTTATCGGTATCGAAGTAATGTGATCGATAGGCAGAAGGCTGCTGCGGGTCGAAGGGGCGCCCGGTATTCAACTGTGCGTAGTACAGCGGGATCTGGCCGACGCTGCGCGGGAAGGTGACAGGCAGCTTCCCGGAAGGGTTGTAGTCACCGAACAGCACATCGGCAATGGCATTGCCGCCTTCCGTACCGCTGAACCACGTCTCCAGCACGGCGTCTGCCCATTGGCTCTCCTCGACGATGGTCAGCGGTCGGCCATTCATCAATACCAGCACCAAAGGTTTGCCCGTGCGTTTCAGCGCTTGCAGCAATTCACGTTGTTGAGTGGGCAGGTTCAGGTCGGTTTTGCTGGCGCCTTCATGGGACATGCCCCGCGCTTCGCCCAACGCCACCACGATGACGTTGGCCTGTTGGGCGATGGCTACCGCTTCGGCAAGCAAGGCCAGGGGCGGACGCGGGTCGAAGTTCACCGTTTTGTCGGCGAGCAGTAGAAAGTCATCGCGCTTATCGCTGATGTTGGCTCCCAACGCGTACAACAGCTTGGCATCGTCACCGACTGCCGTCTTCAGCCCTTGGTAAAGGCTGATGGCCTGGCCAGGTTGGCCGCTGGCGTGCCAACTGCCAAGGATATCGACCGGGTTGTCGGCCAGGGGCCCTATCACCGCGACGGTACCTCGTTTGACGAGCGGCAACAGCGCATTCTGATTTTTCAGCAGGACCAGAGAGCGTCGGGCCACCTCCCTGGCTTGAGCGCGATGGAGCGGCTTTGGGTCGTGTGAAGGCTGCGCGCCGTGCTGGGCGTGGCCCAACCTGCGATAGGGGTCGTGGAATAGCCCCAGGTCATATTTGGTGGCCAGGACTTGGTGTACGGCCTCGTCGAGCAGGCTGACAGGGACTGCGCCCTGTTCGATAAGCTGAGCCAGCGCTTGCTCGAAATAACGATCATTCATGCTCATCTGAGTGCCCGCGACCAAAGCGGCCTGGGCGGCATCTTCGCCACCGGCGGCAGTCCCGTGCGCGACCAGTTCTTGTACAGCGCTGTGATCACTGATCACCAGCCCCCGATAGCGCCATTGCTGGCGCAGGATGTCTCGCAGCAGCCATCTATTGGCCGTGGCGGGCACACCATTGAGTGTGGTCAACGCCGTCATTACTGCGCCCGCACCCGCCTCCAGGGCTGCCTGATAAGGGGGCAGGTAATCCTGAAACAGCTGATGAGTGCTGACGTTGGTTGTGTTGTAGTCGCGCCCACCTTCGACTGCGCCGTAGGCAGCGAAATGCTTTACGCAGGCCATGATGCTGTCAGCCGCGCCAAGCGTCGGGCCTTGCAACTGCTGTGTCACCCTCTCGGCGATACGCGAGACCAGGTACGGATCTTCACCGAAACCTTCAGACATCCTGCCCCAGCGAGGGTCGCGGCTTAAATCGACCATGGGTGCAAATGTCATGTCCAGGCCATCGGCGCTGGCTTCAATGGCCGCGATCCGCGCGGCGCTGCCGATCGCTTGCAAGTCCCAGCTCGACGCTTGGCCCAGGCCGATCGGAAATACCGTGCGGTGGCCGTGTACCACATCGCCTGCGAAGAACACCGGTATGCCCAGGCGGCCACGCTGCACGGCGGCATCTTGATAAGCACGCAGCTGCTCGCGTGTAAACCCCGGCTCGGTAAACAGTGCGCCTACCGCGCCCTTGGCCACGGTATCGAGCGCATATTGGGAGGGTGGGGTGCCTGGGGAATGCTTCATGCGTAGCTGGCCGACCTTTTCGGGCAGGCTCATCTGCTCCAGCAGGGCCGCAAGGAACTGTTCCTTCCCCATGGAGGGCGAGCCGCCCGTAGCAGAGACATTGGCTGCATGAAGCAGCAAGGTCAGCCCCAAGGTAAGCAGCGACGTGCTGCGCCGGGCAGGTTGCTTGAATGCACCGCACTCCATCCTTGGCGTTCTCTTAGCTCACATGGCCTCAGGGTGGCAGGCGCGGGGTTGAGCGGCTACTGACAGAACTGTCAGTTGACAGTGGTAATGTGGCTTCCAATGCTTTGCACGCATCCCAGGTTCTGTACGATAACTGTCCGCAGTCGCCCACACTGCGCTGCAATGGAGCTCGTCTGGCCTTGACGCCAACGCCTTTCATTCGGGCTCTAGATAGAACAACAGCCGTCGGTGGCCCAATTCAGGAACAAGGACGATGAGTCACACCTCGCAATTCACCTTGCTCGGCAAGCGGCGCTTCCTGCCGTTCTTCATCACCCAGTCGCTGGGTGCGTTCAACGACAACCTGTTCAAGCAATCGCTGATCCTGGCGATCCTGTTCAAGCTCAGCCTGGGGGACGGTGACCGTTCGATCTGGGTCAACCTCTGCGCGTTGCTGTTCATCTTGCCGTTCTTCCTGTTTTCGGCGCTGGGCGGGCAGTTTGGCGAGAAGTTCGCCAAGGATGCGCTGATCCGTGCGATCAAGCTGGCCGAGATCGGCATCATGGCCATCGGTGCCTTGGGCTTTATCACCAATGACCTTGCGTTGATGCTGGTGGCGTTGTTCGGCATGGGTACCCATTCGGCGCTGTTCGGGCCGGTGAAGTATTCGATCCTGCCCCAAGCCCTGCGTGAAGAAGAGCTGGTGGGCGGTAACGGGCTGGTCGAAATGGGCACCTTTTTGGCGATCCTCGCCGGCACCATCGGCGCCGGGGTGATGATGTCGTCGGCCAGCTATGCCACGGTGGTGGCCGGGGGCGTGGTGGGCACTGCGGTGCTGGGCTATTTGGCCAGTCGCTGGATCCCGCGCGCCGCCGCGGTGTCGCCGCAGATGCGCCTGGACTGGAACATCTTCAAGCAGTCCTGGGCGATTCTGTGCATGGGCCTGGGGCAGACGCCTGCGGTGTCGCGCTCGATCGTGGGCAACTCGTGGTTCTGGTTCGTCGGCGCCATCTACCTGACCCAGATCCCGGCGTACGCCAAGGACTGGCTGCATGGCGACGGCACTGTAGTGACCCTGGTGCTGACCCTGTTCTCGGTGGGCATCGCCCTCGGCTCGCTGCTGTGCGAGCGGCTTAGCGGGCGCAAGGTGGAAATCGGCCTGGTGCCGTTCGGCTCGTTCGGCCTGACCCTGTTCGGCCTGCTCTGGTGGTGGCATTCCGGCGATGTGCCGGCGGCGGCGCTGCCGCACGACTGGCTGGCGCTGCTGGGCATGAGCCAGGCCTGGTGGATCCTGGTGTCGATTGTCGGGCTCGGGGTGTTCGGCGGCTTTTATATCGTGCCCCTGTATGCCTTGATCCAGGCGCGCACGGCCGAAGATCAGCGGGCCCGGGTGATCGCCGCCAACAACATCCTCAATGCGTTGTTCATGGTGGTTTCGGCAATCCTCACCATCGTCCTGCTGGGGGTGGCCGAACTGACCATCCCGCAGTTGTTCCTGGTGGTGTCGTTGCTCAACATCGCGGTCAACGCCTACATCTTCAGGATCGTGCCCGAGTTCACCATGCGCTTCCTGATCTGGCTGCTCAGCCACTCGATGTACCGCGTGGAGCACCGCGACCTGGAGCGCATCCCGGATGAAGGGGCGGCGCTGCTGGTGTGCAATCACGTTTCGTTCGTTGACGCGCTGCTGCTCGGCGGTGCGATTCGCCGGCCGATCCGCTTTGTCATGTACTACAAGATCTACAACCTGCCGGTGCTCAACTTCGTCTTCCGCACCGCAGGTGCCATCCCGATTGCCGGGCGCGGTGAGGACGAGGCCATTTACGAGCGTGCCTTCGCGCGTATCGCCGAGTACCTGGCGGCGGGTGAGTTGGTGTGTATCTTCCCGGAGGGTAAGTTGACCGGTGATGGCGAGATCGATGTGTTCAAAGGCGGGGTCAACCGCATTCTCAGCGAAACCCCGGTGCCGGTGATTCCCTTGGCGTTGCAGGGGCTGTGGGGCAGTTTCTTCAGCCGAGACCCGGGCAAGGGGTTTTTCAAGCGCTTGTGGTCGCGGGTGACCATCGTGGCTGGCACCGCCATCCCGGTGGAGGCGGCGCAGCCGGATGCGTTGCGTGAGCAGGTCAGCCGCTTGCGCGGCGACCTGCGTTAGCGCGCGGGGGTCAGCTGGCGCTGACTTTCAGGCCGATCAGGCCACAGACGATCAGCGCCACACTGACCAGCCGCACCAAGGCCATGGATTCGCCAAACAGGATGATCCCGGCGATTACCGTGCCCACAGCGCCGACGCCCGTCCAGATGGCATAGGCGGTGCCCAGCGGCAGCTCCTTCATGGCCAGGCCCAGCAGGCCGAGACTGATGACCATGGCGCCGACGGTGAGTACGGTGGGGATTGGCTTGCTGAAACCGTCGGTGTATTTCAGGCCGACGGCCCAGCCGACCTCGAACAGGCCGGCGAAGAAAAGAATGATCCAGGACATGCTGTGTCTCCATCGTTGTAAAGGATGGGGCCGTCCCCGGAATGGTCACGCGGTGCGTCGTGAGGTCGTCCTCACAGTGGGCAATAGGGTGCACATTTTCTGAATACCCGGCAAGCCTGTGCCGGCCTCTTCGCGGGCAAGCCCGCTCCCACAGATCCCCACATGCCCCGAGAGCAGTGGAGTACCTGTGGGAGCGGGCTTGCCCGCGAAGAGGCCGGGCCAGGCAGCATCAATCCCTGGCTGGCTCGCCATTCTCAACGGCTGACGAAGGCGCTTCCAGGCGACGGAACCAGGTCGACAGCAACGCCCCGGAAATATTGTGCCAAACGCTGAACAACGCACTCGGCACCGCGGCCAATGGCGAGAAGTGCGCCGCCGCCAGTGCTGCCCCCAGCCCGGAGTTCTGCATGCCCACCTCCAGCGCCAGCGACTTGCGTTGGGCCAGCGGTAACTTGCACAGCTTGCCGGTCAGGTACCCCAGCAAATAGCCAAAGCTGTTGTGCAGCATCACCACCGCCATGATCAGCAGCCCCGACTCGGCGATCTTCGCCTGGCTGGCCGCCACCACCGCGCAGACGATCATGACGATGCTCACCACCGACACCAGCGGCAACACCTGCACGGCGGCCTGCACCCGAGCGCCCAACAGGCGCTGGGCCAGCACGCCGAGCACGATCGGCAGCATGACCAGCTGCAGGATCGACCAGAACATGTCCATGAACGAGACCGGCAGCCAGGCCGAGGCCAGGAACCAGATCAGCGCTGGGGTCAGCAGCGGGGCGAGCAGGGTGGTGACCGCGGCGATCGCCACCGCCAGCGCCAGGTCGCCCTTGGACAGCCAGACCATCACGTTCGAGGCGGTGCCGCTCGGGCAGCAGCCGACCAGAATCACCCCGACGGCGATCTCGGCGGGCAAGTGGAACAGCTGGCAGAGCAGCCAGGCCATGCCCGGCATGATCACGAAATGCGCCACCACCCCCAGCATCACGCGCCAGGGTTGGCGGGCGAGGGCAGCGAAGTCGTCGAGCTTGAGGGTCAGGCCCATGCCGAACATCACCAGCCCCAGCAGCGGCACGATGGCCACTTTCAAGGCGATGAACCACTGCGGTTGCAGGAAGGCCAGCACGGCGAACACCAACACCCAGAGGGCGAAGGTGTTGCCGACGAAGCGGCTGAGGGCGGCGAGGGCGCGCATGGGAAAGTCCTTGTACTTATATAAAGAGGTGAGTTTCCAGGGCCCTTACGCGGGCAAGCCCGCTGCCACTGGGTGAGCAAGCACCTGTGGCAGCGGGCTCGCCCGCGAAAGGGCCGGTACTGGTCAATGATTAACGATCAGGCCAGCACCGGCAAAGCATGAAGGTTAGACCCCTTGCGGAATCTCCTCCCCACCCAAGGCCTCGAACAGCACCGGGAGGAATTCGGTAAAGGTCATCATCATCAGCAGGAAGCTGGCATCGAACTGCTGCTGGGCCTCATCACCGCCATCCTGTTCGGCCTGCTCTTGCAGCAGCTCTTCGAACTTCAGTCGCTTGATGACCATCTTGTCGTCGAGCACGAACGACAGTTTGTCTTGCCAGGCCAGGGCCAGTTGGGTAACCACCTTGCCGGTGCTCAGGTGCAGCTGGATTTCTTCGCTGGTCAGGTCCTGGCGCTTGCAGCGCACGATGCCACCGTCTTCGGCGGTGTCGCGCAGCTCGCACTCGTCCAGTACATAGAAGCCTTCGGCCGCTTGTTGCGACTTGACCCAGTCGGTCATGGTGGCCGCTGGCGCGATCTTCACGGTAGCGGGGCGTACCGGCAGCGAGCCCATGACTTCACGCAGGGTCGACAGCAGGTCTTCGGCACGCTTGGCGCTGGCCGAGTTGACCAGGATCACGCCCAGGCGCGGGGCGATGGCGGCGAAGATCATCGAGCGACGAATGAAGGCGCGCGGCAGGAAGGCCTGGATGATCTCGTCCTTGATCTGGTCGCGTTCCTTTTTATAGACCTTGCGCATCTGCTCGGTCTCGATCTCTTCGACCTTCTCCTTGACTGCGTCATTCACCACGCTGCTTGGGAGGATACGTTCTTCCTTGCGCGCGGCGATCAGCAGGAACTCGCCGCTGACGTGCACCAGGGGAGCGTCTTCGCCCTTGCCGAATGGCGCGACGAAGCCATAGGTGGTCAGCTCCTGGCTGGCGCAGGGACGGGCCGGCTTGCTGGCCAGGGCGGTTTCCAGTGCTTCGGCTTCGAATGGAACATCCTGGGTCAGGCGGTAGGTCAGCAGGTTCTTGAACCACATGAGGGGCAATCTCTCCTTAATGCATAAGGCGGGCATTATTCTCCGAGCGGTGGTTCCCGTCCAACCCTGTCAGAGGGCCAGCACCCTTATATAAAGGAAGAAAAGCCCAGCGTTGCTAGGTCTTTGAAAGGCTTCGAAAAAATTTTTAAAAAAGTCGAAAAAAGTGCTTGCCAGGGTAGGGGCTCATCCGTAGAATGCGCGCCACACCGAGACGAAAGGGTGATTAGCTCAGCCGGGAGAGCATCTGCCTTACAAGCAGAGGGTCGGCGGTTCGATCCCGTCATCACCCACCACTCGATGTATAGCGCAGCGGTAGTTCAGTCGGTTAGAATACCGGCCTGTCACGCCGGGGGTCGCGGGTTCGAGTCCCGTCCGCTGCGCCATATTCAACTTCCAGGGCCCACTGAACACCCGGAAGTTACAGAAAAAGCGACCTTAGGGTCGCTTTTTTTGTTTGTGCTGAATTTTGCTGCGCCAAGCCTATCGTATTCAGTTAGCAGGGGCCTGTGGGAGCGGGTTTGCCCGCGAAGAAGGCGACGCGGTGTAGGGCACCGGCTTCGCCGGTGTTCGCGGGTGAACCCGCTCCCACAGGGTCTGTGCCGCGCTGCGGTATCAACGCTTGCGTTCTTCCTCCCGCAACGTCAGCACCTCAACCCCCGCCTCAGTCACCGCCACCGTATGTTCCCACTGCGCAGAAAGCGTATGGTCGCGGGTGATCACCGTCCACCCGTCCTTCAACGTCCGTGTCCCACGCCCGCCCTGGTTGATCATCGGCTCGATGGTAAACACCATGCCAGGCTTGAGCGCCATGCCCATGCCGCGCTGCCCGTAATGCAGCACCTCCGGCTTTTCATGCATCTGCTGGCCAATGCCATGGCCACAATATTCGCGCACCACGCTGTAGCCCGCAGCTTCGGCATGGGCCTGGATAGCATGGCCAATGTCACCCAGCGTCGCCCCCGGGCGCACCTGCTCGATGCCTTTCCATAGCGCGTCATAGGTGGTGTCGACCAACCGCCGGGCCTCATCGCTGATCACCCCAAGGCAATACATCTTCGACGAATCGGCGATATAGCCGCCTTGTTCGAGGGTGATGTCGACATTGATGATCGACCCTTCCTTCAGCACTTCATCAGCCTTCGGCATGCCGTGGCAGACCACATGGTCCACTGACGTATTGAGCGCGTAGGGGAACCCATACTGGCCCTTGCTCGCCGGGCGTGCCTTCAGGCTGTCGACGATGAACGCCTCGGCAAGGTCGTTGATCTGCATCGTGGTTACGCCAGGGCGTATGAAACGGTCGAGCTCTGCAAATACCTGGGCCAGTAGCTGACCGGCGTTGCGCATCACGTCGAGTTGGGCGGGGGTTTTGAGGATCACCTGGGACATGGGGGGAGGGCAGTAACTCTGGCTAAAATGTGCCCCAGCATAGCGCTGCGAGCCTGCGAGATGCCACCGCATGGTGCGCCAAACCTTCCCTGATAGCGCAGGCCCTGTAGGAGCGGGCTTGCCCGCGATGAGCCCAGTACAGCTGGCCCGGTAATTGCTGGCTTGCCTCTACCCAGGGCAATCAATGCCGATTGCCCGCACATTTTCACGACAAAGGCGCCGTGTTGCCCCGCTTGCCATGCAAGCCGGGGCAGCCGGCGCCTTTTGTGTTTTTACCAGGAGACCGGCCCATGAGCAGCAGCGAAGTACGCAGTGTCTGCCCGTATTGCGGCGTCGGCTGCGGCATTGTCATGAGCGTGGCCGATGGCAAAGTCAGCAAGATCAGCGGCGACAAGCAGCACCCCAGCAATTTTGGCCGCCTGTGCACCAAGGGCCTGACCGCGCACGTACCGCTGAGCGCGGCCGGGCGCATGGAAGACGCCTACCTGCGCCAGCAACGCAGCCAGCAACCGGCGCGCACAGGCCTGGACCAGGCCATCGCCCAGGCCGCCGAGCGCCTGCGCGGCATTATCGACCAGCACGGCCCCGATGCCGTGGCCTTGTATGTGTCGGGGCAGATGTCGCTGGAGGCGCAGTACCTCGCCAACAAACTGGCCAAGGGTTTTATCCGCACCCGCCATATCGAGTCCAATTCACGGCTGTGCATGGCCAGCGCTGGCAGCGGCTACAAGCTGTCATTGGGCGCCGATGGCCCGCCCGGCAGCTACCAGGACTTCGAGCACGCGGAGGTGTTTCTGGTGATCGGCGCCAACATGACCGACTGTCACCCAATCCTGTTCCTGCGCCTGCTCGACCGGCTGAAAGCCGGCGCCAGGTTGATCGTCGTCGACCCCCGGCGCACGGCCACCGCAGACAAGGCCGACCTGTTCTTGCAGGTACGCCCGGGCACCGACATGGCCCTGCTCAATGGCTTGCTGCACCTGCTGCACCAGAACGGCCACACAAACGCTGACTTCATCGCCCGTCACACCGAGGGCTGGGAAGACCTGCCTGCATTCCTGGAGGACTACAGCCCCGCCCGCGTCGCCGCCATCACCGGCCTGAGCGAAGCCGACATCCGCACCGCCGCCGAATGGCTCGGCGGTGCCAAGGACTGGATGAGCTGCTGGACCATGGGCCTTAACCAGAGCATCCATGGCACCTGGCACAGCAACGCGATCTGCAACCTGCACCTGGCCACCGGCGCCATTTGCCGCCCTGGCAGCGGGCCGTTCTCCCTCACCGGGCAACCGAATGCCATGGGCGGCCGCGAGATGGGCTACATGGGGCCGGGCCTGCCGGGGCAGCGATCGGCGTTGGTGGCGGCCGACCGCGCCTTTGTCGAAAACCAGTGGCAGCTGGCCCCAGGCAGCCTGCGCAGCGAAGGCGGCGAGGGCACCGTGGCGCTGTTCGAGCAGATGAAGCGCGGCGAGGTCAAGGCGTGCTGGATCATCTGCAGCAACCCGGTGGCCAGCGTCGCCAACCGCCAGCAAGTGATCGACGGCCTGGGCCAGGCTGAACTGGTGATCACCCAGGATGCGTTTCTCGACACCGAGACCAACCGCTACGCCGACATCCTGTTGCCGGCCGCGCTGTGGGCCGAAGGCGAGGGCGTGATGATCAACAGTGAACGCAACCTGACCTTGATGCCCCGCGCCGTGGCACCCCCAGGCCAAAGCCTGCCGGACTGGCAGATCATCGCCCGCATCGCCTGCGCCATGGGCTATGCCGATGCCTTCGACTACCCCAATGCCGAAGCGGTGTACGACGAAATCCGCCGTTTCCACAACCCGGCAACCGGCTACGACCTGCGCGGTATCGGCTACACCGACCTGCGCGCGCAGCCGCGCCAGTGGCCCTGCGCGCCAGGGCATGAGGCCCCGCGCAGCCCGCTGCGTTACCAGAACGACGGCAGCAGCCAGCCGCTGTTGCTCGACGCCCAGGGCAAGCGCCCGGCGCTGGCGTTTCCGACGGCCAGTGGCAAAGCGCGCTTCTTCGCCCGCCCTTGGCTGCCTGCGCCCGAGCTGCCCGACGCGGACTACCCGATGGTGCTCAACACCGGCCGTGTGCAGCACCAATGGCACACCCTGACCAAGACCGGCAAGGTGCCTGCGCTGAACAAACTCGAGCCCGGCCCCTTTGTCGAGCTGCACCCTGACGATGCCGCGCGCCTGGGTATTCGCGACAAGGACCAGGTTGCCGTCCGCTCGCGGCGGGGGCAGGCGTTGTTGCCGGCACGGGTCAGTGATCGGGTCATGCCGGGCAACTGTTTCGCCCCTTTCCACTGGAACGATGTGATGGGCGAGCAGCTGGCGATCAATGCCGTGACCTGCGATGCCGTCGACCCGCTGTCGCTGCAGCCGGCCTTCAAACACTGCGCCGTGGCCCTGCAGCGGGTTGCCGGCGAACGTATCGACGCCGTTGACCTGAGCGCCGCCACTGCCATCCCGGAGCCTGCCCACATGCCGACCGCCACCCTGTCCCGTCTGCTTGGCCTGGACACCCTGCCAGCCCCGGTGCTGGCCGAGGAGGAGCGTCATTACTTGCAGGGTTTTTTGCTCGGCCTGGACCAGGCCCGCGCTGAGGGGGTGCCCAGCCTGCCGGCCAGTGCGCCGCTGGCCGCAAGCCGGCGGCTGTTCGTCGATGGGCTATTGGCGGGGTTGTTCGCCCAGCCTTCGGAACTGCCTAACCCGACGCTTGCGGCGCCCCAGCATCAGGTGCTGTGGGCCTCGCAAACCGGTAACGGTGAGGCACTGGCCGAACGCTGTGCCGAACGCCTGCGTGGCGCCGGCCTCGCCGTGCAGCTCAGTTGCATGGCAGCGGTCAGCCCGCAGCAGTTGCACGGCGCGGCCAGTGTCGTACTGATCGCCAGTACGTTTGGCGATGGCGATGCGCCCGACAGTGCGACGGCGTTCTGGCAAGCCCTGCAAGGCGAGGAGGGCGCCCACTGTGCCGACGTGCCTTACGCCGTGTTGGCCTTGGGTGACTCCAGTTACGACCAGTTTTGCGGGTTTGGCCGCAAGCTCGATCAGCGCCTGGCCGAGCTGGGCGGGCGAAGGTTGTTGCCACGGGTGGACTGCGAGCCGGACTTCGATGAGGCGTTCGCCACCTGGCTCGACGCCTTGTCATCGCAGTTGGGCAGCGCCGCCGCGCCCCAGGCAAGCAGCGCACCCGCGCCCGTGGAGGCCTACAGCAAGCAGCAACCCTGGTCGGCCACCTTGCTGGAAAACCGCGTGCTCAACGCCCCAGGTGCCAGCAAGGAGACTCGCCAACTGGTGTTCGACCTGTCGGGCAGCACGCTTACCTACCAGCCGGGCGATGCCTTGGGCGTATGGCCGCGCAATTGCCCGGCGTTGGTCGAGGAGTTGCTGGCACTGATGCGCCTCGATGGCCAGGCTCTGGTTGAGATCAAAGGCCAGCCTGCGCTGCCGTTGGCCGTTGCCATGCAAGCCCACCTGGAAATCGCCAAGGTCACCCCTGCGCAGTTGCAGGTGTTCAGCCAGACGGCGGCGGACCTGCGCCGGCTGCTTCAGCCTGAGCACAAGGCCGAGCTGCAGAGCTGGTTGTGGGGGCGGCAATTGGCGGACGTACTGCGCGAGTTCCCGCAAGACCTGCCATTGGCCACCTGGCTTGACCTGCTCAAGCCGTTGCAGCCGCGCTTGTACTCGATCAGTTCCAGCCCGTTGGCGCACCCCGGCCAGGTTCACCTGACGGTCTCGACGGTGCGTTACGGGCAGCGCAAAGGGGCCTGCTCGACCTTTCTGGCCGACCGTGCGCAAGGCATCAAGGTGGCGATCTTCCCGCAGGCATCGAAGCATTTTCGCCTGCCTGAGGACGACAATGTGCCGGTGATCATGGTCGGCCCAGGCACGGGTATCGCGCCGTTTCGGGCGTTTCTGGAAGAACGCGAAGCGCGTGGGGCCCGTGGGCAGAACTGGCTGTTTTTCGGTGAGCAGTCTGCCGCCAGCGATTTCTATTACCAAGCGCAGTTGCAAGCGTGGCAGGCGACCGGCCATGTGCGCCTGGATACCGCTTTCTCGCGCGACCAGCCCGAGAAAATCTATGTGCAGCAGCGCATGCACGAGCAGGGCGCTGACCTCTGGCGGTGGCTTGAAGGGGGCGCGTTCTTTTATGTGTGCGGCGATGCCCAGCGCATGGCCAAGGATGTGGACAGCGCCTTGCGTGTCATCGTCGCGGAGCATGGCGGTATGAGCGAGGCTGCGGCGGATGCGTATGTAGAGGCATTGAGCAAGGCCAAGCGCTATCGGCGCGATGTGTATTGAGTGCACCGGGATGGGGAGGGGTGCACCTTGGCTGTGCGGTTTGGGGTGCCTGTAACGGCCTCTTCGCAGCACAAGGCTGCTCCTACAGGGGGGCGCAGAACCGGTAGGAGCAGCCTTGTGCTGCGAAGAGGCCCAACAGGCAGTATTTGGCACACTCCCTGCTTTACCAGCTTCACAACACGCCCCACTGATCAACGGCGATCAACCAGGGGCACACCCTGATGAGTACAGGCAAAGGCGCCTGGAGCTTCGGCTCCAGGCGTTTTTTTTTGATCGAGGATCGGCTATGAAGGCAACAGCGAACGGCGGACAGCGCGAGAAACTGGTCATTGTCGGCAACGGCATGGTCGGCCACCACTGCGTCGAGCAACTGATCGAGCGGGGCGCCCTGGAGCGGTTCGAGGTGCGGGTGTTCGGCGAAGAACGCCAACGTGCCTATGACCGTGTGCACCTGTCCGAGTACTTCGGCGGCAGCTGTGCCGAAACCCTGGCCCTGTGCGAGCAAGGCTTCTATACCCGCCAAGGCGTGCACCTGCACCTGGGCGAGCCTGTGCTGGAGATCGACCGCGCGCGCCGCGAAGTGGTCACCGCCGAAGGCCGCTATGGCTACGACCAGTTGATCCTGGCCACCGGCTCATACCCCTTCGTACCCCCGATCGAAGGCTCCAGCGGCAATGCCCGCCTGGTCTACCGCACCCTCGACGACCTCGACGCCATCCGCGCCGCCGCCCAGGGTGCCCGCCGAGGCGTGGTGGTCGGCGGGGGCTTGTTGGGCCTTGAAGCAGCCAATGCGCTGAAGTCGCTCGGCCTGGAAGCCCATGTGGTGGAGTTCGCCCCTCGGCTGATGCCGGTGCAGTTGGACGGCGAGGGCGGCGCGGCGCTCAAGGCGCAGATCGAGGCCTTGGGCGTAGGCGTGCACCTGTCCCGCGCCACCCAGTCGATCAGCGCCGGTGAGGCGTATCGCTACCGCATGAACTTCGACGGCGGCGAGCACCTGGAAACCGACCTGATCGTGTTCTCTGCCGGTATCCGCCCGCAGGATGCGCTGGGCCGCGCGTGCGGGCTGGAGATTGCCGCCCGCGGCGGGGTGGTGATCGACAATCACTGCCGCACCCATGACGCCCGCATCTTCGCCATCGGCGAGTGCGCTTCATGGAATGGCAGCGTGTTCGGCTTGGTCGCGCCGGGCTACAGCATGGCGCGCAACCTGGCGGCGCTGCTGGTGGGCGATGAAGCGGTGCCGTTCACCGGCGCCGACATGTCGACCAAGCTCAAGCTGCTGGGCGTGGATGTCGGCTCGATCGGCGATGCCCATGGCGCTACGCCGGGCTCGCGCAGCTACCGCTTCATCGACGAAGCCAATGCGGCCTATCGCCGGCTGGTGGTGGATGCCAGTGGCAAGCATGTGCTCGGTGCGGTGCTGGTCGGTGACAACAGCTACTACGATACCCTGCTGCAGTACGCGCAAAATGGCATCGCCCTGCCTGCCGACCCGGCCGCCCTGATTTTGCCGCAAACGGGCGGCGCGCCGGCCTTGGGCGCCGATGCGCTGCCCGACAGCGCGACCATCTGCTCGTGCCACAACGTCAGCAAGGGCGCAGTCTGCGCCGCTATCGACAGCGGCTGCAGCGACCTCGCTGCGGTCAAGGGGTGCACCAAAGCGGCCAGCGGTTGCGGCGGCTGTGCGGCCCTGCTCAAGCAGGTGTTCGAGCACGAACTGACCGCCCGCGGCGTGACCGTCGACAAAAGCCTGTGCGAACACTTTGCCTACACCCGCCAGGAGCTTTACGGGCTGGTGCGGGTTGGCGGCATCCGCACCTTCAATGACCTGCTCGCGCGCCATGGCAAAGGCCATGTCGGTTGCGATATCTGCAAGCCGGCGGTGGGCAATATCCTCGCCTCGTGCTGGAACCAGCCGATCATGGACCCGGCGCTGGTACCGCTGCAGGACACCAACGACACCTTCATGGCCAACATGCAGAAAAACGGTACCTACTCGGTGGTGCCGCGCATCCCCGGGGGCGAAATCACCCCGGACAAGCTGATCGTGATCGGCCAGGTGGCAAAAAAGTACGACCTCTACACCAAGATCACCGGTGGCCAACGCATCGACCTGTTCGGCGCCCAGCTGCACGAGTTGCCGCTGATCTGGGGCGAGTTGATCGAAGCCGGTTTCGAGACGGGCCATGCCTACGGCAAGTCGACCCGCACGGTGAAGTCGTGCGTGGGCAGCACCTGGTGCCGTTACGGTGTGCAGGACAGCGTCGCCATGGCCCTGCGCCTGGAAGACCGCTACAAGGGCCTGCGCAGCCCGCACAAGCTCAAGTTCGCGGTGTCTGGCTGCACCCGCGAATGCGCCGAGGCGCAGAGCAAGGACATCGGCGTGATCGCCACCGACAAGGGCTGGAACCTGTACGTGTGCGGCAACGGCGGCATGCGCCCGCGCCACGCCGAGCTGTTTGCCACCGACCTGGACGACGAGACCCTGGTGCGCCTGATCGACCGTGTGCTGATGTTCTACATCCGCACTGCCGACAAACTGCAGCGCACCTCGGTCTGGCGCGAAAGCCTGGAGGGCGGGCTGGACTACCTCAAGCAGGTGATCCTCGACGACAGCCTGGGCCTGGCCGCCGAGCTTGAGGCGCAGATGCAGCATGTGGTCGACCACTATGAATGCGAATGGGCCAATGCCCTCAACGACCCGGAGAAGCTCAAGCGCTTCCGCACCTTCGTCAACGACCACCGCGCCGACCCGGACGTGCACTTCGTCCGCGAGCGCGAGCAGCGCCGCCCAGCGGCACCGCTGCACCTGATCCCCACTGCCGAGGAGGCTGTCTGATGAACCTGACCAATACTGCTGTAGCCCACCAGACGAACTGGCAGACAGTCTGCCAAGCGCGCGACCTGGTAGCCGATTCCGGCGTGGTGGTGTGGCACGAGGGGGCCCAGGTGGCGCTGTTTTACTTGCCGGGTCAGGAACAGCCACTGTATGCGCTGGACAACCGCGACCCGCGCTCGGGTGCCAACATCATTGGCCGCGGGCTGGTGGGTAGCTTGCAGGGTGAGTTGGTGGTGGTGGCGCCGCTGTACAAACAGCATTTCAGCCTGCACAGCGGGGAATGCCTGGAAGATGCCGGGCAGCGGCTGCGGGTGTGGCCGGTGCGGCTGAACGGAGAGGCTGTGGAAGTGGCGGTGGCCTGATCTGCATCGTGCAACTGTACCGGCCCGCGAACAGGCCGGTACAGGCCGCTTAGATAACCAACCCCTGTGGTGTACGCCCGGCAAACACATCCACCAGGCTTGCCACCACCATTTCGCCCATGCGCGTGCGGGTCTGCACGGTGGCGCTGGCTCGGTGCGGCTGCAGCACCACATCCTCGCGCTCGAACAACGCCTCGGGCACCCGAGGTTCATCGGCAAACACATCCAGCGCCGCCCCGGCGATCTCACCCGCTTCAAGTGCCGCGATCAACGCGGGCTCGTCCACCAACTTGCCACGGGCGATATTGATCAGGTAGCCGTCTGGGCCAAGCGCCTGCAGCACCTTGCGCCCCACCAACGCCTCGCCTTGGTCGGCGGCCGCCGCCAGAATCAGCGCATCGCTGTCTTTGGCCAATTGCTGCAAGTTCGACTCGAAGCCATAAGGCACGTCTTGCGGCTGCAGGTCGGTGTAGCGAATCGGGCAGCCAAACGCCGCCGCCCGCTGGGCCACCGCGCGGCCGACGCGGCCCATGCCGACGATACCCACACGCATGCCCGACACCTGCCGCGCCAACGGCAATGGCGCCAGCGGTGTGGCGCTGGTGGCCCAGTGGCCGGCGCGGACGAACCGGTCACCGCTGCACAGCCCTCGGCACACGCCAATCAGCAAGCCGATGGCGAGGTCGGCGACATCCTCGGTCAGCGCGCCGAGGGTTGCAGTCACCTGGATACCCCGATCACGCGCATAGGCCAGGTCGATGGCATCGGTGCCAACGCCATTCACCGCGATCACTTCCAGCTTGGGGAGGCGCGCCATCAGCGCTTGGCTGATACCGGTATGGCCGCCGGTGACCACGGCGCGGATGGTGTTGCCATGCGCGCTGATATAGGCGTCCTTGTCGGCTTGCTCGTAGTACCGGTGCACGGTGAACAGCGCTTCCAGGCGCTCGCGGACTTCTGGGATGAGGATCGGGCTCAGTTGCAGGACTTCAGGTTTCATCGGTCACTCCTTAAAGGCAAGGTGTCAGCCACGGCCGACGAAGGGCATGTTGCTGGCCATCACGGTCATGTTGAGCACGTTGGCGTCCAACGGCAGGGCGGCGATGTAGCGCACGGCATCCGCCACATGGCGCACGTCGAGCATCGGCTCGGCGGCAATCTCGCCATTGGCCTGGCGCACACCGCGGGTCATGCGTTCGGACAGTTCGGTCAGGGCGTTGCCGATGTCCACCTGGCTGCACACGATGTTGTAGGGGCGGCCGTCCAGGGCCAGGGCTTTGGTCAGGCCCAGCACCGCGTGCTTGCTGGCGGTGTAGGGCGCAGTGAAGGGGCGTGGGGTATGCGCCGAAATCGAACCGTTGTTGACGATTCGCCCGCCCTGCGGCTGCTGCCTGCGCATCAGGCCAAAGGCCGCACGGGCGCAGAGGAACACGCCGTCGACATTGGTGGCGATGACATTGCGCCAGTTCTCCAGCGGCAGTTCGTCGATGGGCACGGCAGGCGCATTGACCCCGGCATTATTGAAGATCAGGTCGAGGCGGCCATGCACCTCCTCGATGGTGGCGAACAGCTGGGCGACGCTCTGTTCGTCGCGCACATCGGTGGGCACCGCGAGGGCCTCGCCACCGGCTGCACGGGCCTGTTCTGCCAACGCCTGCAAGGGTTCGGCACGCCGACCGGCGAGGACCAGGCTGAAGCCATCAGCCAGCAGCCCCAAGGCGACGGCGCGGCCAATGCCGCTGCCGGCACCGGTGACCAAGGCGATTTTCTTGTTGTGTGTTTGGCTCATCTGTTTGCTCCAGAAATTCAGGCGGCGTGGGCGGTGTGGCGTGCGGGACGAGGGCCAACGCGCAGTTGCAACTCGCCGATGCCGTCGATGCCGGCATGGATCACATCGCCAGGGTTGAGCGGGGCCACGCCAGGCGGGCTGCCGGTCATGATCAGGTCACCGGGGCGCAGCGGCAGTTGCCGGGACAGGCGGCTGATCACCTCGGCCAATGGCCAGGTCTGCTGGCTCAGCCGGGCGCGCTGGCGCTCCTCGCCGTTGACCTTCAGCCACAGCGCAGCGTCCAGTGGCCAGCCCAGTTCGCTGGCCGGCACCAGGGCAGTCATCGGCGCCGAGGCTTCGAATACCTTGGCACCCTCCCAGGGCAGCCCTTCGCTTTTGGCCTGGCGCTGACGATCGCGCAGGGTCAGGTCCAGGCCAGCGGCAAAGCCATAGACGTGCTCCAGCGCGCGCTCCGGGCTGATGTCGGCACCGCCTTTGCTGATCGCCACCACCCACTCGATTTCATGGCAAAACTCTTCAGTCTGCGGCGGGAAGGGCAGTTCGCCCTGTGCCTCGACCACGTTGCTGGCCGGCTTCATGAAAAAGACCGGCTCACGGGGCGCTGGGTCGGTGGCCTGCGGCCAGGGGTAGTTGCGGCCCAGGCAGAACACGCGGCCAACCGGGAAGCGCGCGTCGCTGCCTTGGATGGGCAGGCTGACGATGGCTGGCGGGTCGAACAGGTAAGTCATGGGTCAATCCTCTGTGCTGGAGTGGCC